>SMWD01000088.1 GCA_004357495.1 Gammaproteobacteria bacterium
GATCTTTATGGGATTGGCGGCGAGGCGCTGATACTGGTTTATCCGCAGAGCGAACGAAAGGTCACCTCCATTACCGGACAGGGATGGGCCGCGGCGGCCGCCAATATCGATGACTATCTGCGCGATGGCAAGAACCTCGAGGGGCAGGGGCTGGATCCGGCAGTGGTGCCCGGTGCGTTGCACGCGGCACTTACAGTGCTGGAGCGCTGGGGAACGATGACGTTCGAGCAGGTTGCCGCGCGCGCCATCGAGTACGCGGAACAAGGCTTCCCGTTACGCGGGCGTACGACACGCAGCATCGAGCGGGAAATCGACTTTATCAATCAATGGCCGGACAACCAGCGCTATTGGTTAAAACCGGATGGTTCCTTTTATCGGGCGGGTGAAACGATTCGCTTTCCGGGTCTTGCCAACACATTCAGACGAATGGTCGAGGCTGAACGTGAAAATGCGGAGGCCGGCAGAGAGGCGGCCATCGTGGCCGCTCGCGATCGTTTTTATAAAGGTGACATCGCCGAGGAGATGGTCAGCTACCTGCGCGAGCATGGTTCGGATTTCGCGTTATCCGATTTCGCCGAGTTTTACGCGCGCGTGGAGGCGCCAGCCCATGTCGACTACCGCGGCTATACCGTCTACAAGCAACCGTTCAACAGCCAGGGACCGGCGCTGTTGCAGGCGCTCAACATCCTTGAAACCTTCGACCTGCGTGCGATGGGCCACAACAGCGCCGACTACACGCATGTGTTGATCGAGGCATTGAAACTGGCCTATGCAGATCGCGATACTTATTACGCGGACCAGGATTTTGTCGAGGTCCCGGCCGAGGGCCTGTTATCGAAAGGGTATGCCCGGCAACGGGCAGCGGAAATCGATATGGCCCGCTCATCAATGTCATTTATTGCAGGTGATCCATTACCATTCGATTCATCTGTCGACAGCTGGGACTACTGGGTCGCCGGGGAGGATCCCGCACCTGCCGAATTGAGCACTGCGTTCGTCGATCACCCGGAATCGCTGAAGGATACCTCGCATATTGCGATCATCGACAAAGATGGCAACGTCTTTGACAGCACGCCGAGCGGCGGCTGGATTGGCGGCGCCGTAATCCTGGGCGATACCGGGATTGGCATGAGCGTGCGCGGTGAGCAGTTCTGGCTCGATAAATCGAAAGCAGCTCAGCTCAGGCCGCGGTCGCGCCCGCGTTACACGCTGACGCCGAGTATTGTGATGCGCGGCGACGAACCGCTGCTCGCGATCGGCACGCCGGGCGGTGACAACCAGGAACAGACGATATTGCAGACATTCCTGAACATCGTGGAGTTTCGGGAAGACTGGTATCCAAATCTGCATACGGCAATCGAGTGGCCGCGCGTGCAGACGCTACATTTCTATATGTCGTTCTGGCCGCACAGCAGCGGTTTCAATCGAGTCAATATTGAATCGAACATAGGTGCTGAGGTTATCAACGAGCTGCGTAAGCGGGGTCATGACGTCAACGTCGTTCCACCATTCAAAATATCAGGTTGCGCGACCGCCGTGATGCTGGATCCCGCGACAGGTAATCGCATCGCCGCTGCGGACCCGCGACGTGATTGCTACGCGATTGCTTATTAGAAAATGAATCGCCCGCTGGGGCGGGCTCCTACGGTCTCTTGCTACAAATCCCAACTGCCGAATTAGCAATCAATTGTTTTGTAGGAGCCCGCCCCAGCGGGCGAAAGATTGCTTGACAATAATCAGTGGTTAGTTCGCCAGTTGTGAAATCGCCTGATCCGGGCCAAAGGCTTTCAGCACTTCCCGGGTCAAATCCCAGTTGTTGAATCCCTGCTTTCCGTAGTCCAGTCCACGACGAACTATTACCAGGTCGTGCGTCGGCACGACGATCACGTACTGGCCACGATTGCCCGCCGTTGAATAAGCATCTTTAGGTACGTCGGTTCTGTCATCGGGTACCAGCCACCACTGGCCGCCATAGAAGTTGCCGCGATCTTTGGTCGCGGGTGCAGGCGTGCGCACGAACTCGATCCAGTCTTCAGAAATCAGACGCTTACCGTTCCAGGTGCCGTTTTGCTGGTATAGCAATCCGAATCGTGCGAGGTCCCTCGCGTTCGTATACACCTGGCTACTGAGAATAAAATCGTGGAAGCGGTCGGCACTGATCAAGGTATTACGCATGCCGATCTTGTCCAGCAGCGCCCGGCGTGGGAATTCCTGGTACACCTTGTCACTGCCGAGCGCCTGTTTCATCGCGTAAACCGCGAGCAGTGTGTCGTAATTCTCGTAGTCCCAGAAGGTGCCCGGCTCGCGAACCAGCCCGCGATTACGCGCGCCGTTTATCGAACTGGCGCCGGCCCAGTAGCTGAGCCCCGAACCGTTGGCGTATTCCAACCCAAAGCTATCGATCGGATAGAGTCCGCTGGACATGTTCAGTACATTGCGCAGCGTGATGGTATTGCGCGGATCGTTTTGCGGGTTTTCGAGCGCCGGTTCCCACTCTAAGCCGAGCGCTGCGTCGAGGTCCATTCTGCCCTGATCGACGAGCATGCCCATCAGTGTAACCGCGATACTTTTCGCGGTGGACCAGGTGCGCGTGCGCGTCGTCATGTCGACGCCGTCGGCGTAACGTTCATGAATGATGTCGCCCTTGTAAACGACCATCAGGCTCAGGGTGTCCTGCTCAGGGGTGTCGCGATCGAAAGCCCAGTCGGAGGCCGCCTGTAGCGCACTTGCATCGATGTTGCCGGGTAACGGTTTTTCCTGAACCAGGTCGCCGTTCGGCCACGGTGTGGTTGCCGGATCCATTGCGGGATAGGGCAGATCGAGTTGCGGCAGTGAATCGATATCGTCGAAGGTCTGGTCCGGCGCCATGACGACGCAGCCAATGCCTTCCCTGAATGCGGCACGGATGATCGTTCCGGTGGTCGGTCCGCCGATGGCGACGGCCTTCCTGTCGCGGTCGATTGCGTATTCACCACCGTCCACGGTGCCAACAGGCCCATCAAATCTTGGCGGCGTCAGGTACGCCAACTCCTGGGCAAATACCTGCTCCAGTGTGCGATGCCCCGTAAACAAACCGTTGCACATGAGTACGGCCTGCACGCCGTTGCGGATCATTGTGCGATTGGCGGAGAAGTAATCGTAGGTTTCTTCCTGCTGGGCATAGGCCGAGCAAGACAGGACGAAGGTCAAAATGACCAGCAATATCGAGGAGCGATTCATGGCGGTACCGTGCGAAATGGTGGAATCAGGGATCCTACCTATTCGGCGCACAAAAAACTTCCCCTATACTCCATCTAATAGGAATAAGGAGGGAAGGCCATGAGCCGCTATCGAGACAATTTGCCGCAGCTATCGGGCGATCTGTACCTGACCGACGCCGGGATAGAGACCGATCTGATATTCAATCACGGCATAGAGATTCGTGAGTTTGCGGCGCATACGCTGTTGCCGGACCCAGCCGGCAGGGAGGTCATGGCCGACTACTTTCGTGGCTTCCTGGCGCTGGCGAATGAATACGACGCGGGTTATATCCTCGACAGCCAGACCTGGAAGGCACATATGCACTGGGCCGGCGATCTTGGTGAAGATGAAGCGTTTCTGCACCAGGTGAACGAAGAGTCGATCGCATTCATGAGCAGTCTGAGGGAAGAATTCTCCGGCAATAAGAAGCCCATTGTCTTAAATGCGGCGATTGGTCCGCAAGGCGACGCCTACGCACCGGAGGTCGAGGTGGCTGCCGATCAGGCCGAGGAATATCACGCAAAACAATTAGGATGGTTGGCTGCGACGGACGTCGACATGATTACAGCACTGACATTTACCCAGTCTGATGAGGCTATTGGTGTGGTACGTGCGGCGAGCAATGTCGGTTTACCCGCGGTCGTGTCATTCACTGTCGAAACCGACGGCAAACTACCGACCGGTCAGCCGCTCGGCGAAGCCATAGGTGCTGTCGATGAAGCAACCGATGCGGCAGCAGCGTACTTCATGGTGAATTGCGCCCATCCCGATCATTTTTTTCATGTCCTGGACGATTCGGACTGGACCCGTCGTATACATGGCCTCCGGTGCAACGCGTCGCGGCTCAGCCATGCCGAACTGGATGAATGTGAGGAGCTTGACGAGGGCGATCCGGAAGAACTCGCGGCGCAATACAAGTCGCTATTTAGATCGATGCCGTGGCTCAACGTCTTCGGCGGCTGTTGCGGGTCGGATCTGCGGCACGTGACAAAAATCGCTGCCGCGGTTTCGTAAGACCTTGCGCTATGTACTCCGCGAGAATCGTATGATGCGCAATCATGAGAAAGTTTTCCGGATCAGAAACCCAATCGCAAGTTCTGCCTAAAGTCGCACATGCGAGTGGATGTTACGTCACCGACACCAGCGGCAAGCAATATATCGACGGCTCCGGCGGTCCCGCGGTGTTCTCGCTTGGATATGCACATCCCGAGGTTAACGCAGCGATAGAAGATCAGCTGGCACGCATCGCGCATGGTTATCGTTATTCGTTTACGAGCGATGCGCTGGAGCGACTGACCGAACTCATTCAACAGCAGGCCGGTCCGGGCTTCGAGCACATCGTGTTCGTAACGAGCGGTTCTGAGGCGATGGAGTCAGAAGGATATTTGCTGGAGTTTGAGCGTTTTCCAAAAAGGTACCGGATTTATTTTGCTAAATAAATCCGGCACCATTTTTGGGCGTTGCTTAGACTTCGTTTCCTTTCGCTGCCAGGTACAAGCCGGTAACCAGCATCAGGATCTGGAACTCCATGCCGCCGTTCATGACACTGAAGCCATTCTTGGCGTGAACCATCGCGATGGCGCCGATCATGACGACGATGACGATCAGGGCGCCGATACGGGTCAGTATTTCCTTGCCGAATGCGCCGGCAATCAAACACACACCGGCGGCGATTTCGGCCAGGGCCAGCATCCAGACCGCGGCGACGGGCATACCCATCATGGGTCCTTCGACCGGAAGTTTGCCGGCGCCGTGGTACAGAAACGTGGCAGCCAGTGACAAGCGCAGGCCCCAGTGAACATGGGGAGACAGGCCTTTGAGAAAGTCCATATTGCTTTCCTCTTGGTTGTTATTCGTACCAGAGCGTACACTATTTTTTGTGCTAATTGACCCTGTAATGCTCTGTATTCGGTGGAGGCATCCCTAAACGACCGGGGTCGAACCGAAGTTTTAGAAAACTTCGGTTCGACCCGCTGCTGTCCCTTAAACTCTTTACCGGCGTCAAAACGATGTGATTTCAACCTGAAAAGCCCGAATATTGCGGCTGGAAGCCGCTCCTACGATCCTGCCAATAGTAACGTGGGAGCGGCTTTCAGCCGCGATTCTGCAGTGGCTATTTCTTCCGCCAGCGGCCGCCGGCGTCCTGGTAGTATTCTCCGGCAGCCGTTTTCTGCACGGCAATTTCATAAAAGCGGTTAGCGACCTGCGTGACCGTCGTACTTGTCTTTTGTGCGGTGCTTGTGAAACTGGCTTTTCTTTTTGAATTAACCTCGGCAATCAATGCCCTGACCTCGGCGCTCGCCGGTGCCTGCACGGCGGCGATGTAACCGGTGTTGGCTTCGCCAACCAGCCCCTGCGCCTTGGCACTGTGTATGTCGATGGCCCACGCATTCTGCAGTATCAGCATCAGTCCAATTGCAGCAAAGATCTTTTTCATCTTCATTATCCTCAGAATACGTCGCTGTCTTCATCGAACAGGCCTTCCAGTTCCTTGTCGATCTGGAGCCGGATTGAATGTTCGATCCTGACGTTGAGATTGATCTCGATTGGCTTGTCGGGCGCCTCGATCTTGACGGTCGGGTTACAGCCGGCGAGCGCGGAGAGTAAAACGATCAGCAAAATTGTCGATTTCATGTCGGTACCGGTCTCTTTAGACACTTCGATTAAGCTTACCCTAAGTAGATTCTATCTGGTAGCGACCGCATCTACTGTGCGAGTCGTCTTTCCAGGATTTCTTCCACGGCACGTGC
>SMWD01000089.1 GCA_004357495.1 Gammaproteobacteria bacterium
GCCTGCCGGTTGCGGACCCGATTGGCCCCGCCCTGGAAGCCCTGACCGGAAAAACCGTCCGGGGGCGACCGATCGAAGTCCGTCGCTTCGAAGCAGACGAGACGGTCGCGAGTGACTGCAAGATACTGTTCCTGAGCCGGGCGATGAAAGAGCGACGGGTTGCGCTGGTCTCCGATGTCGCTCATTCGCCGGTGCTGACGATCGGTGATAGCCACGACTTCGTCGATCTCGGCGGCATCGTCTCGCTGGAGATCTACCGGAACCGGATCCGGTTCGCGATCAACGTCGGCGCGAGCACTCGGGCCGGGCTCGATATCAGCGCGCAACTGTTACAACTGGCCACCATCAGAAACAGCAGCAGCGAGCGCTAGAAGACGCCCATGAAATCATTTGCCGACATCCCGGTTGCGAAGAAACTCATCAGCATCATGCTGGCGACGACCATCACGGCGTTGCTGCTCGCATCGCTGATGCAGGCCGCCACTGAAGGCATGGCCTATCGACAGAACATCGTCGAGAACCTCAGCACGGTGGCAAAGGTCATCGGCACAAACAGTGTGGCGGCCATCACGTTTGAAGACCGGAAACTCGCGAACCAGGTTCTGCGCTCGCTGACAGCCGAGCCGAGCATCATCGTCGGACATATTTTCGACGTCAATGGCGACATGCTGGCCCGTTATACGTCGGGCATTGTCGCGTCCCCGCCGGTCTCCCTCGAAGATCGCCAGGCGTTGCTGGAGCGCTGGCTGGCATCCGGAGAACCGGTCCGCTCATTCGTCGGCCTGCAGTATATCGATATCCTGCAACCCATCCGGTTCGACCGCGAAACCATCGGCTACGTGCACCTGCAGGCAACCCTGCAACCGCTGGTGCAGACACTCGTGCGTTTTGCCTGGATGGCCGCCATCACGGTCGCCCTAGCGGTGCTGGTCGCCTACTTCCTGTCATTCCGGCTCCAGGCACTGGTATCGCGACCCATTCTCGCGCTCGCCGATCTGATGCGGCGCGTGACCGAGGATGAAGACTATTCGTTGCGCGCCCGGAAGGCCGGCGACGACGAGGTCGGCAGCCTGATCGATGGCTTCAACAACATGCTGCAGCAAATATCGGAACGGGATCAACGCCTCAACGAAGGTCGCGCAAAACTCGACGAGCAGGCGAGAAGCCTGGCGCAGGCAAACAAAAAACTAAAGCTCGCGATGGCGGAATCGATAGCGGCCAGGGACACAGCCGAGCAAGCCAACACGGCCAAGAGCGAATTCCTGGCCCGCATGAGCCATGAGATCCGTACGCCGATGAACGGCGTACTCGGCATGACCGAACTGATACTCGCATCCAAGCTGGATTCCAGGCAAAAACACTTCGCCGAGACGATTCGCAACTCGGCAGATTCGCTGCTCGATATCATCAATGACATCCTCGACTTCTCGAAGATCGAGGCCGGCAAACTCGAGCTCGAGCATGCGGAATTCGATCTGCGTGATGTCGTCGAGAGCGTCGTCGAGCTGCTGTCGATTCGCGCCCAGGGCAAGGGCATCGAAATGCTCTGCGATATCGCGCCGAGCATGGATACCCTGGTGCGCGGCGACCAGACCCGACTGCGGCAGATCCTGACGAACCTGATCGGCAACGCAATCAAGTTCACCGAACACGGCGAAGTCGCCATTCGCGTCCGTGCGGACACTGCCGGGCGCCACGCCACGAAGTTTCGTTTTGAGGTCATCGACACCGGTATCGGTATCAAACCCGCCAGCCAGAAGCTGATTTTCGAATTGTTCTCGCAAGAAGACGGCAGCACGACACGACGCTATGGCGGCACCGGCCTCGGACTGGCGATCTGCAAACAGCTCGCCGAACTCATGGGTGGCGCGATCGGCGTCGACAGTACGCCCGGCAAAGGCACGACGTTCTGGTTTACGGTCAACTTCGACAAAGGCACGCGCGCGTGGCACGAAACCACACTGTCGGATCTCAAGGATCCCGGCTCACTGCGCGTACTGATCGTCGACGACAATGCGACGAATCGCGAGATCCTGGTGCATCAACTCGCTGCCTGGGGAATCCACGCGGACTCGGCTGCCGACGGACCCGCGGCGCTGAAGCAGCTGATGATCTCGGCCAGCAACGGTACGCCGTATGAGCTGGCGATCCTCGACTGGCACATGCCGGACATGGATGGCCTGGAACTGGCCAACCGGATTCACAGCGATACGCAGCTGATGTCGACGAAGATGATCATGCTGACGTCCGCCTCAGCAGACGACGGTGGCCAGTGCATGACAGATGCCGGCGTACTGGCGCACCTGAACAAGCCGGCACGGCCGGCGCGACTGCGCCAGTGCATCGCACAGGTACTCAACGTTTACAAGAAGCGCGCACCGGAGCGGGAACGAAGATCGGACGCGGCGCCGCCGCCGGCCGGACCTGTCAATGCCCACATCCTGCTCGTCGAAGACAACCTCGTCAATCGCGAGGTCGCCACCAACATGCTCAACGCGATGCAGTGCCAGGTCAACGAGGTCGCAGACGGACGCGAAGCCGTGGAGATCATCCGCCGGCAGAAGTTCGACCTGGTTCTGATGGACTGCGAGATGCCGGTTATGGACGGCTATGCGGCCACCCGGGCGATTCGCGAGTGGGAAGCGGATATCCCGTCGCACGAGCACATGCCAATTATCGCACTAACGGCACACGCGCTGCCGGAAGACCGTCGCCGCTGCCTGGCACACGGCATGGACGACTTTCTCAGCAAACCATTCAGCATGAACGCTTTGCATGCAATCCTCGCCCGCTGGCTGCCGATGATAAGCCCCGTTGAATCGCCGCTAGCCAGCGCTGCCGACGAGCCGCCGGCTCAGGCATCACAGCCCCGCACTGATACTGGCAATATCGGCGCAGTCAGCACAAAAACGCTTGAAATAATCAGTGCGCTGGATCCGGCGCTGGGCAAGTCACTCGCCGCCCGGGTCATCAACGTGTACGCAACCAGCTCGGCGGACCTGGTGAAAACGCTGGCCGATGCATTGTCCAAAGGTGACGGGAACGGAGTCAGCAGTGCCGCTCATGCCCTGAAGTCGAGCAGTGGCAACGTCGGTGCCGAACGACTCGTCTCAATGTGTCGTGAAATCGAACTGGCCGCGCGCGACAACGATCTCGACGATCTGACCGAACGCCTGGCCGCGGTCCGGACGGAGCACCGCGTGGTGCTCGATGAACTGCACAAATGGACCCGGAGCTGAACGTGGAAACCATGGTGAACAATCAGCAAGACGTGATCCTCGTCGTCGACGATGATCCGACCTTGCGCTTGCTCGTGCGCGCAGCGCTGGAGAAAGCGGGTTTCCGCGTCGAGGATGCAGAAGACGGCGAAGCGGCGCTGCGGATGTTCATCAAACATCAACCCGCGGTGATTCTGATGGACGTGGATATGCCGAAGCTGAACGGCTATGAGGCCTGCAAGCGAATTCGGGCCGATGCAGTCGGGGCACACGTGCCGATCCTGATGGTCACCGGTCTCGAGGACATCGAGTCCGTTAACCGCGCATACTCCGCGGGTGCCACCGACTTCCTGCCGAAACCGATCAACTGGTCGCTGATCAGCCACCGGGTGCGTTACGTCCTCCGCGCGAGCCGCACCTACCAGGACCTGCGGACCAGCGAGGCCAAGAACGATGCATTACTGAACGCCATGCCGGACACGCTATTCGTGATTCGACGCGATGGCACGATCATGAACTTCCTCGCCGGCAGCGAGGCGGCAACGATGCCGGAGCCGCGCGGCGACCAACTGACCATCGATACGTACCTGCCGAAGGACGTGGCTGAATGCTGGTCCTCGCGGATTCGCGCCGTCATCAATGACGGTCGACCGCAGCAATGCGAATTCCAGCTCGGCGATGCGGATGCCCCGTATCACTACGAATTGCAAATCGTGCCGTATCTGAATGACCTGACACTCGCCATTGTGCGTGAGATTACCGATCGCAAACGCGCCGAAGAAGCCGTCCACAAGCTGGCCTACTTCGACACCCTGACCGGCCTGCCGAACCGGCAGCTGTTCCAGCAGCAACTGTCTACTGCGATCAAACGCGCGGCGGAGAATGGAACCAAGGTGGCCGCACTGTACGTCGATCTCGACAATTTCAAGCGCATCAACGACACACTGGGACACAACTTCGGTGATGCCGTGCTGCAGACGATCGCCGAACGGCTCGATCGTTGCATTCGATCCGATGACAGCGTGCTGCGACCGGATGCCGATAACACGGAACTGCGGCTCGCCCGTCTCGGTGGTGACGAGTTCGTCGCGATTCTGCAAGATCTCGAAGACGCCGACGATGCCGTGGCCGTGACTGAACGTATTCGCACGGAGCTGAGGCGTCCGGTCGAACACCTCGGCCACGAGTTCGTCGTCACCTCGAGTATCGGCGTGGCACTTTATCCGGACGACGGAGAAGACATCGATACGCTGCTGAAAAATGCCGACGTAGCCATGTACCAGGCAAAATACGCAGGCAGGAACAGTGTGCGCTTCTACTCCGGAACGATGAGCCTGCGCTCGCTCGAACGACTCGAACTCGAAAACGGCCTGCGCTATGCCCTGCAACGAGATGAACTCGAACTGCATTATCAACCGCAAATCGACATGGCATCGGAAAAGATGGTCGGCGTCGAGGCATTGCTGCGCTGGAAACATCCGGAACGAGGCAACATTCCGCCGTCAACCTTCATTCCCCTGGCCGAGGAATGCGGCCTGATCACGCCGCTCGGGGAATGGGTGCTGAGGCGTGCCTGCCGACAGGTCCGCAAGTGGCAGGAGAAGTTCGGCCTGAAAATCGATATGGCGGTAAACATATCCAGTCAGCAGTTCTTTCACAGCGACGTCGCGGAAGTCGTGCTGCAGGCCATCTTCGACGCCGGCATCGCACCGACCAGCCTGCAACTCGAACTGACCGAGACGATCCTGATGCACGATGTCGCCGAGATCGTACAGACGCTCAACAAGCTCAAAAAAGCCGGCGTCTCACTGGCCATGGATGATTTCGGCACCGGTTACTCGTCGTTGAGTTACCTGCAACAACTGCCGCTCGACACACTCAAGATAGATCGCTCATTCGTAGCCGACCTCGAAAACAATAAAGGCAACGCCGCCATCTGCGCGGCCATCATCGCGATGGCGCACAACCTGGAGCTTGATGTCGTGGCAGAAGGGGTCGAGACGCAGGCACAACTCGAGTACCTGCGCAGCCAGGGATGCGACAAGATTCAGGGCTTCCTGATCGGCAAGCCGGTAACGGCAACCGAAATAGAAAAGACTTTCCTGCAGACGGCAGCGACCGAGAGCAAAGTCGACAGCGTCTGAAGCAGATACTGCACCACCCCCCGGCGTTCGTCAGTCGCGGCGGGCAGGAGCCCCCAGATATTGCGCCGATGCATAACAGGATTGCTGAGCATGTTTCAAAATCGGGGCAAATTGCGGTGAGTTGCGGCCATGCGTCGCCACGTACCCGTTTTCACCGTCAGGCAGGTTATTAACGGCCATCCGCATCGTACAGCTGCACCAGACATCGTAAGCCCGCCTGCCGAGGCCTGATTTTTGCTGACCTTCGACGTTCGCATTGCAGCGCGCGATCAACGCCACGAGGTTCGCTTCCAGATCGTAGGCCGTGCGGGTGCCACCGGCATGGCCGAACTCCTGCTCCGCCGCCATATACAGACCGTATGGCGGCACCAGCAGCGCGATGCCCGCGCTGGCGATACCGTGCGCCTGAAATGCATGCAGCGAGCCGAACAACCAGGAGCAGATCAACGCGCCGCCGATAATCCATGCCAGTGGGCTGTCGATGGCTGCACGAGTATTCATCAACCGATGGCTATTCGATGACCTCGATCAGTTCGACCTCGAACGTCAGCGCCGCACCACCTGGAATCGCGCCGCTGCCCCGGCTACCGTAAGCGAGTTCGGCAGGACAGGTGATCTTGCTCTTGCCACCCGCCTGCATGGAGGGAATCGCCTCACGCCAGCACGGAATGACTTTGCCGAGGGAGGATGTAAACGGTTGCCCGCGCGTGACCGAGCTGTCGAACACGGTACCGTCTCGCAAGGTGCCGTGATAGTGCGCCGTGACCGTCGAATCCGGGGTCGGCGATGCACCGGTGCCGGCCACCAGCTCCCTGATCACGATACCCGAGTCCGTGGTGATCGCACCGTCTTCGGCTGCCATCTGCCGGAGGTAATCCCGTCCGGCAGCCTCCTCGCGAAGCGCCGTGTCGGCCATGCGCTGCTGCGCGATCTCGTTCAGTTTCGGGCCGAAGGTTGCGGCATCGAGTTCGATGGCGTTACCAGCCAGCGCATCGTGCAGCCCGCGCACGATCAGCTCGACTTCCTCGTCGGTCGGATCGAGCGGCGCGAGGCTGGTGCTCAAAGACGTACCGAGATAATAGAAAACTTTTTCCTCGTCGGTCTGCAATTCGACTTCGGTCGCGATCGCAGCTCCGGCCAGGCAAAGCATGCTGAGTGCGCACACGCCTTTCAGCATCACGTATTTCATAGTCACTCCTCGAAAATGGGGCGTATTCACCGGGGCCGGATTATATGCATAATTGGCAAGCGGCCTGCCCGCCAATCGGAAATTCCTTCGAGGACAATAAACCAGGCCACCGAGCCGGATGCCCGCTATACGCTCGCCAGGCGCACCGGGATGCGGCGCGCGCCGAACCTGCCGGGCTGCGGTTCAAACCGGCCGGGTAACAATGTGCCGCACGCACCACACCCACCCCCGGCATCTAGCCGCCACGCGCCGAGCACATACCAGTCCCGCTCGATCAACCGCTCGCCGCAGGCGTGGCACCAGGTACTCGCACCCTCGCGGTCGTGGACATTGCCGGTGTAGACATAGCGAATGCCGTTGGCACGCGCGATCCGGCGGGCGTTGGTCAAGGTCGCGACCGGCGTTGATTCGATATCGCGCATCTTCCAGTCCGGGTGAAATGCCGTGAAATGCAGCGGTACGTCCGGACCGAGGTGCTCACTGACCCAGGCGGTCATCCGGTCAAGCTCCTCGCTCGAATCATTTTGCCCGGGTATCAGCAAAGTCGTGATCTCGAGCCAGGTATCGGTCTCGTGGTGAATGTACTGCAGGGTTTCGAGCACGGGAGCGAGGTGCCCGCCACAGATTTTATAATAGAAGCGCTCGGTAAATGCCTTCAGGTCGACATTGGCCGCATCCATCGCAGCGAAGAACTCGCGGCGCGGCGCCGGGTCGATGTAACCTGCCGTGACGGCGACCGAACGGATGCCGAGCTCCCTGCACGCCGCCGCGACGTCTACCGCGTACTCGAGAAAAATCACCGGGTCGTTGTAGGTAAACGCAACGCTCGTGCAGTTCAATTGTCCGGCCGCGGCTGCGAGTCGCTCGGGCAAAGCCTCATCCGCAAGCGTGTCCATCTCGCGAGACTTGCTCATATCCCAGTTCTGGCAGAACTTGCAGGCAAGATTACAACCGGCTGTACCGAACGACAGGACCGCACTGCCCGGATAAAAATGATTCAGCGGTTTCTTCTCGATCGGGTCGACACAAAAACCGGAGGAGCGACCGTAACTGACCAGCCGCACCTGGCCGTCGATGCACTGCCGCACGTAACACAGGCCGCGCTGACCCTCGTGCAGCCGGCAATGCCGCGGGCATACGTCGCACTGCACACGCCGGTCGCTGATCGCATGCCAATATCGGGTTGCAACATTCGAGTCGGTCATGGCTTGCATTTTCCGGGTACTTCAGACATACCTGTCAAATATGCCTTTGCTGCTTGAGTATTTGATGCAAAATCAGTATATGAGCATTCGAGAACCGGCCGTCGCGGGGTTTTTCTACCCGGCGAACGCGCGCGAACTGCAACGGCAGGTCGACGGTCTGCTCGGCACGGCCGCCGCGCAATTGGTCACTGCGCCATCCGGCAATACGCCAGAGGCCATGATCGTCCCGCATGCCGGCTATGTCTACTCGGGCCCGATCGCCGCGGCGGCGTATTGCCGGCTGCGCGAGGCAGCCCCGCGGACTCGACGCATCGTCATGCTCGGACCGGCACATCGGGTCCCTGTCGATGGCCTGGCCATCCCGTCGGTCGAGCGTTTCGCGACCCCGCTCGGCGAAGTACCGCTCGACGGCGAGGCGCTGCATGCGATCGCGGAGCTGCACGGCGTGCACGTATCGGATCGGGCGCACGCGCAGGAGCATTGCCTCGAGGTGCAGTTGCCGTTCCTGCAGCGTGTGCTGCACAGCTTCGCCCTGGTGCCGATCGTCGTCGGCCGGGGCAACCCGGAACAGGTCGCGGCAGTTCTCGATGCATTGTGGGGCAGCGACGACACGCTGCTGATCGTCAGCTCGGATCTTTCCCATCATCTGCCCTACCGCGACGCGCAGCTCGCGGACCGGCAGACCGCACAAAAGATACTCGACAAATCGACCACGCTGACCGGCGAACAAGCCTGTGGCGCTCACGCCATTAATGGCCTGATGCAGGCGCGACACACCGCATCGCTCGAGGTCGAACCAATCGAACTGTGCAATTCCGGCGACACGGCCGGCGACAAAACCAGCGTGGTGGGTTATGGCGCATTCATTCTGCATTGAGCCGGATACGCTCATCGACCTGACTGAGCGGGAGTGCGCCCGCCTGTTGCGCGTTGCACGAGAGTCGATTACGACCGGCCTCGCAACCGGGCAACCCCTGCAGCTGGACGACGCCCTGCTGAGCGGGCCGCTCGGGACGCACATTTCATGTTTTGTCACCCTGACCCGCCAGGCAAAACTGCGCGGCTGCGTCGGATCCCTGCAACACACGCGTCCACTGGTGTGCGATGTCGCCACGAACGCCTGCCATGCCGCGATTTCGGACGCGCGGTTCAAGCCGGTGCGGGAGCACGAACTCGCCGGCCTGACGATCGAAATTTCGATGCTGTCGCCACCGACACCGATCGAGTGCAAAAGCGAGGCAGACCTGCTCGCCCAACTGGTGCCGGGTGCGGACGGGCTGGTACTGACAGATCGCAGCCACCACGCGACATTTCTGCCCAAGGTCTGGGAACGATTAGCCGAGCCACAACAGTTCCTGCGGGAGCTAAAGAGGAAGGCAGGGCTATCGGCGAACCACTGGTCGGCAACGCTTCGGATCGCCCGCTACCGGACGATCTCGTTTGGCCAATAGCGACGAGCTCAGCAGCGATGCCAGATTTTTCTCCATGTCGTGAGCCCAGCGGAAATCAAGGCCATTCGTGCCAGTGTAAAAATGTTCAATCGTCACCGATACCCTTTTGATTCCTTATGTGAATCTATTCTTTTGCACTAGCCGCTTGTCTGTTTACTGATTCCCTGAAGAAAAACCATGATCCGATGGCTGAAGGATCCGCTATTTCATTTTCTGTTGATCGGTGCGGGGTTGTTCATATTGTATGGATGGCAGGCTGATGACGATGCCGCACGGCCCGATCAGATTGTTTTCACCGAGGCCGAGGTCGACCGTCTGATCAACCTGTGGGAGCGTAAATGGCAAAGACTGCCGACCCAACAGGAACTGCAGGGCCTGATTAAGCAACAGATCCGCGAAGAGGTGCTTTACCGTGAAGCATTGGCAATGGGCCTCGACAAGGATGACATGGTCGTGCGGCGGCGCATGGCCCAGAAAATGGAGTTCATTACCAACGACCTGGCATCACTGGCCGAGCCTGGCGATGCCGAGTTACAAACCTATCTCGAAAAGCATACAGACAAGTTCGCCATTCCAGGCCAGATCAGTTATTCACAGGTTTACCTGAATGCAAACCAGCGCGGCGACCAGGTTAACGCCGATGCGCAGAAGTTGCTGGAAGAATTATCACAATCAAATGCTGATATCGATATATCAATGGCCGGGGATTCTTTTATGGGTGGCTACCGTTTCAACGATGAAACCGATTGGCAAGTTGCCCGTATATTTGGCAAAGACTTTACGAGGCAACTTTTTCAAGTAGCGGTCGGTGAATGGCTGGGCCCGATCGAGTCGGGCTACGGCCTGCACCTGGTCCGCGTGGACGCCCGCACCGATTCACGGCAACCCACCCTGGACCAGGTTCGTGACAAGGTACGGGTTGAATGGATTGCGGAGCAGCAACGCAAAATGAATGAGCAACTGTACCCGGAATTG
Organism: Gammaproteobacteria bacterium; assembly: GCA_004357495.1. Classification (GTDB taxonomy): domain Bacteria; phylum Pseudomonadota; class Gammaproteobacteria; order Steroidobacterales; genus SMWD01. Next base: position 10,183 of record SMWD01000089.1, read on the forward strand.
CGAAAACGCTACGAAATAACCATTGAAGGCCCGGCCGCACTATCACAAGTGACGAGCGACAGCGAATAACCGTGCACAGATTGCTCACCATATTGTTGCTCTTGTTGTCGTTTACCGGTTCGGCATTCGCGGATGAGATTCGCCCCGGTTACCTTGAACTTGAAACAGCCGATGACAAGCTCTATTCGGTCAAGTGGAAAGTGCCAATGAAAGGCGACAGGGTGCTGAGTCTCAAACGGGTTCGACCCCATTTACACGGACAGTTGAGTTAAATCTTCTTTCTTCTTCCTGAGCCTTTCCAGTTTA
>SMWD01000090.1 GCA_004357495.1 Gammaproteobacteria bacterium
CGTGAACGAACAACAGCAGTTCGTCACCGGTATCCCGAAACCATGCCGACAAATAATAATTGCGCCCGCGATAGCGAACCGGCACAACGGTTTGTGAAGTCGCAACCATGCAGACGGCCTTAGTAACTGCCCGGCTCGGGGGTAATGCGCTGCCGAGTATGGCCCGGGCCGGCCCTTCGACACACGACGAACCGACGAGCAACCGATTCAGTGATCAATGTGTCCGAGGTCCCGCTCCGGTGCGACGGTGTCGCGCACGATTTTCTTGAGCTCCTTAATCTCCGGGAAACGCCCCTCGGCCTTACGCGACCAGATCACATCCCCGTTCAGCCGGATCTCGAATACCCCGCCCGTCTCGCCGGGTTTCAGGGCGACTTGTTCAAGCTCGTTTTCGAATGTCGACAACAACTCCTGCGCAACCCAGGCAGCCCGGATCAGCCAGTGGCAGCCGGTGCAATATTCGATCTCAAGCTGATATTTCCTGCTCATGTCGCCTCCATGGTCACTAGTGGGGTCGCGCCGATCTGCTCGAAATTATCCACGGGTTACGTCCCCCTTCCCTGGTAACGTGCCGCAATTCCAGCATATATCGAAACTGGGCGGGTTACTCTCGGCGCAGCGGACACAGATCCAGGCGACAGAGGCCACGCCGTGGTTCTCGTATTCCTCGATCAGTTCGCGCGCATACTGACGATAGCCGACTGGCACCTCGATATCGACCTGCATGACATCTGCCGGCAGTTCGCCCAGCCCCCCGGCGAGGCCCTCACCAAACATGCGCACCGGCATACCGTATTGTTCGAGCAGGCCCTTGAGCAAGTGCGCCTCGGTGCTGTTCGCGGCCCGGTAGACCTGAACGAAAGCCTTAGTCACGGGCATCATGGCCGGCCACCAGTCGCGCGGCGAGTTCAGCGTCGACCGCCGGCAAATCGTGCCCAGTCGCGATATGCTGGCGAAGCAGGAGTGATTCTGCCGCGTTACCAATTTCCCCGCTGGCGAGTATACGGCCGAAGTTCCGGTTCCGTGCAACCCGCATCAGCGAGAACGTCGGTAATGCCACCGCTCCAAGCTCGCCATCCAGTCGTTCGATCTGCACGGTCGTCAGCCCGATCGAGCCGACCCAGTCGACAAGGCCGGCCATGATGCGGGTGACATCCTCGAGTGACTCGGCCGCCGCAATCTCACTCGTCAGTTGCTGTTCGAAATGCAGATGCGGATCCGTTGCCACGGTCGACATGAACCGCACGACTTGCACGCAAAATCGCTGCAAGGCCGCAAGGCCCGTGCCAGTAGAATCGTCGTCGATGTCATCGCGCATGGCTATGGGTAGGATTGGGTGTCTGACCCCAATTCCTGATTCTGACAACGCTGCGCGCGCGCGCAGCATCGCAGCCTTGCGCATATCGGGGACTACACCGAGTTCGCCGTGCCGATAAGCCGTCGCGAGTCGCTGCAGGGCGAGCCGATGCTCGCCCTCACCGGCCGCTTCATACCAACGCAACGCGACCCCCCGATCGTTCGGCAGCAACGGGCCCTCATCGTACTGCCACGCCCGCCAATACTGCGCTTCCGGCACCCCCTGGACCGCTGCCGCGCGAATCATCGGGATCGCGGCGTCGGGACTCCATTCGAGCAGGCCCAGGTGAAACAGCGCCGATTGGTAAAGCGCATCGAGGTCACCCACTTCCGCTTCGTCGGCACACAGCTCGCGAACCGCGCGAAGACGCATGTTGTCGAGCTCAGCCTGCAGCAGCAGCGGGCGCAGCAACGCGCGACATTCTCCAGCAACGGCCGGTGTGCCGGGGACGGCCAGGAAAATCAAAAACAATATCCAGAACCAAATGCGGGTCATCGGACGATTCTACCGCACTCGTCAGTCCAAAAAGAAATCAGAGACAACGCCATCACGCTTGGCGACAACCCCGCCCTTCATGACGAAGTCGATGGTCTCGAGCGCCATGATATCATCCAGCGGATTGCCGTTCACAGCAATGATGTCTGCAAGCTTGCCTGTCTCCAGCGTGCCAATTTCTGCAGACAAGCGGAATAATTCAGCGGTGTTGACCGTAGCGGACTCGATCGCCGCGGCGGGCGACATGCCGGCCGCTACCATGTAGCGAAACTCGCGCGCAGCGAACTTGTGCGGTATGCCGCCGACGTCCGAGCCGAATGCGATCGGGGTGCCGATTTCGAGGGCGCGCTCGAAAGCACGATATTTCTCGCGATACACCGTAACCGGCCGACCACTGCGCTGCGCGATGCTCAGCGTCGGTACGAGATAGATGTGCTTTTTCTTCATTTCACGCAAGCTGGCATCGCTCGCGCCGAAGCCGTGTTCGACAGAGTCTACACCAGCCCGCACCACATCGGCGACCGCATCCTCGGCGTATACGTGCGTCGCGACGGCCATGCCGAGCTGGTGCGCCGCCTGTACCGTCGCCTCCATCTCGTCGAAGAAGAACAGCTGCCCGGTGCCGGTCTGGTCGTGGAAACCACCGGTCGCCATCATCTTGATCACATCGGCACCGAGCTTATGCTGCATGCGCACGGCCCGCCGGCAACTCTCCCGTCCGTCGCAGCTTCCGGAGGCAAGAACGTCGCTCGGATCGACATCGATTTTCGTCCGATCACCATGCCCGCCGAGCGCACCAACGGGAGTTCCCGCGGCGAGAATGCGCGGCCCGAGGTACTTGCCGCCATTGATCCAATCGCGCGCCGCAAACATCACATAGGGGTCAGATGCGAGATCCCGGACGGTCGTGAAGCCGGATGCCAGAGTGGTCCGCGCATTACGCATTGTCCAGAGCACCAGGTCTTCCCGGGTCAGATCCTCGGGTTTCTTCGGCGGCAGGTCACGACTCGACCACATCAGATGCGAGTGAGCGTCCATCAGACCGGGCAACACGAACTGCTCGCGCAGGTCGATGATCTCGACGAGTTGGCCGTCGGTCAGCTCCAGTTCTTCTGCCGTAGCGAAACCGTCCAGCACGTCGACAATCCGTGCATCGTGTACGACAACGGTTTGCGACGCCTTTGGGCTGACCCCGGGTATCACCAGCAGCATCCCAGCGTGAATTACAATATAGTCGGGCGCCGCGCGCGCAGACGGCATTACGGTAATCAGTAACAGCGCGGCTGCAACAACGCACAGCCGGTTAAAAGACAGTGTGCGCATACTCGCTCCGCATCAATAAAGATTGATCAAAACTCGTGCTCGCAATTCGGGCACGTGGATTTCGTAAACAACGGCTTATAGAGCTCGGAATAAATCAGCGCCTTCCAGAACCAACGCAACCGACATTGAGGACAACTGATAAACGCGATCGAAAATGCGTAACCGACAAGCGCTATCACCGTGCCGGTCATCATCGAGATACCTGTCGAATCCACCACTGGCGCGATACTGCCGAACAGCATTGCGATGACACCGATACCCAGTTTCCACCACTGCCCGGTCTTGCCGATAACTGATTCCTTGAACATAGCGGCCCCTTTCGCCGAAGCACCGCCAATCAACGGCGCTGCCGGCTCTCTACCTAAAGCTCAGGTTTTGCCGAAGGTCGTGATTTTACGCATGATGATATCACCCCATTTTTGCTCGACGAGTTCGAACGATTCCGGGGCAAGTTCTTCCAGCAACGTGCGGTTCAACTCCGGGAAAGTTTCCGGGCCGCCTTCTTCCGGCCACTGGCGGGTCGCATCGATGACGATCTTGCTCGACTTATAGCGCTCGACCGTACTCGGATCGAGCGGCATGCCACGCGCCTCCTCGAAGATATAGCTGGCGGAGAACGGCTGCCAGCGCGACCCGATCGCCATATTCACCTGCGTCGAATCCAGCACATCGATGTCTTCATCGACGACCACCACAATCTTGAAGATCGGAATAATCGCGGCCAGCTTCTTGCCAGCCTCGATACCCTCGCCCGGCCTGGTCTTCTTGATCCTGATGTAGGTCAGGCCCGTCGTGTCGACCGGCGAATGCAGCTCGATCAGCCCCGGCACCAGGCGCTTCAGGTTGGTGTTGTACATCACCGCCGAAGGACCGGTGCAGACACCGCGCGTCACGCCGGTAAACATGTTCATCAACCACGGGTCCTTGCGATGGGTGACCGCCTTGACCCGCAGGATAAAATTCTCCTCGCGTCGCGCGCCGAGGTAGTGGTACATCTCGCCGAACGGTCCTTCCGGCATGAACTCATCGAGCGGTACCTCGCCCTCGATCACCATCTCGGAATGCGCCGGCACCAAATGATGGTTGGTTTCCGACTTCACCACCTCGATGGCTTTGCCGCGCATCCCGCCCGCAATCGCGAGTTCGTCGACGGGCTGCTGCTTACTCCGACGGTTTGCAATACGCGATCCGCTGATGATCCAGACGATCGGATCCTGTCCGACGATGATCGATACCTGAACGGTCTTCTCGCCGCGCTCCTTGGCCGCCATCAGCGTGCGCCACGCCGTCTGGTTCGGCTCCGAATTGAAACCGAGCAGACGCGGCCCGCGCAACTCGCAGCGATAGGTGCCGAAGTTCTTGCCGATCTCCGGACCCTCGGTGAACGAAGAACCGGTGTTGATGTAACGCCGCGAATCGGCGGGGTTACTCTTGATAAAGGCGAATTTCGTCAGGTCGATGTCGTCGCCGGTCAGCACCACTTGCTTGCACTTAGCCTTGTCGCGCTCGATCTCGACCGGTGGAATCTGCGGGAAATCACCCTTGACGAGCATCTTGTCAAGGCGCGCCATGGCTTTCCGGTACGTGCCAACACCGTCATTGATGATCGGCTCGACGCCGAACACGATGGCCTCGGTGTACCAGTGGCCGTACGGATTACAGATTACCGGGCCCTTGACCCACTCGCCGTCAATCTTGACTTCTTCCGCCAGGATACACGGCGCCTCGTACCAACCATACTGATCGATCAGGCGGTACATCAGCGCCGTAATCTCGAACTTGTCCTGGTCGATGCGTGGAATGCGCAGGACGAGACCGTATGCTTCTATTGCCTCGATATAGTCACGAAACGTATCGAACGGATACTTCGGCGAATTCCTGATCGCGGCGGCGGATGCAGACACGGCCGGCCACGTGGCGCCGCTGCCGCTGCCTGCGAGAACCTGTGCCGAGAGTGCGGCCAACCCGGCTCCCCCGGCCAGCAGTGACCGACGGGATACAGTGTTGTCGTTGGTATCGCTCGCACGCTTCTCGGACATGGCAGTCATTCCTCTTATTCGCCGAGACCCCCGACGTTACGTTAACAACATGGGCGGTCAATCGACATATTGGGCGATTAATTTACGCTTTGCTGCAGAGCGCAGCCGCTTGATCGCGCACTCCCTCCGCAGTGCGGCCGATCGGTCGACGACTGCCTCCCGGTA
>SMWD01000091.1 GCA_004357495.1 Gammaproteobacteria bacterium
GATGTCAGCAGCGGCGTGGAACGGCGGCGTGGCATCAAGGATCCGAACAAGATCGCGGCGTTCGTGCGCGCCGTCAGAGAACTGGAGAACAGGGATGCAGGTTGAATTGAGCGCTGCCGAAGGACGGGCGCTGTTGACTCGCCTGCTGGGCGGAAAGCTGCCGGACGCACACGGAAGGTTCGGCCCGTTTGGCGGGTGTTATGCGCCGGAGGCCCTGATGCCTGCGCTGGCGCGGCTCGAGGCGGGCGTCAAACAGTATCTGCATGATCCGAAGTTCGTTGCGGAACTTGGCAAGGAACTCGAACAGTGGGCCGGCCGGCCGACGCCGCTGACGCCGGCGCGCGGTCTGTCAAAGCGCTGGGGCGCTGAAGTCTATCTGAAGCGTGAAGACCTGGCGCACACCGGTGCACACAAGATCAATAATGCATTGGGTCAGGCCATGCTCGCGAAACGCCTGGGCGCGGAGCGCGTTATCGCCGAAACGGGTGCGGGTCAGCACGGGGTTGCGACGGCCGCGGCATGTGCGCGCGTCGGCATCCCGTGCATCGTGTACATGGGCGCGATCGATATCGTACGCCAGGCGCCAAACGTCGACCGCATGGCCCAGCTTGGCGCCGAAGTCGTGCCGGTCGAGAGTGGCAACCGGACGCTGCGCGCCGCGATCGACGAGGCCTTTCGAGACTGGGTGGGTGACCCGGAAGGCAGCTATTATTTGCTCGGTTCGGCCGTCGGGCCGCATCCGTATCCGTACCTCGTGCGCGAGTTACAGCGGGTCATCGGCAAGGAGGCGCGCAGGCAGATCACCGAGGTGACCGGCGGGTTACCCGATGCGGTGGTGGCCTGCGTCGGCGGCGGCTCCAACGCGATTGGCCTGTTTCACCCGTTCCTGGGCGATGAGAAAGTCCGCCTGATCGGCGTCGAGGCGGGCGGTCGCGGGCCGGGCCTTGGGGATCATTCGGCAACGCTGACGAACGGAACGCCCGGCGTGCTGCATGGTTGTTACTCGATGCTGCTGCATGATGCCGACGGCCAGGTGCAGGAGACACACTCGATTTCCGCCGGCCTCGACTACCCGGGTGTCGGTCCGGAGCACGCGCTGCTCGACGCCATCGGGCGCGTGAGCTACACGACGGCAACAGATGACGAGGCACTCGACGCTTTACAGGAGTGCTGCGTGGCCGAGGGCCTGTTGCCGGCGCTCGAATCGGCGCATGCGCTGGCCGGCGCCAGACGCTGGGCGCAGAAAAACCCGGGCACGCGGGTTCTGATCGGGCTTTCCGGACGCGGCGACAAGGATATGCCGACGCTGACAAAAGTCATCGGCCGCGACCCGTATGCCGGCAACCCACACAGCGAGGCGCCGGCCAGGTGAAACCCCATGCACGAATCAGCGCCGCGCTGAGGGACGCGAACGCAGCAGGCAAGACAGGCCTCGTGCCGTATATCACGGCCGGTTACCCGGACAAGGACCTGTTTATCGACACGCTGCGCAAGATCGCGGCCGTCGCCGACTGCGTCGAGGTCGGTGTGCCGTTCTCTGACCCGATGGCTGACGGCGTAACCATTCAGCGCGCGAGTCAGCAGGCGATCGCGAGCGGTGTGAGCCTGCGCTGGATACTGCAGCAGCTCGAAGCTGCCGGTGATCTCGGCGTGCCGATTATATTGATGAGCTATCTGAATCCACTGCTGGTTTTCGGCTACGAGCAACTGGCCGACGCATGCCTGCATTCGGGTGTCTGCGGTTTCATCGTGCCTGATCTGCCATTGGAAGAGGGCGATGACTTCCGCGCGGCACTCGACGGCTGCGATCTTGCACTGATCCAGCTCGTGACACCGGCGACGCCGCCGGAACGCATGAAAATACTGTGTGCGGCCAGCAAGGGGTTTGTGTACGCGGTGACGATCAGAGGCATTACCGGCGGCGCGAAGGCATTGCCAGCCGAAGTGCCCGCATACCTGGACGGCGTGCGGGCGATTGCCGAAATTCCGGTTTGCGCCGGTTTCGGAATTCGCAGTGCGGAACAAGTGGCGAGCCTCGGCCGACATGCAGACGGGGTGATCGTGGGTTCGGCTCTGGTAGAGCAGCTGGAAGCAGGGAATGATCCGACCGATTTTCTGACTGCGCTTCGATAAGGCATCGTCATACACGCATGTCTCGGACGTGCGCGCATATCCGACATCGTATCAACGGGAAGAGTCACAGTTTATCGAGTCGTTCTATCAAGCCATATCGTTTATAGCTGAATTATTAGCCATTATAGATGGCACATTTCGGATGAAAGGCGGTTAAAGAACGTTGGCTATTTCCGCCTGACCTGCATAATCAGCCGGCACTTGCTGCGCAAGCGCTGGTCGACCCCTCGGCCTGCCGTTGTTGCGGGCATTAGTTTTTTGGCGGCCTTATGAAGCACCGATTCATGGCGGGACTGCTCCTGATTTCGACAAGCTGTATTTGCGCGGCGGCAGTCGATGCTGAAATCAGCGCCACGGACCGATCCCGGGCTTTTGCATCGAATTTGTATCAAAAGAAATGGATCCATGGCTCTGCTGATTGCAAATTGAATGCAGATCCGGCAATTGAGGTTTTTCGTTACGATCGGTCAAGTTACATACTTCGTCAAAATAAATGCCTTGGTTTTGAAGCCCCTTTTATTTTTGTCCTACTCGGCGAGGAGAAGGTTCTTGTTCTGGATACTGGCGCAACCGAAAATGCCGTGGATTTTCCGCTATATAAAACTGTGCGCTCCTTAATAAGGGAGCGGTCAGAGCAAGATGGAAAAACCGGGAAGGAAATATTGGTTATCCATTGGTGTCATTTTCGAATACGCATGAAGTGAGCGCTGTGTTAGGCGCACATATTGAAATGACTGACCGGGCTGGCGAATACTATCCGATAGGCACGACTTACCAGCCGAATGAGGCCCCCCTCGCATTATCGACGGAGAATCTGGCCGCTTTAAATTCTGCGTTGGAGAATTCGGATAAGGCGCAAACTATCGTATTGAATGAACTTATAGTAGCGCCAATGAGCAGGTTACAAAAAACGATCAGTAATATAGCAAGATGGATTATTCAATAGCTGATACAGCTGTCAAGTGACCAATCTCCAGGTGAACAGGTACACTAAATGAAGAAACGCAGTCGCATTATCTACTTCGGAATTTTAGCTGTCCTGATGCTATCCGAGATGATTACAAGCAATTTTTATAGTTTGGTTTGGCCGCTGAAAGAAACGGCTGAGATAATGGGTGTAAGCGTTTCGGTCGAGCGCATTCGACTCATTATTCTGATTTTCCTCGATGCAGTTCCCGGCGCGGGGGCCCTGATGGCCATCCACGGTTACCGGCGAACCGAGGCGCGTCGGGTTGGCCGTTTGGGTGTAATCGTAACGACTTTCGGAATGCTGGCATATGGCTGTTATCAATTCTGGTCTGCGACATTCCAGCTCGGTAACATGCAGGGCTTCGTACAATTGGTTGGCGTTGTGTACGCTTTATTGGGTCTTGCTGCCTGGTTTATTGGCGGAGACCTGAGGCAGGGTCTTGCGTCGACGGACCCGTCTATGCAATCAGATCCGGTATCTCCCCCGTAAAAGTGGCTGCCTTCCGTTACCACAAACTGGATGCCACCCGTTCATGTTAGCGCGCGGGCGGAATGAAATCCGATCGAGTGTGTCGGTAGCGAAGTGACAGACGTGAACATCGATACAGGAACGAAGTGGAGCTGGAGCGTCTGCGGCAGCTGGAGCGGCATGAAATGAAAATCTGGGTAGATGCGGATGCATGCCCGGTGGTGATCAAGGAAATCTTGTTCAGAGCGGCGGACCGGACAGGGGTGCCAGTGACGCTTGTTGCTAATCATCCTGTGCGCATACCGCCGTCGCGTTTCATCAAATTCCTTCAAGTCGCATCAGGCTTTGACGTCGCTGACAATGAAATAGTCAAGCAACTGAGTGCCGGAGATCTTGTCATTACCAGTGATATTCCCCTGGCGGCAGAGGTTATTGAAAAAGGAGCTTGTGCGCTGAGTCCTCGAGGAGAACTGTATTCAGGTGATAGTATTGGAGCCCGGCTCAATATGAGAGATTTCATGGATACGATGCGTGCCAGCGGTATCGATACGGGTGGTCCGCCGGCATTAAGTCAAAGCGATCGGCAATCGTTTGCGAGGCACCTGGATACGATGTTGGCCAGGTATGCAGCGGGTTCGCAAGGCACGGCAAGGCACAGCTGATGTCGTTCCGCACGCAGGCTCGGGTTCTGGCCATTCTGGCACTGGTCGTTTGTGTCACGATGGCGTTCGACAATGCCTTTGCCGAAAATCGATCAGATCGGCGGCGCCAGATCGCGCCACGCTACGACGAGCTGAAACAAATTGCCGGGAGCCGAGCTGCCGTCCCGGTTATCGTCAAATTCACGGTCGATACCGCCGATGGCAGAAGCGCGGCCGTTCGCCGCGAGGCGGGCCGGCTCCGCCTGAGAGCGGCGATGGCTCGTCACGACATTCGATCCTTTGCCGAGTTCAGGCGATCCGGCCTGTCGGCTTTTTTTGTCGGTTCCGATCAACTGGATAAGCTGATCGACAGCGGGTTCGTCGAGACTGTCTGGGAGAGTCGGCTTCGCAAGGCACACATGTCGCAGTCCAACAGTCTGACCAACGCCCAGGTCGCCCGGAATCACGGTTTGAACGGGAGCGGTGCGACGATCGTTGTTCTCGATACCGGCATCGATGCCGATCACCCGACTTTTGGTGACCGGGTGGTTTGGGAGGCGTGTTTCTCGACCAATTGGTCGAGGTATCGCGCGACGAACCTCTGCCCGGCGGGCGGCAATGCCAACGCCACGCAGTACTTTCAGAGCGGACCGGGGGCGGCGGCGCTGACGAAGTGCACGGACGTCGACTGTTTCCATGGCACGCATGTGTCTTCGATTGCCGCGGGCAGCGACTCGAGCAATACAGGCATCGCACCGGAAGCCAGCATCATTGCCATCCAGGTATTCAGCAGATTCAGCTCCGATAGATACTGCGGAGCGAATCAGTCACCCTGCATATTGTCGTTCGATCACGATCAACTGTCGGCGCTCGAATACGTCGCTGATCTCGCGTCGACCCACAACATTGCGTCAGTCAATATGAGCCTGGGCGGCGACAGGTTTTTCAGCGCCTGTGATTCGGAATCGGGTTTCACGGCTATTATCGATGTTCTCGAGGCCCTCGATATCGTCGTTGCCGCATCCTCCGGCAATAACGGTTATACGGATTCCATGGGCCACCCCGCATGCCTGAGCAAGGTTTTTTCGGTGGGAAGCGTTGTGGATACAGACGATACCGTCAGCTCATTCTCGAACAGCGCATCGTTCCTGGATATGCTGGCGCCCGGCCAACCGATCACCGCCGCTTTTCCCGGGGGTGGCTCCGCTACCGTCAGTGGCACGTCGATGGCTTCGCCACATGTCGCCGGAGCTGTGGCGGTACTGAAGGCTGCCGATGCCAGCCTGACTCATTCCGGGTTCAGATCGATTCTGACGATGACGGGTGATTCGGTGCTGGACAGTCGCAACGGCATGACGTTCCCTCGTCTGAACCTGGGGCTGCTGACACAGGTGGCAGCGGGCGGCCTCCGAGGTGACGCCAATGATGACGGCAAGGTCGATGGTATCGATTTACTTATGATGCAAAGACACTTGATCGGGGCCATAACGCTCGATACAGCGGCGTTTTTGAGGTGTGACCTGTACCCGGCCGGGAGTCCCGATGGCGCGCTGACGGTGTCGGATTTGCTTGCCTTGCAAGCGCTGGTGCGATCACTGTAGGAGGGAATCGCGGCTAAAGCCGCTCCCACACAAGCTCCACAGCACCGCCCACAGGTTCTGTGGGAGCGGCTTCAGCCGCGATCCTGAATATCAGTCCGCGCCTGTTGCCAACTCCCGTAGCATCTCCTACACAAGTCGCTTCCGCACCAGCCGCACTACTTTGCGCCCGGCAAAGTCGCTCGTTTTAGGGCAGTGACGCGGGTGCCTTGCCGCCGGAACCCGGATTCTTCAGGAGGCTGGTTGCCAACGCGATCATCGAGCCGATATCGGTCAGGTTGGCCGGCAACACCAGGGTAGTAGACTTCTGCGCCAGCTTGCCGAATTGCTCAACGTAATCTTCCGCAATGCGCAACTGCATCGCCTCCGGGCCGCCCGTGACCGAAACCGCGGCGGCGACCTGCTTCAACCCTTCCGCGGTCGCGGTTGCCACGGCAAGGATTGCTTCGGCCTGGCCTTGTGCCTCATTGATCTGCTGCAATTTCGCCGCCTCGGACTCCTTGATGACACGTTGCTTTTCGCCTTCCGCCTCGTTGATTTTTGCCTCGCGTTCACCTTCCGAGGTCAGTATGACGGCGCGTTTTTCGCGTTCCGCACGCATCTGCTTTTCCATCGCGCTGAGCACATCAGGAGGCGGGTTGATGTTCTTGATCTCATAGCGAAGTACCTTGACTCCCCAGGGCTCGGAGGCTTTATCCAGTTCAGAAACCACGTTCGAGTTGATCATGGCGCGTTCTTCAAAGGTTCGATCCAGCACGATTTTTCCGATTTCGCTACGCAGCGTCGTCTGTGCCAATTGCGCAATTGCGTATATGTAGTCTGTGATGCCGTACGAGGCGCGTTCCGGATCCATCACCTGCATGTAGAGCACTCCGTCGACACCCACTTGTACATTATCCCGCGTGATACATATCTGCTCCGGTATGTCGTATGCCTGCTCCTTGAGGCTGTGACGGTAGGCCGAGCGTTCGATAAACGGAATCAGGATGTGAAATCCGGCGCGCAGCGTGCGGCTGAACTTGCCGAGTTTTTCGACAATAAATGCGCTCTGTTGTGGGACAATGACCGCGGTCTTCGCAAGGATGAAGATAACCACGATCGCAACTGATACGGAAACCCAAAATCCGGCACCCAAGTCCATTTTATTACTCCTCGATATTCAGTATTTCAGTGTATTGATTGATGTGCAGTATTATTTGCTGACCAGAATGGTGAGGCTGTCGATCTTGTCGATAGAGGCTTGTTCGCCGGCTTCGATCGTTTCCTGACCGTTATTGCGCACTGTCCAGGTCGAGCCTTGATAGGCGACGCGCGCCGATTCGCCAGGTGCGATGCGTTCGGGGATCAGCAGCTCCTCGCCGACGTGACTGGTATCATAGCCACTGCCGGGCGCGTGCAGCCGGCGATAGACGCGGGCGCGGAAAAATAACATCGAGCCAAGCGCCAGCCCGGCGAATATCAGCCATTGCAGCCACATCTCCATATTGAAGCCGAACAGCATCAGCAGGCCGACCAGCAGTGCTGATAAACCCAGAAACACCAGGTAGAAAGCGGCATCGATCAGCCCCAGCTCGGCGCCGAATAAAATGCCACCCAGTATTAACCATCCCCACCAAGGCATCCAAACCCCCCAGACTGCTGTTTCACAGTATCGACCGGAACCCGATCGAGCCTGCGGCTATTCGCCCAGTATACAAGTATACGAAGCTGCATAATATGAACAACAGCATAAAGGGTCACAGCCACAAGTTCGCACTGAAAATTCGCAAACCAGTCTGTTACCGATACGCGAGAGAAATGCATCATGCTCAAGACCTCCACGATGAAGCCTTTTGATGAGGGCGATATATTTCTGAGTTGTACCTATTTGACTAACCCCGACGATGACCACATGGGCGACGGACGAATACTGCAGTTCGACAAGAATTGGATACCCAAAGGCACTTTGTACACCGAAGGCACCCGCTATTTCATCGTCGGCTGTAAATTCGCGCCGGACGGGACTTTATGGGCATTCGATTGTCACGATCACATCGCCGTGCGAGTCAGTCCGGATGGCAAGCAGATGGAGAACTGGGATTCTGGGCGCTCGTTCGGCAGCGTGAACTGGGCCGATGACGGCACCCTCTATTTTGGCGAGTATTTTATCGGCACCGAAATATGGAAAGGCACGACAGCCAAGCTGCTGGACAATGGCACGCTTGGCGCGGGCAACATTTATCAATACAGCGCGAGTCTGGAGTTACTGGCGGAATACGTCGCTGATAATTCTCCGGAATTCACGCACTTCAAAGGCGTCACCCACTCCACGCTGCATCCGTCCGGGGACTTCCTGACCTATACCACCGAGACTGCCCGTCGCCTGATGCGCTATGACATCAGGAATGGCCGGCAAATGGAAGATCTTGCCGGCTACCCGGATGCCGATCCGTACGACCGGGAAGACAAGCGCTGGTTCATCGCGCCCGCGTATCTGTCAGACGGGCGATTGCTGTGCACGGCGGCAGACGGGCTGCGTATTTATGACGAGGCCGGCACGATCATCAAGACGATTACACTGCCGGGTTACGGCTGGGCGCAGGTATGTCCGGATGTGGATGAACGTTATGCACTTGCGGCGAACGTGTTTACCGGCGTCGCCACCCGGGTTGACCTCGATGGCGGGAAGCTCATGCAAGTGGCAGATACCGGGATGACCGCACCCCATCGCTCATTGGCAGGCATCGCCGTCTTTCGGGCTTAGGTGGTCGGGACCGGGGTATTTCGATCCGCCAGCGCTTCCCGGTTGGCGGGAACCCGCAAGCGCCAGATGTAAGCATCCACAACGAAGTGATGGATGTTGATGACCGCGATTACCAGCAGCATGCTCTGGGCGACCCCGAAGCCCGCCCAGACGAATACCCACGGCCAGCAACTGAACAATGCGTAGCCGAGAACCAGGCATTTCATATAGAAGCTCACGGCATGGTAGGCGGGGCCGTGCCGATTGCCCGGTTTGTTCACCTGCTCACGCACGTGGTATATCAGCGTAATCGCCAGGTATTGAATCCCGTGGCCGATCGTCGCGAGCACGAAAGCTTCATCGAAATTGAGAACGGTCCACCACAGCCCGTTCGACAGCATCATCAGCAGAACGATCAGCGGTAAAATGCCACCTTTGGCGGACCATATCTTCCAGTACAGGTAGATCGGAGCCGCAAACACGGCGACCATCAATGCATTTTTCAATCCCGTTAGCGCGGTCAGCAGACCGGGAACGTCGCGAACGAATTCCGGCGGCAACAACCATCCCGCACCCATGTGCGGGGAACCACTGAATAGCGCAAACCAGAACGGAAGCATGCAAACTCCGTAGATCAGGCGTTTGTCGCCAGCATGCAGTTTGAACCCGCTGCGAAAGCTGTACATCAGGCTCAGGCCATAGATTTGTTTCGCATAGTGGAACGGGGCCCACGTCAGGTAAATGACCTGCAGGTATCGTCCGAGGCTCCCGGGGAACAGCAGGCAGGCAACCAGGCCTGCCATCGTGACTGCGGGAAACGCGAAGGCGAGGAATGAAAACTCCCGGTAATAGACGGGCCGGCTATAGAGGCGGACGGTGGACGCTGCGAAATGGGTGCTCGTCGCCAGCAGCACAGCCCAGATCCACACATCGGAGTTCACCGTCATCATCATCGCGGGCCGGAACCACCAGTAGATGACAGCCGCGACACTCCAGGCGCTGCCGATGAACAGGTAATCGACGGCGGGATGCAGGAACGTGTTGCCAAGCAATGCTGGGCGCGCGCCGGACAGGTTGTTGCTGCGGTCGCTCATTGCGCGCGCTGACCAAGCCTGGCGAGGTTGGATTGTGCCGATATCAGGGCCGGGTCGATTTCGAGTGCCCGCGTGAAGCTTTGCGCGGCCTTCTCGTGGTCGCCCTTGCGTTTATAGGCCACGCCGAGATCGTTATACACCGGGGCGCCGGCTGGCCCGGACCAGAACCGAATCGACTGAGAGAGATAGTAGATTGCAGCATCGACCTCATTACGCTGCAGGTGTAACAGGCCGAGGTAATAGTTTGCCGCAGCATGATCGGGCTTGACGCGTATCGCTCGCTCGAACGCATCGATTGCACCGAGCTGGTTGCCCAGGGCATTCTCCGCGACGCCCAGATTGACAAGGAAGCTCGAGTTGCCCGGCGAAATTCCGGCGGCGTCCAGGAACTCGTCCCGGGCCTGGACCAGCTCGCCAGCCCGGTAACTCGATTCGCCCGCCGCCAGCACGTTGAGCGACAGTCCCGGCAACGCAGCCTGGCGGGCAATGTGGAAAGCGGAGCCACCGATGAGGGCTGCGACGAACAGCCACACGGCCAGTACCAACAGGGAGGCATACGGAGACGGGTGCAGCAGGCCGCTACGCAGGTAATGCGTGAAGCCAAAGCGATCGTCGTCCGTTGCCGGTGCTTGCATACGTGGACAGTAGCCCGGATCCGCAGCGTATAAAAGCCCCGTCAGCATTCGCCAACCGGGCCGTTTTTACTCGAGCGGGCGAATGATGCCCGGCGCCCCGTCAGGTGCTCGATGCCTGGAAGATTGATTCGATCGATGCATCCAGCAGGCTGTTGAACTCATCATCAGTCTGCCGGGCCGACAGGCCTTCGGTCAGTGCACGGGAGAAGCTCGCGATCATGCCGTTGTTCTCGGCAACCCGGCGGTTGGCTTTTTCACGCGTGTAGCCGCCCGAGAGCGCAACCACCTTGAGAACGTTCGGGTGCTTGATGCAGTCCGCATAGAAGCCAGGCGCTTCCGGCAGCGTCAGTTTCAGCATGACTTGTTCATCGCTGCTCAATGCGTTCAGTTGCTCGAGCAACTGTACTTTCAGCAAACCTTCCGCCTCGGCCTTCTGCGGGCTGTTGATATCGACTTCCGGCTCGATGATCGGGGCGAGGCCGGCCGCCACGATTTGCTTGCCGATTTCGAACTGCTGCGCGACAATTTTAGCGACACCGGCAGGATTGGCGAGCTTGATGACCGAGCGCATCTTGGTGCCGAAAACGTTCTGCGCCCTGGCCTTGTCGA
>SMWD01000092.1 GCA_004357495.1 Gammaproteobacteria bacterium
AGGGCTG
The DNA here is from genome assembly GCA_004357495.1 of Gammaproteobacteria bacterium. Taxonomy (GTDB): domain Bacteria; phylum Pseudomonadota; class Gammaproteobacteria; order Steroidobacterales; genus SMWD01. The sequence continues at coordinate 8 of SMWD01000092.1, forward strand.
CCTGCGCGGGAATTGCGAACTCGTCTTCGGCATACTCGGTGCGCCACTTGAAACTTAGCGCATCAGACGGCTCCCACTTCAGTGTCAGCGCTGCACCGTAGCCCTCGGCGCCACCAATTTTGGCGCCCGTCATGCTGTTCCGGTAAAAACCGGCCTCGTCATACCACAAGGCGTTAACCCGATAACCAAATGTGTCGCTGATGGGACCGCTGATTGATCCGCGTATAGTTTCGTAGTCGTCTGACGCGATATCGACGCCAATATCAGCGTAGAACGTTTCGGTCGGATCCTTAGTCACGTAATGAATCGCGCCCGCAAACGCACTGCGACCAAACAGGACATTTTGCGGACCCTTAACGATCTCGATGCGCTCGACGTCAATCAGCCGAGGATCGATCAGCATGGAACCCCCATCCAGCGACATGCCCTCACCGGTGATATCAATACCGTCGATCAGGGTCGCGACGTTCGGCCGGCCCGAAATCGGGGCGAGTCCGCGCATGGTGATCGTCTGACCTCCGCCGGCGAAATTATTCGTCTGGATACGGACGCTGGTGTCGAGTTCGACGACCTGCTCGAAATTGCGGATGCCGAGGCGCTCTATTTCCTGCGATTCGATCGCTGTAATCGAGATCGGCACGTCCTGGAGGTTTTCTGCTATCTTGCGCGTGGTGACCGTGATTTCTTCGATGACCTGACTCTGGGCCGCACTGGAGCCCAAACCCGCCAGCAGTATGGCTAGGTATCTGCCGGTACTGCTATAAAACAGCTGCCCCCGCATGAGTGCTCCTGAGATACTCGCGAGGATTATCCGTAAACACCGCACTATTCGCAAACGGTAACAGCGCCAACGCTAGGCTGCCGGGCTTTGTTTCCGTAATGCCGTTCGATAGGCGGTTAGAACTCATCGAAGACGGCAATTTGTTGACGCCTGATGTGCTTCGGGTGACGATGACGGGGTCGTGTAAGACTGCGCAGTGGGGGCCAGGACATAACTACAACGACCAACAACATCATCATATTCGGCGCCACCGGCAATGCCGGTCGTCAATTGGTAGCAGCGGCTCTCGAGCGTGGCTTGCACGTGACAGCCTTCGTGCGGGACCCGCAGAAATTGCAGCTGTCGCACGAGCACCTGAACATCGTGCAGGGTGACATTCTGGATACAGCAAGCCTGGACGCCGCACTAAGCGAGGGCTGTGATGCGGCCATCTCGGCACTGGGTGTGTTTAGCCGAAAGCCGAGCACCGAGCTGTCTGTCGGCACCGCGAATATCATTAAGGCTTTAAATAAATATTCTATTAAGCGCTTTGTGGTTATTTCGTCGCTGGGCGTACACGACAGTCGCGGCCAGGGTAATTTTGCGGCGCGTATCTGGCAGCGATTCGTTATTCCGAAAATGCTCGAAGACAAGGAGCGACAGGAACAGGCGATTCGTGACAGCGATCTCGACTGGACGGTCTTTCGCCCCTGTCGATTAATCGACGAGCCCACCAGTCGGCAGGACCTGGTCGAATGGTCGGGACCGCCACCGTCGGTGCGGGTCACGTGGAGAATCTCCATCGCGTCGCTCGCCGACCGGATACTCGACACGCTCGACGATCCTGCCTATAGCAAGCAGGCCGTGAACCTGTCGGATCCTGCTTGATGCTGGCCGTCAGGCAGAACCGGCACCAGACAGCCAACCCACGGCAATCGAATGCGTGACCGTCACATCAGCGTCGCCACCAAACTCGGCTTTGGCACCGGCCAGGTGGCCGAATCCATCAAGATGAACTCGTTTGATTTTTTCCTGCTGTTCTATTACGTGCAAGTACTCCACCTGAACCCGGCCTGGGTAGGATTCGCATTGCTGCTGGCACTTATCGTAGACGCCGTGACCGACCCGGTGTTCGGCACCATCTCCGATCACCTGAATTCGCGCTGGGGTCGGCGACACCCGTTCATGTACATATCTGCCGTGCCATTCGGGCTGTGTTTCTTTTTTCTGTTCAGTCCGCCAGCAGGGCTGCAGGATACCGAGCTGTTAGTGTGGCTGATTGTATTCACGGTCGGTACCCGGTTGATGATGACCCTGTTTCTCGTGCCTTATTACGCGGTAGGAGCAGAATTGACCGAGAACTACCAAGAGCGCACCGCACTTGTGGCCTATCGGACGATGGCCGGATGGCTGGGCGCTATTGTGCTGACGGCGGTGGCGTTCACGGTTTTCTTCCAACCCACGGCCGAGTACCCGCAGGGCCAGCTCAATCCCGATGCCTACCCGCTGTTCGGGGTTACTTTCGGCCTTATGGCTACGTTCGCCATCCTGATCGCAACCTGGGGCACGCACTCACAGATTCCGTATCTGCACCGGCAGACCGACGGGCAGACGAACCTGAGGAAGCCTGGCTACTACCTGCAGGAACTCATCAAGGTGCTCCGGAATCGTTCGTTCCTCGCTATCTTTCTCGTCTCGATTTCATTCTTCATCATGCTCGGCGTGCAACGCACCCTGGCCCTGCACATGAACACATACTTCTGGGCGCTCGAAACGGAAACGATCCAATACCTCTTCTACACGTTTTTCGGCGCCACGCTTGTCACTGTTCCGCTGGTCAAATATCTGATCGACTGGTTGGACAAGAAAAACACACTCTACCTGGGTCTCTGGATAATCCTCACGGCGTTCGTGTTGCCGACCAGTTTGCGTCTGCTGGAATGGTTCCCGCCGAACGGCAGCGCGTTGCTGCTGCCGCTGCTGTTAATCGGGCAACTCGGTGCCGGTCTCGGCACCGGCATACTAATGGTCTGTTCGGGATCCATCGTTGCCGACGTCGCGGATGATCACGAGTTGCGCTGTGGCAAACGGCAGGAGGGGTTGCTGTTCGGTTTCTTTACGCTGGCAAGTAAATCCACGTCCGGCCTGGGCAGTTTCCTGGCCGGCATGACGCTGTCGTTTATCGCATTTCCCACGGATCTGGAGGTGGCCCCCGGCGAGGTCGCGCCCGAAATACTGTTCAAGCTCGGGCTGGCCTTCGGGCCGGGCATCGCCGTATTCGGTCTGTTGTGCATCGCCGTGATGTCACTGTACGGCATCAACCGGGCAACGCATGAACAGACACTGATTACGCTGAATCAACGCCGGGCCGAAGCCGACGCAGCCAGCAATTAAAGCGCGGTTTTTGCGTCGGCCTTGTCGCTACCGACTTGCGCATACAAACGGCCGTACACGCGCTGAATAAATGCCTGCCGTTCCTGATCCAGGCGCGCCTGCAGCTCGGCCGAGGGCCGGCCGGTATCGAGTTCATCCAGACTGACCGGATCGCCGTTGGCCAGGGTCTCTTCGAGCCGGGCTAAGCGATCGCGAGTGACGCTAAGTTCCGCGCCGAGCTCGAGCACAATCCCGACCAGGTGATCAATAACTTCATGCTCGAAGTAGGCAGGGTTACCGCGCTTGAACCCCGCCAGCGCTTCCGAAAAATCCGTTGCTTCCTTATCCGACATAGCGGCTCCTTAAATTACGTACCTGAACCACCTATCGGGATCGCGTACGGGGAATGCGTATTGTTTAGGTAACGGGTTTGATGCCAATGCGCGGCGCGAGCAGAAACTTGCTGGGGTCATAGGGTTGCACCGAAAACCCCGCCGCCGCCATGGCATCCTCGACATTGGAACGTATGTAGGCTGGCAAAAACGGTTCGCCGTTATCGGTAGCATCCATGGTCGCGAAAAACATTGTGTAGACATCCCGCCAGCGATCGCCCGGAAAATCAACCACGGTGATCACACCACCAGGCCGCAGCACACGATAGGCTTCGTCCAGTATGCGTTTACCCGCCGACACCGGCACCTCATGAAACAGCAACATGGCCAGCACCGCATCGAAATGATTGTCGGGAAAACTCAGCTGTTCGGCCGACATTTGCTGAAAATGCACCGCGGTATCCTGACCGATAGCCCGCAGATGCGCGTAACGCAACATTGGGGCCGACACATCAACGCCAGTGACTTCGGCCTTCGGTAAATGCTGCGCCAGCGCGGTCGTCGTACCACCGGCACTGCAACCAAGATCGAGGACTCGTGCCGTGTTGCCATCTTCCGGCACACCGGTCATCCACGCGACCTGTTTAAAAATTTTGTCGTCGTCGCCATTGCCGCCCAGAAAAACCTTCAGACCGTAGTCATACAACAGACCGGCCAGGCTTTCGTTCAGGTAGCCGCCCGGCTGCAGATGAATATCAGCCTCGGCATAGGCTGGCGCCACCCACTCCGGGTCGTATTCCAGACTGCCCGGACCCTGTTGCTCTGCGTCGTCCATGCAGCGTTCCAGATCGGCACGACGCCCGTCGTACGACCCCTGTATGCAGTCCCAGAAACTTTCCTGCAGGCTGCGTTTCACACGGTAGTAGCATTGCAGCGCCGGATCGGCCATAAGTACACCAATCGCGCGAGCGGTGTTGTCCTCCCCCGGATCCATGTCGATGCCCGCGTCTTCCAGCAACGTGCGGCTGTATCCGGCAATTGGATCCTGTTGCGCATGCAGGAGTAAATTGCGCGCATCCTCGATAAACTCGACATAGGCTTCATCACGACGCGTAGTCAGCGCCGGATAGGTGCCAGCCGCTTTACCCCGAACATAAAAATCGCTAATTAAAGTCATCGCAGTTGTCGTAACACTCGTAATTAGCCGGTCGGCCGTTGTGAATTAATCGTGCAACAGCGGCAGAATTGCCGCCGCAAACACATCGATGGTTTCGCCACCCTGCAGCTGCTCAACCACGGTGCCGTCCCGGTTAATGATGTAGCTGGTAGGCAGGATTTCGTTCCATGCCGGATCGACAACACTAACCACGGTGTCCATGTCCAGATCCAGACGGGTATAGCTGCTGAAATCGGGAAACCAGCGGTTCAAAAACGGCACCACGATAACTTCGATATCGCCCGGATCATCAAGCGACACGGGCACCAGTTCGAACCCCTGATCGCGGTAACGCTCGGCCAGTTCGACCAGGGTGGGGATTTCTTTCAGGCAGGGCGTGCACCAGCTGGCCCAAAAATTAACCAGTACCACCTTGCCTGTTTTATCCGCGAGCACCTCCGCCAACTGCGCAGACGACACGGACGTTAGCCGGCCCTTCCCGACCAGCTCCACCGGGTAGCCAACTTGCGGCACCAGCAACAAGAGACCCAGCAACATGCATCCCGGCAATCTTTTCATGGTGTGCTTTGCGGCGGTTCGGCTTTCAGCGTCGCCATCTGCTGCGAGCCCGGTGCAACCGAAATTAAATACACCGCATTCTTCTGTTGCCACACGATGTAGGCCGTGCCGTCATCGGCCGCACCAATTTCCGGATAGGCCGAAGTGCCTTCGGGTGTGGGCACTTCGATCGGCGCGGACCAGCTGTCGCCGTTGTCGTTCGACACGCGCAAATACAGACGGCGCGGACCGCTGGTCTTGGCGTGCCACACCACGTAGACGCGGCCGTTACCGTCGGCCACCACCGCCGGGGAATCGGCTATGCGGGCCTCCGCATGCACTTCAAGCGGTGCTGCATAGGTCGCGCCAGCGTCTGTGGAACGAGACAGATAAACACCGGCGGGTTCCCGGCCCTTTGTATAAGACACCGTATGCACGTACTTGTCGTTCGCTGCCACGTCGATGCGTTTCAGCGGGCAACCTTCGAGTTCCCATTTTCCTTCACCCACGGGCACCGCTGAGGCGTAAGACCGACCCTGATCCGTCGACACCGTAATCGTCGCGTCGCGAAAACCCCCGGGAAACGTTTTTCGGCTGGTCAGAAAAATCGCGCCGTCGGCTTCGTCGGCCGCAAGTTGGCAACACGGGCAGACCTCGTTTTCAAACACCGGTCGATCCTGCTCGAACGTTGCGCCGCCATCGCGGGACACGGCTGTAAACAACGCACCAGCCGTATCGGATTCGTCCATGAGCCGTGTATCAATCCAGTAGACATGCACATCACCGTTATCCGTGGCCAGCAAGCTGCCGAACGCATGCGCCGCGGCAAAACCACCGTGCATCGTGGCGCTGAGGTCATTTTCGGCCGCTGCGTTCAGTGTGCGCACCGGCTCAAACGTCTGGCCGCCATCGATAGAGCGGGTGTAGCGGGCAATGACCGCGCTTTTACCCGTACCCAGATTCTGATTGCCGGTGAACAACACGTGCACCGTGCCGTCGGGCCCGACCTTGATCTGCGGTTTGCTGACGGAAAACCCCCACACTTCGCCGCGCGCCGTGTTGACCAGCGCTGGCTCGCCTAAACTGTCTGCTTTCGCCGGTGAGTAGCGCCGGTAGTAGAGATCGTCGAACGCGTCGTGCTTCATCCCGGGCCCGCTTTTGATCTCGTTGGGATCCACGGGCGCGGGCGCCGTGCCATCCGCCCCCTTATCCACCCACAATACGTGCGCCACTCCGCTTGCATCGACAATCAGGTCCGGTGACATTGCCAGGCGGCCTGCGGGACTAACCCGTACGACCTCGCCGAACTCGAC
>SMWD01000093.1 GCA_004357495.1 Gammaproteobacteria bacterium
TCTCCCAAGGTTCGTTCATGCCAATTTGCCATTTTTCGGGTCCGGGTTGCTCTCCCGGTACCAGTCCGAAATCTCCCCACCAGTGGCGAACCAGACGTCCTTGCGGGAGCGGATGTGGGCCAGCGCCCGGTCGAGGTATTTGCAGCGGAAACCATGACCGATCAGGAACGGGTGCAGACCGATGGCCATGACTCGCCCGGAAACCTTGCCGTCCTCGTACAGCGCATCGAATTGGTCCACGATCCGGGTTTGGAAATCCTCGGCGGTGCCGCGGTTATCGAGGAATACGGAGATGTCGTTGATCTCGATGGAATACGGCACCGATAGCAGCGTGTTTTGGCGCACGTTGAAATAATACGGTTGCTCGTCGTTCGCCCAGTCCGCCAGGTACTCCACGCCTGCTTCGGCCAGCAGATCCGGCGTATTCAGCGACTCGGTGAGCATGGGGCTTAGCCAACCCTTCGGGCGCTCACCGGTGGCCTGTTCGATGGTCTGAAGCACATCCTCAATCAGCGCCCGTTCGTCGCTCTCCGACTGGTGATGAATCAACTCGGAGTTGTTACGGCCGTGGCCCATGTGCTCCCAGCCGAGCGCGCGCGTCGCGTCGATGATCGGCGGATAGTGAATACACACGTCGGAATTCAATGCCACGGTGGCGCGAATGCCATGCCGTTCAAGCACATCTATGATGCGCCATATGCCCACCCGCACGCCGTAGTCGCGCCATGCGTAGTTCAGAACATCGGGCACCATGCTCATGGTGAACGGCGCAATAGACGTAGACGGCTTGTCGAAGTGAAAGTGTTCGATGTTGGGTATCACCCACACCGCGATGCGCGCGCCATTGGGAAACCGCAACGGCTCGCGATCGGTGATGGGTGAATAGTCGTAACGACTGTGTTCCATCGTTATTCCCAGAAAATGGTGTCAGACACCCATTTCCCCTGCCCTTGGGAAGCCTGATTAAACTTTATCGCAGGAACTATCGTCCGACACCATCTTCTTAGCCTTCTTGTTCAAAAGCGAACGCGGCCCGGTAGATGGCGGGTTCGTCGAACGGTTTGGCCACCAGCATCATGCCGACGGGCAGACCTCCGGGCATGCCGCAGGGCATCGACAGGGCGGGGTGGCCGGTGGCGTCGAACTGGCAGGTGTTCACGCTGGTGGCGAAGAGATCCGTGACGATGTGTTCGTCCGTCAATTCCTCCGGCGACGCCGGCAGCTGCGAGGCCTGGGTGATCGTCGTGGGCAGCAACAGCAGGTCACAGGTTTCCAGTACCTGATCGTACGCACGGCGCAGCCGCGGCAACAGATTTCGGGCCCGAGCGTAGTATTGCCCGCCGAAGCGCTCCATGTACCGGCCGAACAACATCACCATCAGGAGATTCACCGGCACGTGCTCGGCCCGGGACTGCCAGTCCTGCATGGCGTCGACGAATGCGGGCGAGTACACAGCGTCGGCATTGAACTGCACGCCGCCCGTCTGCAAGGCATGCCACGCAGGTTCCATTATCAGACCGCTCCAGATCGCAATCCCCGGAAAGTGCATGGGAATGGAGATCTCACTGACTTCGGCGCCGAGCTCGGTGAAGCGCGCCGCGGCCGCACGCACGCACTCGTTGACGACACTGCTCGAATGCGGGTGCTCGAAGCCTTCCCGGAGCACGCCTATTTTCATGCCCGTTACCGGCTCATCGAGGCACCGGGTATATGACTGGACGATCGGCTGTCGCCCGACATGATCCAGGTCGTCGCCGCCGGCGAGCACTTCCAGCAGCAATGCGTTGTCCGCCACGGTCGTCGTGATCGGCCCGACGTGGTCCATGGTGGCTTCCAGCCCGGCGACACCGGTATACGGCACAAGCCCGTGGGTGGCCTTCATGCCCACTGCCCCGGACCAGCTGGCCGGGATGCGTACCGAACCCGCCTGGTCGGTGCCGAGGGCCATGTCGATCTCGCCCGCAACGACCAGTGCGGCGCTGCCGGAAGAGGAACCGCCGGCCGAGTACTCCGGGTTGTGGGGGTTACGCACAAAACCGGTGCTGGCGGTCGTGCTGCCGCCGTGCATGCACAGATACTCGCACACCGTTTTACCGGCGATGGTGGCGCCGGCATCCAGCATCCGGGTCACGACACTCGAATCGAACTCCGGTCGCAGGCCTTCGAGGAACGCGGCGCCGTACATCATCGGGGTGTCGGCGACGAACATGTTGTCTTTCACGGCCACACGCTTGCCGTGCAACGGTCCGGATGCGGCGCCTGGAATCTCGGTCTTCACATACCAGGCCCCGAGCGGGTTCTCGTCCGGCTCCGGAAAATGATAGCTGCGCTTCGGGTAGCGCACCGCCGGCAGATCGGGGGGTTCTTGTTCCAGATACTGAAATCCCTGCTGGAAAGGCTGCATGAACTCCAGCAAGGCTTCTGCGGCGGCAGTGTCCAGTGGCCGGCCGAGTTCAGCCGCTACTCGCCGTAGCTCCTCGCGATCGGGCAACTTGAAGGGCATGTCATCTCCTCCGTAACCGTGCAGAAAATTTGGTGTCTGACACCATTTGCCTGACATCATTTGCCTGACGTTAGAATGCCCCATATGAACATATCCGCATATCTCCTGCACCGCCTGCAGTCCCGAGGGGTCGATCATGTCTTCGGCATTCCCGGCGATTACGTGCTGCCGTTCTTCGATGAATTGACCGCGAGCGAAGTTGAACACGTGGCGGCCTGCAATGAACTGAATGCCGGATATGCCGCCGACGGCTATGCACGTCTCAAGGGGTTGGGCGCCGTTGCAGTGACCTGTGGCCCCGGGTCATTGAGCCTGGTCAACGCCGTAGCCGGCGCCTATGCAGAACGGGTACCGGTGGTGGTGATCTGCGGCGGACCCCGTCGTGAAGCCTATGCAAAAAAACCTCGCTTGCATCACATCCTACCGGATAATTTTACGGCGTCGCTGAAGATTTTCGCAGAAATCACCGTGGGTGCAAGCCTGATCGACGACCCTGCGCAGGCCCCGGCACAGATCGACGCACTGCTGGCCCGGTCGCTCGCCGAGCGTCGCCCGGTATACCTGGAGATTCCGGTGGACGTGCAGCAGCAACCATGCCCGGCGCCCGGTCAATGGGCCGCAGCTTTCAGCCCCGTCGATGACCAGGCCACGTTGGCCGCCGCAGTGCAGGCGGTCGCCGAACGGATGATGGCCACGGATCGCTGCGTGGTTCTGGTCGGGCACGAGGTACGCTCGGCGGGACTCGAAGAGCAGGTACTCGCACTCATCGATGCTACCGGGTTGCCGATCGCCTCCGTATTCAGCGGCAAAGCGGAATTCCTCGAACAGCATCCCCGCTGCATCGGCATTTACCTGGGGATAGGCAGCCCGGGCGATGTGCGGGACTATGTCGAGAACGCCGACGTCGTCGTTTGGCTCGGCGCGGTACCGTCGGATTTCAACAAGGGCGCATCGGCCAGTGCACCATCGGATGCGCAGAGCGTGATCATCTTCGATGGCAGCGTCACCCATGCCGGCAAGACCGTTCCGAACCTGTCGCTGGCCGGGATGCTGGCCGGGCTCCGCGCCGCACTGCCCGCAAACCGCTGGACGAAGGTTGCGGCCCCGGTGCAGGTTTTCACTCACAAGCGAGCCAACCCGTATACGCCGGAACCCGACCGGGAGCTCACGAATCGGCGGCTTTACGACCGGCTGGCACATTTCATCAGAGACGGCGACGTGGTGCTGGCCGACGGGGGTCCGTCGGTGAACCTCGCGTTTGCACAGTTCCCTTCGGGAGCACGATTCATCGCGTCGAGCTACTGGGCGTCCATCGGCACGGGCCTGGGGTTTGCGTTGGGGGCGTGCTTCGCGGTCCCATCGCCGGCACGGAGAATTCTGGCGATCCTCGGCGATGGGTCGTTCCAGATGACGGCCCAGGAACTCTCCAGCCTCATTCGCTACGGCAAGACCTGCGTGGTGTTCATCATCAACAATCGCGGCTATACGGTCGAGCGGGTGATCCACGATGGGCCGTTCAACGATATTCCGGACTGGCGCTACCATCGCCTGCCCGAGGCCTTCGGCGGCAAGCCGGGCCTGCAGGTGCGCACCGAGGGCGATCTGGAAGCGGCCCTCGCGCAGGCCGACGCCCACACGGGCCCCGGGCCCCTCTTGATAGAGGTACACCAGGATGCCTGGGACGTACCCGAAGCATTCCGGACCATCGGCGCGCGCATGGGCAAATAGCGCAGCGTAACCTGGCCATCTTTTGCCGCGACGTAACCCCACCATGACGCCGGAATAGCGGCTTCGCACGCTGCCTTCCCCCTGTCGCCGTGCCTTGAGACGGCGCAAGCTTGTAAAATCTCCCGATGGCTACCACGGATACCAGCGTGCCATGATTTGCCCGGCGCCCGCAGCATCGACGCATCGACCGAGACTCCAGTGGCTCGCGCTGTGGACCGGACTGCTGCCCTTCATCGTCATCAACCTCGCTTATCTCGGCTCGGTGCTCGGCGGTCATATTGCATCCTGCATCCCCTACATCGCCGGTTGCACATCGATCAGTTCGGCCGGTCGTTACGGCCTCAGCTACTACTTCTTCAAGGCCGGCATGCTTCCGGCAGCGATGTTACTGGCAGGATTCTGGATTCTGTGTCGGCGCTGGCTGATAGAACTCGGCGATGACAACGGCGCAATGGTTCGCTGCATAACCGTGCTCGGCGTGCTCGCTGCCGCGTTCCTGAGCCTGTACACGGTGTTTCTCGGTTCCAGCGGAGACTTCTACAATCTGATGCGCCGTTTCGGCGTGACGCTGTATTTCGGCTTCAGTGGACTGGCGCAGATCATGTTGCTCGCCCGGCTGCGGCGGCTCCGCGCAGCGGGGGCGGCGCAGATTCCCAACCCATTGCTCAGACTGATGCTGCTTCTGTTACTCGCTTTACTGATCGTCGGGCTTGCAAGCATCCCGATTTCGAACTTCATCGTCGACAAACACCGACCGAGAAACATCGTCGAGTGGAACTTCGCGCTGCTGATGATCGGATACTACGTCCTGATATGGCGTGCCTGGCGCGCCACCGGATTTCACCCAGGCGTAGATGTTGCCAGACTACCCGGAACCCGGTAGATGCCGGTTTTGGTTTGTTTGCAAGTCCCAAGAGTATACTCATGCTGGATACCACACCTTTGCTCAGTGAGATCCACCAATGAAGTGGACACCAAGACGTTTGAAATATGCCTTGAATCTGTATCCTCCGTACTTTGGCGCGAGCATCAAGGTGACTCACATTAACTTTATAACCAGTTAAACAAGATTCCGTTCCGGTTCGGGTGAATAACCGGTCGTCTCGCGGACATATCTGGCCGTTAGCCGCTGGTCCCCCGCAACTTTTCCAAGGTATGCCCGCAAGGCACCGACATTCTCCCTGGCTCTTGCGTGGTTGTCTTCGAGTAGCCGTGTGTTCGCCTGTTTCTGCATCGCGTCGTATCGTTGCAGCGCTGCATGCAACTGAACCGGGTCGGCGATCATTCGCGGTGAGGGCAGGCAATCAATCAGCCGTTCTATGCCGCGCAATGCCACATTCATCCCCTGACCGCGTGCGGGATGCATGGCATGCGCGGCATCCCCCAGCAGAACCACATTTCCATGCGTGTACGCTGTCGTAGTGACTTGAATTACGGGGAAAAACCCGGCAAGTTCAGATTCATATCCAGCCAGGCACGGTACCCGCTGAGCTACCGCCTCCCTGCGTTGTTCTACCGTGGAGTTTCGCCAGAACGGAATTTCGGATGGATCCAGCGTAAAGCCGATCTTGGCTATGCCACCGATGCGGGGGATACAGACTGTGATCTTGTCGTTGCCGAGAAACGAGAGAACTTCGTTACGCGGATCGGGTAATGGATGCGGGCCGAACATCGCAACCAGCGGCCGCGGGTATTTGTGGGTCCGGGCCGGGATACCGGCTGCATGGCATACCCGCGAATTGCGGCCATCCGCACCGACGACCAGATGAGCACGAACCTCCACGACCGTATCGTCAGGAAGGCTGACGTTCACGCTCCTCATGCGTTCGTTATCGAAACTGAATCCGCTGGCTGTCGCGGGACGTAACAACGTGAAATTCTTGTCGTCGCCGGCCTTTTTTAACAGCACGCTGCCGATGACATCGTGGTTTAGATAAAGGTAGTAAGGGTGCGGGATTTCGAGCCGTTCCAGCGGCGCAGAGAGAATAATCTCCTGTTCTTCGCTCAGGTAAATCGTGCCGAGACGTCGCTCGGCTCCCGCCGCAAGAAAGTCTTCCAGTACTCCCCAATTTTCCAGCAACGCCACGCTATACGGTTGCAAATGATCGCCGCGTGCAGTGTCCGGCGGCTGGACACTGCGCTCCACCAGTACCACGTTGTAGCCGCGCCCCCGGATTGCGCAGGCCAAAGCCGCACCGGCAATACCGCTGCCCACGATCAGGATATCGGGCTCAAGAACCTGATTGGTCACTATTATTTTCCACGGCTATCGAATGCCCGGACTCCCGAAAAAGCTAATTTATGATGCACGATCAGAAAATATTCGTCCACCATATAACTTGAATGACACGCGATTGAATTTTTCCCGGCAACCACCGGAGCCACAACCACTCGGGGTTCCTGAGTTTCTTCGTGCCGGCGGGATTGAAATACGCGCAACGCCGCAGCAACGAATTCATTGAATCTGGCCTTGTCGCGGGATAATCTTCCCGACTCATGTCAGGGAGCGTCTGGATCACATGTATATCAATTTTTGGTACCCGATCTGCACCAGCGAGGAACTCACTCAGGATAGCCCGCTCCGCGCCGAATGACTGCGCGCGCCGACTGGTGGCCTTTCGCGATGAGGCCGGTGACGCGGCCATCGTCCGCTACCGCGAATACCTGAAGGGTTGGGAGAAGCAGGGTTGGCGCATTGACTGGCAGACTGTGCAACAGATCGATGGCAAGTCGGCATGGGCCATTCCGTGTCCGGCCCGGCGGGAATCCGGCAACGGGTTTGACCCCGATTTCACGGACACCTAGGAATAGGCTGATAATGGCCATGGAGGTGTCAGATGGCAAGACGGAAGTTTTCACAGGAGTTCAAGCGCGAAGCGGTGGCAATGACGCTGTTACCTGGTGCCACGCTGAAGCAGATTGGTGAAGACCTGGGGATCGGCCCGAACCTGTTAGGGCGCTGGCGGGGTAATCTGAAGCAACAAGGGGATCAGGCTTTTCCGGGCCAGGGTCATGCTCAGGACAAAGAACTGATGCAGCTTCGGCGAGAGCTGTCCAGGGTCAAGAAGGAACGGGATTTTTTAAAAGAAGCGGCGGCGTTCTTCGCGAAAGAGTTGCAGTGAGATATCGCATGATCGATCGTTGCCGCGAAGCCTTCCCGATCCGCATGATGTGCCGGTGTCTGCGCGTGTCCTCAAGCGGCTATTACGGCTGGCGTGGGCGACCGGTCAGTGCCCGGGGCAAAGATAACCAGCGATTGTCAGAACGCATCGAGGCGTTACATGCGGCCAGTGACGGCGTGCTGGGCAGCGGTCGGCTCCGTGATGATTTGCATGACGAAGGTGAAACCTGCAGCAAGAACCGCATTGCCAGACTGATGCGGGTTGCGGGTTTGCGTGGTATCCCGCAACGCAAGCGCCGTGGGAGCAAGCGCAGCACCAGTCGCCCGGGTGCAGTCAGTAACCATCTGGACCGGGATTTCCGGGCGGCTGCGGCGAATACGAAGTGGGTGACTGATATCACCTACGTGCACACGGCCGAGCACTACCTGTATTTGTGCGTGGTACTGGACCTGCACTCCGGCCTCATCGTGGGCTGGTCGATGAGCACCTGCCAGGATCGGCAGCTGGTATTACAGGCGGTGCTCATGGCGCTGTGGCAACGAGAAGATCGCACACCGATCATTTTACATTCCGATCGCGGTTGTCAGTTTACCAGCGGCGAATACCAGCGATTTCTTAACGGCCACAACCTGGTTTGCAGCATGAGTGCGGTGGGTAGCTGTGCGGACAATGCGGCGGCCGAAGGCTTTTTCGGTATGCTCAAGCGTGAGCGGGTGAACCGTCGCCGTTACCGGACGCGAGCCGAAGCACGGGCTGATATTTTTGATTACATTGAGCGCTTCTATAACCCGCGACGCCGGCGTAAACTGGAAAGGCTCAGGAAGAA
>SMWD01000094.1 GCA_004357495.1 Gammaproteobacteria bacterium
CACGCATTGGACCATCGGCGGGAAACCCGTGAGCACCTGTTGGCGGCGCTGGAGATTGCACCGCATTATCGTGATGCACAACGAATGCTGCTGAAAACGTCTACCGGCAAGTGCTGCACTGACGAGTCAAGCAACGAATAGCCACTAAACAGACAGAAATAGAGAGCACCCACCATGGCCGAGAACCCCATTGAACTGAAAGACCTCGAGTCCGACGAAGTCCGCCCGCTGGTCGAGTCTTTTAAGACGGTCATGCAGCGTATTCGCGACGAAGTGGGAAAAGTCATCGTCGGCCAGGACGACGTGGTCGAGCATTTGTTGATCACGCTTTTAGTTGGCGGGCATTGTTTGATCACCGGCATGCCGGGCACGGCCAAGACCTTGCTGGTACGGACGCTGGCGACCGCGCTGGGGCTCAACTTCAAACGCATTCAGTTCACGCCGGATCTGATGCCGACCGACGTCACCGGCACCGACATCATCGAGGAAGATTCGACCACCGGGCATCGTGTCTGGACCTTCGTGCCGGGCCCGGTGTTTACCAACGTGTTGCTGGCCGATGAAATCAACCGCACGCCGCCGAAGACCCAGTCCGCGCTATTGGAAGCGATGCAGGAACAATCGGTCACGGTGCGCGGCCAGCTGCATCAGATAAAGCCGCCGTTTTTGTTGTTGGCGACGCAAAACCCGATCGAACTGGAAGGCACGTACCCGTTGCCGGAGGCGCAGCTGGATCGCTTTTTGTTCAATGTCATTCTCGATTACCTCGACAGCGACGATGAGCTGACGGTCATCAATCGCTACACGACCCGGGTCGACATGCCGATCGTCGAGCCGTGCACCGACGGTGAGGAAATCCTGAAGTTTCAATGGCTGGTGCGCCAGGTGCCGATGTCGGAATCGGTCAATCGCTACGCGATCGACCTGGTGCGGGCGACCCGGCCCACCGACCCATCGGCACCGGAGATCGTCAAACGCTACGTGAACTTCGGTTCCAGTGTGCGCGCGACGATGTTTCTGACGCTGGCGGCCAAGGCCCGGGCCCTGCTCGAGGGCCGCTATCACGTCACCGAGGATGATTTGCGTGAACTGATCTTTCCGGTGTTACGCCACCGCGTGCTGACCAACTATTACGCCGAGTCCGATGCGACGAGCGTCGATGACGTGTTGCGCGGCCTGCTCGACGCGATGCCGGCCCGAGGCTGACGGACAAGATCAAATGAGCGCTACCGCTACCGCGACCCGACCGACCCGGCTATTGCAGCCGGAGGTGCTGGCCGGGTTGGCCAACCTGGAGCTGGTCGCGCGCGCCGTCGTCGAAGGTTTTCTGATCGGCCTGCATCGCTCACCCAGGTTCGGGTTCAGCCAGGAGTTCGCCGAATACCGGGCCTATGCCGAAGGCGATGACCCGCGCTTTATCGACTGGAACGTCTACGCGCGCACCGATCGTGCCTACATCAAACGCTTTCTTGGCGAGACCAACAGCCACCTGATCATCCTGCTCGATGCCAGCGCGTCGATGGGTATCGCAACCCAGAACATCAGCAAACTGCGTTACGGGCAGTTTCTGGCCGCAAGTCTCGCTTACCTGGCATCGAAACAGCACGACGCCGTCGGCACCTTGATCTTCGACGACCAGACGCGCGCGTACCGGCCGCCGTCGAGTCGCGCCGGTAATTTGAGCGGCGTATTGCATACGATTGACGCGGCAGAGCCGGCTGGCGGCACCAATCTCGACCACTCGTTCCAGTACTTCCAGCAACAGGTCACCCGCCGCGGGCTGGTCGCGGTCATATCGGACTTTTATTGCGATCCGGATGAGATGATCGCCGGCGTGCGCCCGCTCGCGTTTCAGGGTCAGGACGTGATCCTGTTCCAGATTCTGGACCCGGGCGAACTCAAGCCGAAGATTACCGAGTCGACGCTGCTCGAAGACGTCGAGACCGGCGAGGCGGTCGAGGTCTCGCCAAAGTTCATGCGCGAGCAATACCCCGAGCGCATCCGGGCGCATATCCGTGCGCTCAAAGATGCTGCCGCCGGCATCGGTGCCGATCACGTGCTGCTGAACACCGCCGAGCCGCTCGATCAACCGCTGCGGAACTACCTGTTGTTCCGCGAGCGCCGGAGGTAACGGTGAGTTTGCTGGCACCGCTGTTTCTCATAGGTCTCGGTGCGATTGCACTGCCGCTGTGGCTGCATCGCTTGCAGACCCAGAGCCTGAAACGCGAGCCGTTCGGTTCTGCGATGTTTTTAGAACCGAGCGAACGGCGTGTGCATCTGAAGAAAGAATTCCGATATCTGATATTAATGGCGCTGCGGATTTTGGTACTGGCATTGCTCGCGTTCGCGTTTGCCAAACCGATCCTGCAACGGCCGCCAACTTTGATTGCCGGTCAGGTGCCGACGCTGCACCTGATCGTTATCGACACCTCGTTCTCGATGGGTCACGGCGATCGCATGAATCGCGCTAAACGAATTGCCCGTGAACTGATCAACGCAAAGGCAGCGGCCGATCAGACGCAGATTATCTCGGCCGGCGGCAGCATCGAACGTGCCGCGCCAGCGACCAACAATGGCGCGACGGCCCGCCAGGCGGTGGCGGCGCTAGAGCCCGGCGCCGGCAGGCTCGATTTCGGTGCACTGATTGCCGGTTTGGGTGGCCTGGTCGGTGACGTGGAGCGACACATTGTCGTGCACCTGGTCAGCGATTTTCAGGCCAGCGGCCTGCCGGCCCGCTTCGGGGACTTGGTGCCGGGCCCCATCAATGACCACAATCAACGCGCCGTTGCATTGAATCTGCATCCGGTCGTCGCAGGCGAGGCTGCCAACTGGACCGTCGAGTTCGTTCGCGAAACGGTGGACGGGCTCGACGTCGGCGTGCGCGGTTTTAACACGGAAGAGCAGGATCAAGAACTGGCGTTGTTCATCAACGGTCAGAGCGTCGGTCAGATAACCAAGCTTGTGCCAGCGGCGGGACAGGCCGTGTACTCGTTCGACAAAGTCGAATATGAACCCGGTGACAATCGTATCGAGGCAAGCTTGACGGCGAACGATTTGCTGGCCGGTGACGATACCCGCTATGCCGTCGTCGACAACACGCCGCCTGCGCCAGTGCTGTTGATCACGACCAGCAAGCAATCCTTGTCGGTAACCTATCTGAGCGTCGCGCTGGCAACCGGCCCGCGCGGTTACCGCGCCGAACCGGTCACGATCGCCGAACTCGACCCAAGGGTCCTGCAGCGTTACCCGTGGATCGTCGTCGACGATCTTGGCGCCGTCAACGACGACCTGGCGCGAGCAATCACCGCTTATTTGAACGCCGGCGGGGCGGTGTTGTCGACACTGGGCGAGCAGGCCGTGACCCGCGAGCGCTTGCCGGTGACCGGCCACCGGGTCGGAGAGGCGAACATCGCGGCCGGCATCGCAGCACTGCGTTCCGTGGACTGGATCGATACCAGTCACCCGGCGCTGGCACGGACCCGCGGCTGGCGCAGCGTCAACGTTGCGCGGGCGTTGCCGTTAATCACCGGCGATGACGATCGCGTGTTGATGACACTCGCGGATGGGCAGCCGCTGTTGCTCGAACACCGCCGTGGCGACGGCCGCTTGCTGTTGTTGACCACGAGCCTGGACAACAGCTGGACGGATTTGCCGGTGCACCCGGTGTTCGTCGGTTTTATTGCCGAAGCCGCCGCGTACCTTGCCGACGAGGCCGTACTGGATCGGCAACAGCGCGCCGGCGCGTCACTGGTGTTGAAACAAACCCGCGGCGCATCCGGCCAGGTCGTCGATCCCGCCGGCCGCACGGTACTGAAGCTCGCCGATACGCGGCGCGCGCAGGAGGTGCGCTTGGATCAAACCGGCTTCTATGAGGTCTATACTCCGGGCAGACAGGCCCTGGTGGCCGTCAATGCCGACTCGCGCGAATCGGACCTGGCGACGATGAGCCCCGAAGCACTGGCGCGCTGGCGAAGTGCCGTGGCAAGACCGGAACAGGCGGCGACGCGGACCGACGGTGCGGCGCTCGAGGCCCCGCCACTGGAACTGTGGTGGTGGTTGTTGATCGTGTTGGCACTGGTCGTGTTGGCCGAGTCGCTGCTCGGCAATCGCTATCTTGGTCTCAGAGCAGATGCAAGTTAATCCAATGGATGCGCCGGCCCGACTCGATAAATATCTGAGTGCGTTTGGCACCGAGCTGAAACGCGTGTGCATTGCGCGCGGCGTAGCCGCCGCCGCCGCGGTCGCCCTGCTCGTTTCGGTCATCGGTGCTTACCTGGCCATTCGCGCCGGCTTTGCCAGCGAGGTCGTCATCACCGCGCGAGTCGTATTGGTCGTGCTGCTGGCAGCCGTCATCGCCTGGCTCGTGGTCCTGCCGATACGGCGGCTGCAGTTCGATGCGGCGCCGGAAATCGAAGCGCGCACGCCGGCGTTCGCCGGCCGGGTGGAGACCTGGCTCGGCATGGGTGTTGGCAAAAACACAAATCCACTCAAGGAGTTACTGGCCGAAGACACGCTGGAGCTGGCCCGCCACTTCCCGGTAGCGCGCCAGGTCAAACGCCGGGAGCTGGCGATTCCCGGTGCTGTTGCGGCCGTTAGTCTGGGCATCTTGTTGTGGCTTGCGATCGCCGGGCCCGGGTTACTGAACTACGGCGTGCGGTATTTGTGGGCCGGCTGGGCGTTTCCCGGCTTGTTGCCTCCGCAAAGCATTGTCGTGACGCCGGGTGACGAACTGGTGCGTCGCGCTGGCAGTCTTCGGGTGCGCGCGGAAATGGAAGGCTTCGATCCAACCCGTGCCAGCGTGCATGCGCGGATCGGCGACGGCGACTGGCAGGAGGTCGACATGGCGCGGCTGGACGACGCATTTGAGTTCACGTTTTTCTCGCTGCGCGAACCGTTGAACTATTTTGTATCGGCCGCCGGCATTCGCAGCCCGACCTACGAGGTCGACGTCGTGGATCTGCCCAACGTGCAGAACCTGCGCCTGACCTATCACTATCCGGAGTGGACCCATCGTCCGTCGGAAACGGTGGAACCGGGTGGCGATATTCGCGCCATCGCCGGCACCGAAATTGAACTGGAAGTCCGCACCGACATACCGCTGCCGGGCGGCGAGTTGGTACTGAACGGCGACGCACAATCTTTGGAGCTCGACGGTCTCAGCGCTCGCGCCGGGTTCGAGATCACCGCCGACGGTCAATATTTTATTGCCGCGCGTGTCGGTGGCGAACAGGTGCGTCTAACCGATGATTATTTCATCAAGCGGCTGGAGAACCGCAAACCGGAAGTCATCCTGGCGCGTCCGGGCCGCGACTGGAGTGCCAGCAACATTGAAGAGGTGACCGCGCGGGTGGACGCGAAGGATGACTACGCGCTGGAGTCCGTGGAATTGCGCTACTCCGTCAACGGAGGTGCATGGCAATCGGTGCCGCTGCCGTTCACCGGCCGCGCGGCGGTAACCGATCACGTGTTTTTCCTCGAACGGATGGCAACGGAAGCCGGTACCGTGCTGCCAGACGACGCGGCGACGGCGCTGGTGCCGGGCGATTTGATCAGCTATTACGCACTCGCCACCGACCGTGACGAAACCACCCGCACCGACATGTTCTTTATCGAGGTGCAGCCCTTCGATCGTCGCTACACCCAGTCTCAAATTCTGGGTGGCGGCGGCGGTCAGGGTCAATGGCAACAGGAAATCTCCCAGCGGCAACGCGAAATCATCGTCTCGACCTGGAACCTGCTGCGCGAGCAGACCGAGTCGCGCGATTCCGATGACTCCGGCATCGTAGACAACGCGACCCTGTTATCGGAATTGCAGCTGACGCTGGCGGACCAGGCCCAAACGCTCGCCCGGCGCACCCGTGCGCGGCAACTGATCCGCGTCGATGAACAGATCGCCAGCTTCGTCGACAACCTCGAGCAGGCCGCCGAGGCGATGCACCCGGCCGCCGAGCGCCTGGCGGAGATCGATCTGGAACAGGCGATCCAGCCGGAGCAGGAAGCGTTGCGGCACCTGCTGCGGGCCGAGGCCGCGTTTATCGATGTGCAGGTGTCGTTCCAGCGCAATCCGGGCAGCCGCGGTTTTCGTGCCGGTCGCGACCTGGCGGAGATGTTCGAACTCGAAATGGATCTGGGGAAAAACCAGTACGAAACTGGGGACCCGGCCGCGCCGGATTCACCCACGCGGGAATTCGATGACGCTATGCGCGAGCTGGATGAGTTAGCGCGACGCCAGCAACAACTGGCGCACAGATTGGGCCGTTCACAGAACCTGACGCCGGCCCAACGCTGGCAACAGGAAATGCTGCGGAGGGAGACCGAAGAACTGCAGCAGCGACTGGAACAGATGCTGCAACAGCAAGCGGCCATGCGTCAGGCAGAGGGTCAGACCAGCGGGCAGGCGTCCGGCCAAAGCGACATCACCCGGCGCATGCAAAGCGCAATACGCGCGATGAACGAGGCGGGTACGCCGACCGGCGATGACTTCGACCGCGAACGCCTGCAACGGGCGGCCGACGAAGCGCACCGTCAGTTGACCGGCGCGCGCGCACAAGTCGCCGAAGCAAGCCAACGCGCTATGCAGCAATCCTTTGCTGACATGACCGAGCAGGCCACTGATTTGTACGAGCAACAGGCAAGCATAGACGAAGAACTGCAAGCGGCGGTGCGCCGGGCACTGGAGGCACGCCGCGAGGGCAGGGGCCGCTTCAACAGCGGCCTGACGCTGGAGCGGCGCGAGGAACTGGCGCAGTTGAAACGCGACATGCGGGAGGCGCTGCAAGGACTGGAACGGGACATGCAGGCGGCTGCCCAACAATATCGGGACAATGCCGTTGACGCCGCGCGTGAACTGGCCGAGGCGGCGACCGAACTGCGTGAGTCGAATATCGAATCGCGATTGAGTGTGGCCGCCGAGTACATCGAAAACAACTCGGCTGCCTATATCGCCGGCAGCGAGAATGCAGTGACGGACGGGCTGGGCGAGTTGCGTGATCGCCTGCGTCACGCGCAATCGTTGGCCGAAAGCGCGGGCCGGGCCGGCGACGCGGACTTCGACCGAGCGCTGGCGGAGACCCGGGCGCTCAGGGAACAACTGCAACGGCTGGCGGCGGGCGCGGCACCGGATGGGTGGGGATACGGTGAGTTCGGTGACGGGGATGTCTGGAATATGCCCACGCAACCGGCGGTGATTGGTCCGGATATTGGTCCGACCATACTGCCACGCATCGAGCTGCGTGCTGCCGACACGGCCCGCGCGATCCGGCGGCTGATTCCCCAATTGCGTGCCCGGAATCTGAATCCCGCCGAGATCGATGAGGTGCGCGAGCTAACACAGCAGCTCGAACTGGTGCGCTTTGATGGCAACGCGAACCTGCTGGCACGCGAGTTCAATATCGCACTGGCGCTGCTGGAGCAACTCGAGCTGCGATTGGCACAAGGCGCACAGACCGATGACCCGGGTACGGTGCGCACCGCCGTCGCCGAGCCGATTCCGACGGAATACAAAGACGCGGTGGCTGAGTACTACCGGCGTCTCAGCCACGAATAAAAAGCCGGCTCAGACACGGCGTCGCGGATTGGCTGCGGAACAACGGCTGGGGCAGCGGCCCGAAACGGCGTACCATTCGCGTCGAACGGCATCCGCCAGCGGATGCCCAGGCGTTGCCTCAGCGGAGACGCTTCATGTACATCAATTTCTGGTACCCCATCGCCCGCGCGACCGAGATCCTTGCCGATAAGCCGCTGCGAGTCGAGCTTTTGGGGACGTCGCTGGTTCCAATGAGGCCACCGCGACGCCGACGGCGCGAATGCGAAGATGCTAAGAAGCAACAGATTCTCTGATCGGGCCTTTAAGTGTCAACGGCAACATAAAACTGACCCCCTTTGGTACCGAAACGGCAACATAAAATTGACCCCCCTGATCATGTGATTGAAAAGCAGTACCTGATGTTTGCTCAATCAGACGCTGCGCTGTTAGCCGGCATCAGTACGCCGGCCTTCTTCTTGTCCTTCAGTCGGTAACTGTCACCTTTAATCTGCACCACATGAGCGTGATGCAGCAGCCGATCCAGCATTGCAGCGGTGAGTGCTGAGTTGCCGGCAAAGGTATTGTCCCACTCGCCGAAAGACAGATTCGAAGTCAAAATGATCGAGCCGTGCTCGTAACGCTTTGCGATGACCTGGAAGAACAAGTTCGCCTGATTGCCCAGCAAAGGCAGGTAACCCACTTCGTCGATGATCAAAATACTGGGTCCCAGCAATGAGCGCCGTATGAACTGATCGAACTGGCCCCGTTGCTGGGCTTTCTCAAGCTGCATCACCAGGTCGGCGGCGGTGACGAACCGAACCTTGAGCCCCGATTGCGTGGCCAGGTATCCAAGCGCGATCGCCAGGTGCGTTTTGCCGACCCCGCTGGGACCCAGAAAGATAACGTTCTCCTTGCGCGCCACGAATGCCATGGACTGCAGGGTCTGCACCGTCTTTTTCGGTGCGCCGGCCGCGAACTTGAAGTCGTAGTCGTCAATCAGCTTGATGGCCGGGAAGCCGGCAAACTTGGTCAGCATGGCCTGCGAGCGGCTGCGCCGCTCGTCCTGCTCCGCCTTTAAGCAATGCTCCAGAAACTCAGCATAGCTGGCATCGCTGTCAGCCGCTTCCTGCGCCAATGCGGGGTAGTGCTCGGCGATGGCGCTGAGCGACAACGAGCCACAGGCTACCTGGATCCGTTCGTCCTGCAGGTTCATACCGCCTCCAGCAGATCATCATAGACCGACAAGGGAGGTTGCAAACTCTCCACCGGGAACTGCGTTGTCAAGGTTCGATCCCCCTGGCCGGGTCGAGGCTGGCCGGCCAGTCGGCGCGGCGGTAGCGTCTGCAGCGCCATACGTTCCTGCGCGAGCCGCTCGCTCGGCACCTCACCGGTGGTCCCATGGACACGGGCGTTCGCCGTGAGCGCAAGCCAGCGGGCGAACTCCAGGTTCAACGCCTCGAGATCCAGCGCCTGGTCCAGCTGTCGGTAGCGGCTGACCAGCGGCACAAAGAAGCTGCGGCGAACATAGCCAATACTGCGTTCCACCTTGCCCTTGGTCTTGGCCCGATACGGTCGGCACAAGCGTGGCAGGAAAGTGTAGTGAGGGTTCGACCCCATTTTACACGGACAGTTGAGTTAAATCTTCTTTCTTCTTCCTGAGCCTTTCCAGTTTACGCCGGCGTCGCGGGTTATAGAAGCGCTCAATGTAATCAAAAATATCAGCCCGTGCTTCGGCTCGCGTCCGGTAACGGCGACGGTTCACCCGCTCACGCTTGAGCATACCGAAAAAG
>SMWD01000095.1 GCA_004357495.1 Gammaproteobacteria bacterium
CCAGTCGTTCATGCCGATATCCAGATCGGTCAGCATGATGACCGGGGTTTGCAGTCGCTCCGCCAGATCGAAGGCCTTCACGGCCAGATAGAAACATTCTTCCGGATTCGCCGGGAACAACAGGACATGCCGCGTATCGCCATGCGATGCATACGCGCAGGCCATGATGTCCGCCTGCTGCGTTCGCGTCGGCATGCCCGTGGACGGACCACAGCGCTGCACATCGATGAGTACGGCCGGGATTTCAGCGAAGTAACCGTAACCGAGCAGTTCGCTCATCAGCGAAATGCCGGGGCCGCTGGTCGGGGTGAAGGCCCGCGCACCGTTCCAGCCGGCACCCAGCACCATGCCCATCGCCGATAACTCATCCTCGGCCTGAATGATGCAAAACTTGTGGCGGCCGCTCTCCTCATCGATGCGATACTGGTGGCAGAAACTCGTAAATGCATCCATGACGGAGGTCGACGGGGTGATCGGATACCAGGCGCCAACCGTCGCACCGGCATACACGCAACCCAGCGCGGTCGCCGTGTTACCGTCGATCATGATGTGGCCGGCTGTCTTGTCGCTCGGCCGGGCCGTATAAGACAAAGGGCAGTCGAAGTTTTCTTGCGCGTAGTTATAGCCAAGGTCGATCGCAACCTGGTTTGCATCCAGCAAATTCGCCTTTTTTGCAAACACCTGGTTCAGCGAATCGCGAATAACCTCCATGTCGATATTCAGCAGGGCCGCAACCACGCCAACGTAGGCAACATTCTTCATCAATACTCGCGAGCGCGCCGTATCGAATTTCTCGTTGCACATCTTCGCCAGCGGAACACCGATGATGGTGATTTCATCACGTGCCAGCAATTTGTGCCGCGGCCACGTCGAATCGTAAATCAGGCAACCACCCGGGGCAACGTCGGCGAGATCCTTCTTGTAGGTCTCCGCGTTCATCGCCAGCATGATATCGACTCGCCCCGAACGCGTGAGATAACCCTCGCCGGTCACACGAATCTCATACCACGTCGGCAGGCCCTGGATGTTCGACGGAAAGTAATTCTTGCCGGCGACCGGAATGCCCATACGAAAGAATGACTTCATCAGCAGCGCATTGGCGCTCGCCGACCCGGTGCCGTTCACGTTAGCGATTCGTATGGTGAAATCGTTGTCTCTTGGTCCCGTAATCATGCCAGGTAACATTTGTGTATAGAGCTCTTCAGAGTTTGGAAACATTGCACGGACCGCGCAACATCGAAATCAAGTGGTCAAGCATCCCTGCAGCACTTATGCCTCACGTGCCCCACTGTCTGGCGATCAGTTCCGGGTCGGGCGCCGTCTCGTCTTTCGCGTAGGGCACCGCCAGCGTGAACTTCTGCATGTCCCATGCCGCGGTCGGGCAGCGTTCGGCGCACAAGCCGCAGTGCACGCACAGATCCTCATCCTTGACCATGACCCGGCCGGTCTGGGGCAGGTCGGCCGACACGTAAAGATCCTGCTCGATGTTCTCGGCCGGCGCATTCAGACGCGAACGCAAGTCCGCCTCTTCCCCGTTAAACGTCATGGTCAGACAGTTCACCGGGCAGATGTCGATACAGGCATCGCATTCGATACACAGCTTCGCCGTAAACTCGGTCTGGATGTCGCAGTTCAGACAACGCTCCACTTCTTCCACGGCCTGCTCAGCGGTGAAGCCGAGTTCGACCTCCATGTCCAGTTTCTTGAACCGCTCCAGCAAGGTGACATGCGGCACGAGGCTGCGCTCGGAACTGTCGTAGTCATTGCTGTAGCTCCACTCGTGCAGGCCCATCTTTGCGCTCGACAGGTGCATGCCGTCTTTGAGACGGTCCGTAATGTCCAGGCCCTGACAGTGCTTGTGGATGGAGATCGCGGCCTGGTGGCCGTGCTCGACGGCCCAGATAATATTCTTTGGCCCGAACGCGGCATCGCCACCGAAAAATACACCTGCTCGCCCCGACTGGTAGGTAATCGGATCGACGACTGGCACGTCCCATTGGTCGAACTCGATGCCGAGGTCTTTCTCGATCCACGGGAACGCGTTGTCCTGGCCAACCGCCAGCACTACATCGTCGCAAGGAATGACTGTCTCACCGGTTACACGCGTGTCGATGATGCGCCCGTTGTCGTCGAAATCGTACTCCAGGAGTTCGAACCTCATGCCGACCAGCTTGTCGCCCTCGAGGACGAACTCAACAGGCGAATGATTGACGATGATGTCGACGTTCTCATCCTCGGCATCCTCGAGTTCCCAGTCGGACGCCTTGAAGAATTCGCGCGGCTTGCGGGCCATGACCTTGACGCTTCTCGCGCCCAGGCGCAGCGAGCTGCGACAGCAGTCCATGGCCGTGTTACCCACGCCTATGATAAGAACGTTCTCGCCGACACTGTCGATGTGGTCGAAGGCGATCGACTCGAGCCACTCGATGCCGATGTGGATTCGATCGGTCTCGTAGCGGCCCGGAAGATCCAGATTCTTGCCTTTCGGCGCGCCGCTGCCGACGAAAATTGCGTCGTAGCCCGCTTCGAGCAGCGCCGCCATGCTCTTAACCGGGGTCCCCAGCCGCAGATCGACACCCATGTTGACGATCTGGTTGATTTCATCGTCGAGCACCTCGACCGGCAAGCGAAATGCAGGAATATTCGTGCGCATCAGACCACCGGGCACATCCATCGCCTCGTAAATCACGACCTCGTAGCCCATCGGGATCAGATCATTGGCGACCGCCAGCGACGCACAGCCGGCACCGATACAGGCCACTTTCTTGCCGATCTTCTGTGCCGGCGCGCGCGGCAGGCGATCGGTGATGTCGTCGCGCAGGTCGGCGGCGACGCGCTTGAGACGGCAGATCGCAACCGGTTTGTCCTCGATGCGGCCACGGCGACAGGCCGGCTCGCACGGGCGGTCGCAGACGCGGCCGAGAATCCCGGGGAACACATTCGACTCCCGATTCAGCATGTAGGCATCGGAAAACCTGCCCTGGGCGATCAGGCGAATGTAGCCGGGCACGTCGGTATGCGCCGGACAACCTTTCTGGCAGTCTACGACCTTGTGGAAGTAATCCGGATTGCGGGTATCCGTGGGTTTCATTTACCTGTTGGCACGTATTCGACTGGCGGCGCGGCGTGATTTTTAAAGTTATTTTTCGGCAGCGCGTTCGAGCATGAATCGGATTCGGCTAAGATAAAAGACGTCTAATTATACATTCTGGCGACGTAAAAGATATCGGGTTTAACGCCGCGCCACGAGCACAGAAATTTCCCGGTACGCCGCCCGACCCCAGGGGTTGCGGGCCGACCCGACGACCACGACCTGAAAACCAGACGAGGGACATTATGTCTAGTGAACCGACCGATGCCATCGCCCGCTACGCTGCCCTTGCGCTGCAAGTCAGCACCCGATGTGTAAACACCTGCCCGGACATTCAGTCGGCCCGTGCGCGGATGCTCGAAAACGTCGCCCATATTCGCGCCTTGGTGCTCGGCAGCAAAGCGTTCATCAGGCAGTTCAGCGGCATGGAAACACGCCTCGTCGTACTGCCGGAGTACGCCCTGACCGGCTTTCCGATGGGCGATACGGTGGCGGCCTGGCGGACCAAGGCGGCGCTTGCATTCGACGGGCCCGAGTACGCGGCGCTCGGCGCGATTGCGGCCGACGCAAACCTGTACCTCGCCGGCAATGCGTATGAGGTCGACCCGAAGTTTCCGGAGCTGTACTTTCAGTGCTGCTTCATCATCGCGCCATCCGGCGATGTGATCCTGCGTTACCGTCGCCTGATCTCGCTGAGCGCGCCGAGCCCATATGATGTCTGGGATGCCTATCTCGACGCATACGGGCTGGACGGTGTGTTCCCGGTGGCCGACACGCCGATCGGGCGACTGGCGGCAATTGCATCGGAGGAAATTCTCTACCCGGAAATCGCCCGCTGCCATGCGATGCGCGGCGCTGAAATCTTCATTCACCCGACCAGCGAGATCGGCACGCCCAACGCATCGCCGAAGGAGATCGCCCGGCGCGCCCGCGCCCTGGAGAACCAGGCCTACGTCGTTTCCGCCAATTCGGCACGGCTGGAGGACATCGCCATCCCGGCCGAATCGACGACCGGCATGTCGAAGGTCGTCGATTACATGGGCCAGGTGCTGGCCGAAGCGGCGCCGGGCGGTGAATCGATGGTGGCAAATGCGACCATCGACCTGGCCGCGCTGCGTGCCAACCGGCGCAAGACGGGCCTGACCAACATGCTGGTCCGCCAACCCTTCCAGGCCTACGCCGAGAGCTACGCGGCCACCGTGTTTCATGAACACAACCATTTGCTGGAAAGCGGCACCGTGCGGGTACCGGAACCCGGCGAGCTGCAGAGCTGGCAGCAGGCCGACATCGACCGGCTGGCGAAGCAGAACCGGATCTAGCACGGCAGCGGCAGGGGTCGGACCAACACAAGTTTTTGATAATTCAGTAGTATTGATCGATGAATACCAATATAAAGTATGTAATCAAGTAGTGACTATGGCCCGACCCCGACGAGCCGACGAGTACGGGGTCAATGCCAGTGCTGGTGCTCTTCCGACCAGACCCGGCTCGGGCCCGAAGCGGGTGCATGGGAGCGGAATGCCGCAATCGCGCTGGCCAGCCCGCCCATGATGATCAGCGCGAACAGCGTAGCCATTAACTTCTGGTATATCGAGAACGAAGCCTTGGCGTTGAGACAGCAATTCTTGTATTTTTTACCGCTGCCGCAAGGACAGGGAGTGTTGCGTCCTGTTTTCATCGGGTTGGACTCCTCGGAGGAGCGCCGGGTCAGCCCCGGCTGAAGCACTCCAGCGGACGGCCGGGGATTTGGCTGGTCAGCTGGCCGTCCCGCCAGACGACGATGCCGTTGACCAAGGTTGCACGAATCTTGGACCGGAAGCGAAACCCCTCGAACGGTGACCAGCCGCACCGATAGAGAATGTTGTCGGACGTCACCTCGGTCGCGCCCTCGGGATCGACCAGGACGAGGTCTGCCCAGTAACCCTCGCGAATATAGCCCCGCTCGGCGATGCCGAAGATTTCCGCGACCGCATGGCTGGTTTTGGCGACGATCTGCTCGAGTGTCAGGTTGCCGTCATGATAGTGCTCCAGCAGGCTCAGCAGCGCATGCTGAACGAGCGGCAACCCGGCGGGCGCGTCGAGATACGCTACCGCCTTCTCCTCGGCCAGGTGTGGCGCGTGGTCCGTCGCGATGACATCGATACGATCCTCGCGGACCGCGGCCAGCAGGGCCTCGCGATCCTCGCTGCGCTTGATGGCCGGATTGCACTTGATCCGGTTACCAAGGTCCGCGTAGTGCGACTCATCGAAGAGCAGGTGATGCACACAAACTTCGGCTGTGATCATCTTGCCCCCCGGCGGACCCGGCTCGAACTGCGCGAGCTCGCGCTCGGTCGTCAGGTGCAGCACATGCAGCCGGGCATCGTGGCGCCTGGCCAGTTCGATCGCGAACGCCGAAGATTTGTGACACGCCTCGGCGCTGCGAATGGCCGGGTGCTCGGACAACGGCACATCGCCGCCGTATTTCTCGCGCGCGGCCTGCTCGTTCGCGTCGATCATCGGGGTGTCCTCGCAGTGCGTCGCGATCAGGCACGGCGCATCGGCGAACAGCAAATCCAGAGCGACCGGATCATCGACCAGCAGGTTGCCGAACGAGGCGCCCATGAAACACTTGATGCCGCAGGCCTCGGACGGCACCAGCCGGCGAATTTCATCGATGTTGTCGTTCGTCGCGCCCAGATAGAACGCGTAGTTCGCGCGCGCGCGCCCGACCGCAGCGGCGTATTTCGCCCGCAGCGCCGCACGATCGGTGGTCGGCGGCTTGACGTTCGGCATGTCCATGAAGCTCGTGATGCCGCCGGCCACGGCGGCGGCGGACTCGGTCGCAACATTGCCCTTGCGAATCAGGCCCGGTTCGCGGAAATGCACCTGGTCGTCAATAAAGCCGGGTAACAGCAGACAGCCTTCGGCTGCCAGCACATCGGCGCCGTCGGGCGTCGCAAGCCCGCCACCGATCTGCTCGATACGCCCGGCGCGCACGAGAACGTCGCCCTCGGTAATACGCCCCTCGTTTACGATTCTCGCATCTTTGATAATGACGGTATCAGTCACAACGACGGTTCACCGTCGATGCATGCGTCATGCTGTGCGCGTAAAAATTCTGGCATGGCTGTGTATTTTTCCCGGAATGGACCAGGCGGGTGACCGATATTGGTTCGCAAGGCGTGGAAGTATACTAGTTCCGCGCAACCACAGCCGCACCGGTTCAGCCGGCCCCGACGCGCCCGTTCAAATGGAGATCGACCCTGATGCGTGCTTTGCAGTTTATCTTCCCCCGACTGCTCGACATGGCCGTGGGCCTCGTGATTGGCTGCGCTGCCCTGATCGGCCCGGTCATGGCCGGCCCTGTCATGGCCGACGACCTGAACATCCCGTACCAGAAATTCGTTCTCGATAACGGGCTGACGTTGATCGTGCACGAGGACCACAAGGCGCCGATCGTCGCGGTCAACATCTGGTACCACGTCGGTTCGAAGAACGAGGTCCCGGGCCGCACGGGCTTTGCGCACCTGTTCGAACACCTGATGTTTCAGGGGTCCGAAAACTATGACGACGAGTACATGTTGCTCCTCCAGCAGCTCGGTGCGACCAGCCTGAACGCCACGACGTGGTTCGACCGGACAAACTATTTCCAGAACGTGCCGATAAATGCACTCGACACCGTGCTCTGGCTCGAGTCCGACCGAATGGGCCATTTCGCCGGCGCGATCACCCAGGACAAGCTCGACAAGCAACGCGGGGTCGTGCAAAACGAGAAGCGGCAGGGCGATAACCAGCCCTACGGCAAGGTGTGGGAGATCATGCTCCGCCAGTTATTCCCGCCGAATCATCCCTACTCGTGGGAAACGATCGGCTCGATGGACGATCTCGAAGCGGCGACACTGGAGGACGTCAAGGAGTGGTTTGCCACCTACTACGGCCCGAACAACGCAGTCCTGTCAATCGCCGGCGACGTCGACACGGCCGAGGTGCGCGCAAAAGTCGAGCAGTACTTCGGTGATATCCCGCCGGGGCCGCCGCTGACCAAGCCGAAGGATTGGACCCCGGTGCACCAGTCCGAACGCCGCCAGGTGACGGAGGACCGCGTGCCGCAAGCACGCATCTACAAGGCGTGGATCGGGCCGCGCTGGGGCACGCGCGAGGCACAACACCTGAAAATCGCGGCGAGTATTCTGGCCGGCGGCAAGAATTCGCGGCTGTTCAAGCGGCTCGTCTACACCGATCAGATCGCCACCGACGTCTCGCTGTCATCCCAGGCACTCGAGATATCCGGTATCACATACCTCGTGGCATCGGCGCAACC
The DNA here is from genome assembly GCA_004357495.1 of Gammaproteobacteria bacterium. Lineage (GTDB taxonomy): Bacteria > Pseudomonadota > Gammaproteobacteria > Steroidobacterales > SMWD01. The sequence continues at coordinate 7,395 of SMWD01000095.1, forward strand.
GGGCGTGGAACTCGGCACCATCGAAGCTGCTATCGGCGAGGAAATCGAGCGCTTCATCGAAAAAGGCCCGACCAGGAAAGAACTGAAACGCGTCAAAATCCGGCAGCGCGCCGGATTTATCCGCGGCATCGAACGCGTGGGTGGCTCCCGCGGCAAAGCCGGCGTGCTCGCGCGCCACCAAGTGTACGCCGGCTCGCCGGATCACTATAAGCAGAGCCTGGCCGAGATCGAAAATGCGACTCGCAAGGAGGTGCGCCGAGCCGCCGGGAAATGGCTCGGGCCGAACGCGTTCATCATGGAAGTCCATCCGTATCCGGAGCTCAGCGCGAGTAGTACTGGCGCGGACCGAAGCACCTACCCGCCGACCGGAGAATTCCCGGACATCGACTTCCCGGACTTCTCGCGTACGCGCCTCGCCAACGGGCTCGAGGTGCTATTTGCAAAGCGCGAGAACCTGCCGGTCGTACAGATGTCGCTGATTGTCGACGCCGGCTACGCCTCGGATCAGTTCGCGGGCGCCGGAACCGCAAGTCTGGCCATGGCGATGCTCGACGAAGGCACGCAGCACGCCTCGGCGCTGGAGATTGCCGATGCGCTGGCCATGCAGGGCGCCAACCTGTCGGCCGGCTCGAACCTCGACATCTCGTTCGTGCGCCTGTCGGCCCTGCGCTCGCGTCTCGACGAGTCGCTGGAAATTTTTGCGGATGTCGCGTTGAACCCGACCTTCCCCGACCACGAACTCGAGCGCCTGCGGCGCAACGCACTGGTGCGGATCCGGCAGGAACAAACTACCCCGATCTCGATCGCGCTGCGCACCCTGCCGCGGCTGCTATACGGTGAAGACCACCCGTACGGTCAGCCGCTTACCGGTAGCGGCACCGTCGCTTCGATCACCGCAATCCGGCGCGAAGACCTGGTCGCATTCCACTCGACCTGGTTCAAGCCGAATCACGCGACGCTGATCGTCGTCGGCGATCTCGACGAGGTCGAGCTCCGCACCCGCCTCGAGGCGCTGTTCGGCAACTGGCAGCCCGGCGACGTACCGGAGAAGAACCTGGCGGTGACCGCACAAGAGCGCCCGAACGTCCTGTACCTGATGGATCGGCCGGATGCGGACCAATCGGTCATCTTCGCCGGGCAACTCGTACCCCCGCAGTCGAACCCGGATGAGATCGCTATCCAGGCCGTCAACGATATCCTCGGCGGCCTGTCATCGGCACGAGTGAACATGAACCTGCGCGAAGACAAAGGCTGGTCGTACGGCGCGTACAGCGTCATCGTCGGTGCACGAGGCCAGCGGCCGCTGCTCGTCTACGGCTCGGTCCAGACAGACAAGACGAAAGAGTCGATCGAGGAGATCGCGAAGGAGATTCGTGGCATCAGCGGTGCCAGACCGCCGACGACCGATGAACTGCAGATCGTCAAACGCAGCCAGACTCTGTCGCTGCCGGGCCGATGGGAGGCAAGCGCCGATGTACTCGGCTCGCTCGGTGAAATCGTACGCTACGGGTTAGCGGACGATTACTGGTCGCTGTATGCGGGACGCGTAAATGCACTGGACATCGCCGAAGTCGACGAAGTCGCGCGGCGGATCATCACGCCGGATGAGTACGTCTGGGTCGTGATCGGCGACCGGCGCAAGGTCGAGGCCAGCCTCGGCGAACTCGGCTTCGATGAGATCCGGCTGATCGATGCGGAAGGCCGGCCTATAGCGGGTGAGGCCACGCCAGACGACCCGATGCCCGATGAGTAGCCCTGCCACCGGCAAGTTCTTCTACGGCTGGTACGTCCTGGCTGCGTGCCTGCTGATCTACCTGTTCACGAACGGCATGACAATCTTCGTGCCGCAGAACCTGTTTCCTCGCTTCATGGAAACGTTCTCGGCGACGGAGGGACAGGTCAGCCTGACGACCGGGCTGATGTTCGGCGTCACGATTTTCCTCGCGCCCTTCGCAGGCTACCTCATCGACCGGTTCGGGCCACTGCGGATCATCCGGATCGGTATCACGATCCTGGCGATTTGCTTCACGCTATACCCGTTCACACAATCGATACGACAGTTGATCCTGCTGCACATCTGCCTGGGCTTCGGCCTCGTGCTCGGCGGCCTGGTGGTCAACGTCGTGCTGCTCTCGAACTGGTTTGTGCGCTACCGGGGAGCGGTCATCGGCCTGCTGACCGCGATGTCCAGCCTCGGTGGCTTGCTGCTGCCGAACCTGATCTCGCCGCTGGTCAACGACCCGTCGTACGGCTGGCGCTGGGGCTTCGGCGCGTTGACGGTCGCATTCTGGCTGTTAGCGGTCGTGCCGGGTTTCTGGGTGCTGAAAACATGCCCGGCTGACGTCGGCCAGCAGCCGGACGGCGCAGCACCGACCGACACGCCCAAGACCACAACCGAGACCGCACAGCCCGTGCCGGACGGCGTATCGTTCCAGACCGCGATTCGCTCGCCGACGATCTACGTGCTGGCGATCAGTTCCGCGTGTCTCTGGTATACGTTTCAGGCCATCAACAGCCAGATTCAGATCTTTCTGGAATTCGAGGCCGGGCTGACGCCGCAGAGTGCGACGCGCCTTTACTCGAGCATTTTCGGTTTCAGCATTGCCGGCAAGTTCCTGTTCGGCGTAATCAGTGACCGCTACCCGAAACGCTACGTCATGCGCGTCACCAGCCTCCTGTTACTGGTCGGCTCACTGACGATTTTCACGATCCAGGACGGCGCGCTCGCGTTGACCGGCCATACGACTCAGCTGATGATCTTTGCGCTCCTGTTCGGGCTGGGTTACGGCGGCTCGTTCACGATGATCCAACTCGTCTGCGTCGAGAGCTTCGGCCAGCGCGCGCTGGGGAAACTGCTCGGCATTATAATCGGCATCGACAGCGCGGGCGGCGCACTCGGCACGATTCTGACCGGCCAGCTCAAGACTGCGACCGGCAGCTACCTGATGCCGTTCGGCATCGTATCCATCGTCGCATTCATTGCACTGATCAACGTCATGCTGATTCGGCCCCTGCCCGCCGAATCACGCATCGGCCAGGCCCCTGAGACAGATGCCGGGTAGCGTCGAGACACACTTGACAGCAGACCTGACATAAACAGTCGCAGCTTTGCCATTCTGATGACCTCCGTGCTGATTATGGTGGCACTGCTGTATTCACAGTCGCTGGAGTTCGGCGCGGGAACGCAGACGCTGCTGCTGCCAGCCCTGTCCAGTCGCCTGAATGACATCGAGCAGATTACCGTCACCGGTGCCGGTTA
>SMWD01000096.1 GCA_004357495.1 Gammaproteobacteria bacterium
AAAAAGATCTGGGGCTGGCGATGACGGCGGTCGCCGACAGTGACAGCAACGCACCCATGGGTACGTTGGCCAATTCGCTATATGGTGCTCACGCGAGCGACGATGCGGGTAATCCCGATCTGGATTTCTCCAGCATCCAGCGCATGTTCAGTTCGTAGGAGCGGCTTCCAGCTGCGAATAGACAGGGAATCGCGGCAAGATGCCGCTCCTACGGGGGCGGCATCATTTCACCGGCACCATTTCACGGGGGCGGGCCGCCCCAACGATTCTATTTTTCGCCCGATAGGTGGCGGTCGAGTTCGGTGTGGAAGTGCCGCAGTCGCTGTTCCTGTTCGGACCACAGCGGTCCTGCAAATCCGCGGGAGCGGATACCGGACTGGACCACGGGCAGTAGCTCGGAATCCTGGTCGAGCACGAGGCCGAGGTTCGGAGGTTCGCCGATGCCGGCGCGTTCGATATCGGGCCGGCTATCGCCCGAGATGTCCGTGCCTTCCGGCACGCCCATCCAGCCCGGCACCGTGTAGCTGGGATCGTCACAGGGTCGCCACAGCGTCATCGTGTTGTAGAAAAACCGTTCCGGATTTTCGGGGTGGGGCATAAAGCGCATCAGGAACGCGCCCTCGGCGTGCAGGCCGATTTGCACGTTGGGGAATATGCCCGTGGCCCAGCTGTCGGACAACTGGCCGTCGACCAGGTCGGAATAATCCAGGCCGCAGCGTTCCGCCCGCTCGCGCTTGGCGCGCTGGACTGCCGCGCGGACGTCGCGGGCCGACTCATGAAACCGGGCAGGATCTATGCCGGCATCCTGCATCATGAACGCCAGCCCTTCGTCGACGGTTTCCTGGTCGGCCACGCGTTCGCTCTTTACCGCCAGGGGGACGATCATGCGGCTGAAGCCATTGGGATACAGATCGTACTGCACGTTGAGATCATTCATGACGGTCTGGGTTTCGGGATGTACCGCGTGCAGGTGATAGGTCTCGTAAAATGCGTCGATTCCGGTCTTCCAGTTCGCCGCCCATTCGCTGACGCTATGGCGGATCACGAACATCTCGTCGAGATGGTAATTCTCCAGATAACCGTCGGGTAGGCCGATGAAGTCATCCAGCGGTCCGGCGTCGTCATCCATGTTGATAAAGATCAGGCCGGCACGGGTTTCACAGCGAACTTCCCGCAGGCGGGGTCCGTGGCAGATCACCTCCGGGCGGACGGTGTCTGCGTCGGTGACACGCAGCAGGCAGCCATCCAGGTCGTACTGCCACGAATGAAATGAGCACGTGAATTGCGCAACACTGCCAAAATCGCTGCGCACGACGCGATTGCCTCGATGCGGGCAGACGTTGTAGAAGGCCTTGATGTCGCCACCGTCGGTGCGGGTGACCAGGAAATTTTCACGCCCGAGGTCGAAGGTGAAGTAATCACCGGGCTCGCGGACGTCCGATACGATGCCCGCGATCAGCCACACTCGTGTCCAGAGCCGTTCCCACTCACGCTCCATCCAGTCCCGGGTGTAATAACGTTCTGGTCCCGCGCGCGCGGTGCCGTTATCGACGTACGGGACCTTGGCCTCGAGGGAGTCGGGCGGCGCGGACGCGTTGACCGCCCAGCCCGTGCGGTAGTCGTAGGCCACGTTACATTCCTCTGTTCAGTGCAAAAGGCACGCTGGACCGGCGGCCAGTATAGCAGTTAAAAAAACAAGCATGATTGTTTTATTTTGGCCGTGGAGGGCTCCGGCGCTGCCCGGACAGCCTGCCGAATGCGGGGCTGCGGGTGGCTCCATTGTGTCGTGAATTTACCACAAAACAGCAGAACCCCTTGCGATCAAACGAAAAAAGCGTTGGCTAGTTAAAAAACAGTCTTGTTTGCTTTATTTTTTAGTGCGGATAGCGTTAGAGTGCCTGCGGGGGAATCTCGCGAGGGGGCGGCCACGGCTGCGCCCCACGAATTCATCCCGCTAAACATCACGGCGTGATCGCCAACAGGGGGATTCCAATGACGACCATCCATTCCCAACTCACCGCCGCCGCTCGGCGCGTGACGTTATTCGCCAGCGTGGCATTACTGGTAGTGACACCATTGTTGTCTTCGGCTGTTGTGGCCGCGGACGGCGCCACGGCGCTTGAGGAAATCACGGTCTTCTCGACCCGCCGTGCGACTGATCTGCAATCCACGCCGGTGGCTGTCACCGCGATCGACTCGGAGCGGATTCACGATCTCTTCATGCACGACATCGGCGCCGTCGCGCTGGTGACGCCGAATTTTTCGGCAGCCCAGATCACGGGGTTCAATGCGGCGGGATTTGCCATACGCGGCGCGTCGCAGACCGACATCCTGGTGTACTGGGAGCCCCCGGTCGGCGTGCTGGTAGACGATTTCGTCATCCCGCATATGCAGACGCAACTGCTCGAGCCGTACGACATCGAAACCATTGAAGTCTTGCGTGGGCCGCAGGGGACCCTGTTCGGCAAGAACACCACGGCGGGCGTGGTCAGTGTCAGAACCAAGCGACCCGTGATGAACGACTTCGGTTTCGACGGCAGTGTCCTTGGCGGCTCCTATGGCCGCGTGGAAGTGCGCGGCGCTCTCAATGTTCCGATCGTCGACGACACGCTGTCCTTCCGCCTGGCCGCGATATCCCAGGAGAGCGACGGCTACTATAAGAACGGTAAAGTCAGCACCGACGTGACCGGGTTTGCCGGCGGGTTCGGTGATTACGTCGGCGACGGCAGGGATCTCGGCGGCGATGATGCAATCAGCGCCCGGGCCAAGCTGCTGTGGACCCCCACCGACAAGCTGGAAATCCTGTTCCAGTATGAGTATCTGAAAGATCGGGGGGACACGCCGCCCGCAGTCAACGAGACGGATCCGGCGTCAGCCCAGCTCTTCAATCTGTTTGGATTACCCGGGGTAACCAGCGGTGACCCGCTGGACCAGGCGGGCGTGACCTTCTACGACGATATAACATCCGGAGGAAATGCCGGACAATCGACCGGCCTGAACCTGGCCGGCGGCCACCAGATCGACGTGGATGGCTATTATCTTAATATCGACTGGGAGTTTGGGAATTACCAGTTGACGTCGATCACGGGTTACCGCGAACAGGACTCTACTTTGCCCAGCACGTATACCGGTGAGGTCGGAAATGCGGCGCTCAACTCGGTATTCGATGCGACCCGGGACGATCACCGGGAGACGTTTCAGCAGGAAATTCGCATCGCGTCGAACTACGATGGGCCGTTCAATTTCGTAACCGGCGTTTTCTATCAGACCGATGAGACGAGCTTCAACGTTCTACAATACCTCGGCATAGTCGACCTCTTCGGAACCGGCGTCCCCGGTGTTATAGACGACAGCAACCCGCTGATCATCAGCAACAATCAGGACATGGACTCCATCGCGGGGTTCTTCGATGCGAGCTACGATATTAACGATACCTGGACCGTTGCGGGTGGGCTGCGTTACACCCACGAGGAGAAAGATTTCTTCTCCCGGCCGGGCACCGTGATCGTGGCGTATGGTGAAACGCCAGGGGGTTACCCATTCGATCCGAACGACACCAGCAAGTATCCGTGTGACGTTACCAATCCCTTCGATTGCCAGACCGACAGCGAGACGTGGAATGAGCCTACCTATCGTTTGATGGTCTCCAATCAGTTCAACGACGATCTGTACGGCTATGTGAGTTTCGCGCACGGATTCAAGTCAGGCGGCTACAGCGACCAGGCGGGTTCTGCCCTGTCCGTACCGTCCTCGGCGACTCGTTACGATCCCGAGGAGGCCGATTCTCTCGAATTTGGCCTGAAGGCGGACCTGTGGGGCGGTCGCGCCCGGCTCAACACCGCCATCTTCTATGTGGAATACACGGACATGCAGCGGGCTACCATCGTGACAACAGAAGCCGGCCTGCAGGAAACCGTGGTCTTTAACGCGGCGGAAGTCACGGCCTACGGCCTGGAACTTGAAGGTACGGCACTGTTGTCTGACGGCTGGACCCTTAATGCCAATATCGGCTACCTGAATACGGAATACGATAAATTCGAACTTGACCTCGATTTCGATCCAACCACGCCGCCGACATCGCTGTCCGGCAACGACGTCACGCGGGCTCCGGAGTGGCAAGCGGGAGTCGATCTGATCTACGACTTCCAGCTTGGGAATGTCGGTGACGTACGTGCCATGGTCGGTGTGTACTACGAAGATGAGAGCGTGTTCTACTACGCCGTCGATTTACCGAGCGACGGCTTCCCGGGTGGCACTCCGGTGCCTGAGTTCAACACCGTACTTGAAGACCGTACCCTGGTGAACGCCAGTCTTACCTTCACCCATTCCAGCGGTATGTGGTACGCCTCGCTATTCGGCAAGAACCTGACGGACGAGATCTACAAGAATTCGTCCCAGTACGTGGGCGGCTTGTGGACTTTCTCCACCTATGCCGAGCCCCGGGTCTACGGACTCGAGTTAGGCGTGACTCTGTAGCGCGGCAATGCCCGGCAGATAAAGGGCCGGCTTTTGCCGGCCCTTTTTTTTGAGACAGATTGGATGACTGAAGCGCAAAAACTGGCCGGCAAGGTCGCCATCATCACCGGTGCCGCCAGCGGCATCGGACGGGCCACGGCCATCCTGTTTCTGCAGCACGGCGCCCGGGCGTTCCTCGTGGATCTCCCGGATCAATCCCTGGTGAGTCAGTTTCACGACTACGACCATGCCCGAACGCTGGAGCTGGACATTACCGACGCCGATGCACCGCGGCGCATCGTCGACGGCGCAATGGAAGTCTTCGGCGGGATCGACATCCTGATGAACAACGCGGGCATCGCCGTGGGTGCCGATCTTGAAGCCACGACCGATGAAATCTGGGACCGGGTCATGGCCGTCAACGTGACCTCGATGTTCCGGATCTCGCGCGAGGTCGTTCCCCACATGCGTCAGCGCGGCCGGGGGCGGATCATTAACGTGGGCTCGATCATGTCGGACGTCGGCGGGCCCGGGCTGTGCGCCTACGGCACCTCGAAGCATGCCGTCGCGGGTCTGAGCAAGGCCATGGCGGTGGACCTCGGTCAATATCAGATCACCGTGAACACCCTGCAGCCCGGCGCCATCGTGACGGGTTTGTCCGCGCCGTTCTTCAAAGACCCCGAGTTCCGCGCCTATTGGGAAGACAAGGCGCCGGTCGGTCGATTGGGCCAGCCCGAAGATGTGGCGAAGGCCGCGCTGTTTCTCGCCTCGGCGGACGCGGATTTTGTTTCCGGCCTGGGCTTTAACGTGGACGGCGGCGCGATCATCAATTTCTGAGTGGCGTCACCTGCAGGCCGGCCGCGCGTCACGCCGCGTTGGCGCCGAACGGGCAATAATCTTCGCGTTCCACGAGGTGCAGGATGAAGGAGAGCTTCGCCATGCCGGCGATGATCGCCATCACGGTGCCCAGTTCGCAGATCTGTGCGTCGCTGAAGTGAGCCGCCAGCCGAGCGTAGCGCTCGGCGTTCACATCGCCCGCCATATTGGTCAGGACCATCTGGTCCGCGAACTCCAGCACGGCTTTCTCGGCGTCGGTGAACGGACCGTGTTCGTAGTCGTCCATGGCGTCCACCTGGGCCTGGGTGATGCCGGCCTCCAGCGCACCGGGTATGTTCTGCTTGTTGCAGGTTCGGCAACCGTGAACCAGGGAGAGTTTCAGACGCACCAGTTGCTTGTAATGGTTGTCGACGGCGCCGCCGAAAAACAGCTTCATGTAGAAATCGTTCATGACGAAGCGCAGGACCTCGGGCGCCTGGGCGAATACCTCGACGAACGTGGGCTCTCCGGTTAGACCGTTCAACGCATCCCAGGCCGGCTGGAACTCCGCCGGCAACTGGTCCCTGGGAATACGGGCGAGTGATGTATCAGCCATGACGAGCCTCCTCGAGTCGACGCGGATTTATATCGGGCAATTCATTTACTGTGCGAGGCCGAACACCGACACACTGGCGATATTGCGGATCGGTATGCCGCCCAGGTTGTGGGTCATGCCGATGGACGGCGAGTCGAGTTGCCGGTCTCCGGCGCGACCGAGCAGCTGCAGATAAATTTCATAGGCCATGCGCAGGCCGGAAGCGCCGATCGGATGACCGAAGCATTTGAGTCCGCCATCCACCTGGCAGGGCAGCGCGCCGTCGCGATCGTAGACACCGTCGAGTATGTCTTTCGGTGCGTCGCCGGGCGCCGATAATCCCAGGTCCTCCATGACGATCAGTTCGGTGATGGAGAAACAGTCGTGCACCTCCATGAGATCGATCTGTTTGCGGGGGTTGTCGATGCCCGCCTCGGCGTAGGCGCGCCCGGCCGCGGTGCGGGTCGTCAACGTGTAGCTGCCGTCCCAGGAGGCGTGACCCGACTCGACGCCGTTGCTGGCCGCAAGTTGCAGGGCCTTGATGGCCACCAGGTCGCGCTTGCCCAGGCTGCGGGCCATCTCGGGTGTCGTCACGATGGCGCAGGCTGCCCCGTCACTGACGCCGCAACAGTCATACAACCCCAGGGGATGGGCCACCATGGGCGCATTCAGCGCCTGTTCGATGGTGATGGCTTGGCGCAAATGCGCCTTGGGATTCAGGGCGCCGTTCTGATGACTCTTCCACGACACATGGGCCATGGCGCGTTTGAGATCGTCCATCGAGATGCCGGTGCGTGTGCTGTAGGCGCTGGCCAGCTGGGCGAATGCGCCCGGCGCCGTGTAGCTCGGCATCCACAGGTCGTCGAAACTGCCCTTGGTGCGTTCCGGCAGGCCGGCATAGCCCGAATCCTTGAGCTTCTCCATGCCGAGCGCCAGGGCGATATCACAGGCGCCGGAGGCGACGGCATAGGCGGCGCCGCGGAGCGCTTCGGAACCCGTGGCGCACAGATTCTCGACCCGCGTGACCGGGATGTTGGGCAGTCGCAGTGCCATCGACAGCGGGATCGCCGATTTACCGACGCTCTGTTCATCGTAGAACACGCCGAGCCAGCCCGCCTCGATCTGATCCCGCTCGATGCCGGCATCGTCCAGCGCTTCGATGAATGCCTCCAGCATCAAGTCGTCCGGCCCGGCATCCCAGCGCTCGCCGAAACGGGTGCAGCCCATGCCGAGGATGACCACCTTGTCGCGAATGCCCGTTGCCATTTTAAGTTTCCTCCACCGGCGTGGCTTTCCAGAAATACCGGGTAAAGCTGCGTCGTTTGTCCACGTCCTTGATCCGGAATTGCATTTCGACCGGCATGCCGATGCGCAGGGTGCCCGGCTCGCAGTCGGTGAATTCCATCATGATGTTGCCGCTGCCTTCGATCTCGACGTTGCCGTATTGCAGGGGCGGGTTCGGACAATACGCCAGCCAGTCCTCGGTGAATGATTTCACGCGGCCTTTAATGTCGGAGAGTGAGACCGGTTCCTGGCTGTCCAGTTCCCGGCAGTCCGGGTTCACACAGTAGCGTGTGCTGGGGAACTGTACCGTGCCGCACTTGCCGCAACGCCCGCCGGTGAATCCGGTCACGCTGTCGCGGTGCCGGTACAACGCGGTCAGCGCGGTGCGGTTATCGAACTCCGCGCGATTGCCCCAGTCAACTTCGATCGCTCCCTGCTGGGCGAGGTAGCGCAGATAGCTGGTCTCCTCACGGCGTCGTTCCAGGTGGCCCTCGACACCGAGTCGCGGGCGGTAATCGCTAATGGGTTCGGTGACCTCGAACAGGAACGCATCGACGCCCTGGCCGAACCCCACCAGCAGAATTTTTGCCCCCGGCCTGGCCCGCTCCAGGACGCGCGCAAGGCAGAGCAGCGGATGGGTGGTGCCCGTATCCCCGCATTGGGTGATGAGATCATCCGCCAGTGCCGATTCTGTCAGACCCAGTGATTTGCAAAGCTGCCCTGCCACGCGCGCGGGGCAGGGAAAAATCACATGGTCGATGGTCTCGGCGTTGATCCCGGCATCGGTCAGCAGGGGTTGCACGGTTTCGGGAATGAGCTTGAGAAACCCCTCGTCCCGGAGCCATCGGCCTTCGACCGTGTAGTCGAAACGATCGCCCTGCGCCCGGTAATGTTCGACCAGGTCACGGCTGATGGCACGATGGGCGAGTACGCGGGCCAGCAGTGCGTCGCCGCCGCCAATCAGCATGGCCGTGGCGCCATGACCGATCTGCATTTCCTGCGGACTGGCCGGACGGGCATCACGGCAGTCGCTGGCAATCACCAGCGACGAGCCGTCGCCGGCGCGCAGAGCGTTACCCAGTGCCGCGGTGCCGGCGCGCAGCGTGGCCGTCATATCCAGCGTGTTGATCCGCTCGTCGAGACCCAATGCTGCCACGACCACGGCCGCGTTATCGCGGTCTGCAAAGGGCAGCGTCGTGGAGGCCAGCACCAGGTTTGCCGGCGCGTCGAATGCTGCCAGCTTGCAGTCCCGGGCGGCTTCCACCGCCATGGTCAGACTGTCTTCGTCCCAGGCCCGAATCGCCCGCTCGCCCTTTGCCCGGGCCTTGAGGGCGGGATTCGCCCAAGCCATGGCCGTGGCAATGGTCTCGCGGGGGAGCCGGCGCCGCGGGATATACGCACCGTATGCCAGTATGCCGCGCTCGCTCATGTCCAGCCCTCCCGGACCCAGTTATCCAGAACCGGGGCCACACGCAGAGAGGCCGGGATGTGGTCTGCCCCGATGCGGCGGTCGAGTTCCTCGTGCCAGTGGTAGATGCGTCGTTCCTGATAATTTAACGGCACGCCGTGAAATCCTGCTGATTCGATTGAGGCTTGCATTTGCTCGATGAATGCAAGGTCTTCTCCTAAAATTCGTTCGTAGTTACGGAGGCGTGTATCCCACCGGTCGTGGCGGGCCCCGCCACCCCAGTCCGGGGCGAACCATATCACCTCCAGCAGGGAACGCCGCTCCGATACCGGCCAGATCAGGTTGAATGGCAGGCCAGTCGGGGAGACCGGCGTCACGAGGTTGGGAAAGATATTGAAACTGGGGCTGGCTTCGCGCTCGAGTTCCGTCGCCCCGGCCATCTCCGGCATACCCTGTGCGCCCGGATCGACCCAGCCGGGCCGGCGGTTGGGGCTTAGCATCAGCGAATGCCCGCGCGGCCAGAGAATAATGTGGGTGCCCCGATGGTCCAGAAACCGGTCCACGGTCTGCGGGTGTGTCGACTTCAGGTGATAGACCTCCAGGAACGTTTCCAGGAAGGTTTTTACATTACAGTTCACGTCGAACGTCTGATGGCTGACGAGCCGCAGCGTATCCAGAGGCAGGGAACAGAAGTAGTCATGAATCGGGCCGAGGGTATCGGCCAGGGCCGGTGCGTCGGCATCCTCGTTGATGAATATCCAGTTGCCCAGTCGCTCGCAGCGCACCGGAATCAGGCTGCGGCAACTCATATCCAGACCGACGAAGTCGCGCTGGTCTCTGAGGCTGACCAGTTCACCGGCGAGGGTGTAGGTCCAGCCGTGGAAACCGCAGACCAGGCCCCCCGGCAAGGTGCCTGATTCTTCTTTGACCAGCGGGCCGCCCCGATGCCGGCACGTGTTGTAAAAAGCCCTGATGTGATTGTCGTTATCCCGCAGGATCACGATCGGTGACCCGGTGCGTCGCCACAGCTTGAAGCTGCCGGCTTCGGGCAGTTCGTCCACGTGGCCGGCATACAGCCAGGCTTTTTTCCACAGGTGTGCCTGTTCGAGTCGGAGGAATTCCGGATCGGTGTAACGACCAGCGGGGATATCGGGCAGTTGGGGAAACCCTTCCGGCGGACCGGTCCGCGTGCGCTCGAATTCGATGCCGGCCTTGAGCTGTTCGATGACCTGCGCGTCCATCGCAAAAGTATACGAAGCCGTGATTCCGAAAGAAACAAACCTGACTGTTTTTTTTCGTGACCCGCGTGCGATAATGCGTTGGGCCGGGCAGACTCGGGGGGGAACCGCATGCCTGACATCATTCTGCACCATTTCGATAGCTCACCTTTCGCCGAAAAAATCCGGCTGGCCCTCGGCATGAAGGGCCTTGCCTGGGCTTCTGTGCAGATTCCCCTGATCATGCCGAAACCCGATCTGACCGCTCTGACCGGCGGCTACCGCAAGACGCCGGTCATGCAGATCGGCGCCGATATTTACTGCGACACCCAGTGCATCGCCCGGGAACTGGAGCGGCGTCATCCCGATCCCAGCCTGTTTCCCGCCGGCAGCGAGGGCCTTGCCCTGGCCCTGTCTGCGTGGGGTGACAAGGCATTTTTCACGCCCGGCGCTGAATTATCCATGGGCACCAACGCGGAGATACCCGAGGCCGTCCTGGCGGACCGCAAGGCATTCTTCAATAACAGTGATTTCGATACGCTGGCGGCGAACCTGCCGCA
>SMWD01000097.1 GCA_004357495.1 Gammaproteobacteria bacterium
ACGGATCGAGATCGGCGCTTCGATCGGGTTCGATATGCCGTAGGTCTGCGCGAAGTCTCCGAGGTTTTTCATGTCCGCCGAGAAGCTCAGCTTCGTACCGACATAGTCGGGCGCCGGGCTGATTTCCCCGTCGATTTTCATGCGCCCGATGCTGCTCTGTATGCTCGCGGTCAGGAGTTCCGCACCGTCCGTGCCAGCCTGCAACTCGACGACGATGTCGAACGGGCCGGTCGCGGCTCCCTTAATCCCGATCAGTTCACGAAACTTCTCGATGTCGTCGCCATGCAAATCGAATTTCAGGGTCGCGTCGTCGAAGCTGGGGAAATGCTCGACGTGACCGTTGAACAGGAGATCGGCCGCACCGATGCTGACTTTCAATGCATTGATGTCGAGGCGCTCGCCGTCGCGTGCGAGACTGCCGGAGAGATTGAACTGCCCGCCCGGTATGCCGTGAACGCCGAACAGGCCGAGGACCTGGCCGAGATGGGGGCCGCTCACGGACAGTTGCAGGTCAACCTTCTCGAATTGCGCAACATCCGACACGGCGCCGCTCAACTTGATGAAAGACTCGCCGAGGTGACCGGAGGCGTCGAGTGCGAGCGCGTCCGGTTGCGGCGTCAGCAAGATTTTCAGGTCCAGATCGCCGCTGCCGAGGTCTGCGAGGCCAAGCATCTCGGTCACGTCATCGATGTCGGGACCGATGATCTCGATGGTCCCGCTCGGCCGCCGCGGCCGCACGAGGTCGTCGATCATGCTGTCCACGGTAATGTGCAGCGTGTCGAACCGGCCGCCGACGTCGATCGTAAGATCGGTCAGCGTCAGCAGGCTGGCCAGCGGCCCGTACTGGCCGGCCATCTCGACCGTCCGGCCATTGAGCCGGCCGGCCAGTCTGGCGTCGAACAGGCCGCTATCGAGTTCGGTCTGGTCCAGTCGGTCGACATCGAGTTGCAGCGGTTGAGACAGGCCGGGCACCGTGACCGTGAGCCCGAAATCAGCGACGTGAACCGCGCGCAGTATGAGTCGCCAAGGGGTGCCGGACTCGGTGGCGGATGCCGGTTTGCCGGTCGCGTCCGCTTCGGTTGGCCTGGCGCCGATTGACTCAGGTGCGAACGTCCAGTTGTTCTGGCCCGATTTGTTCGCCTCGATATAGAGCCTGGCGGCGTCGATCTCGACGAGATCGAGGATGACGGTGCGATCCCACAGTGCCCGGACGTCCAGTACGACTTTCGCCCGCGCCACGCGCGCCATGTCCGGACTCGCGGCCCAGTCGGGATTGCCGAGCGTCAGGTCGGCAGCCGACAAGGTGGTCTTCCAGCCGAGGTCGAGTTCGATCGGGCCGCCGATCGAGAAGCTGCGCCCGGTTTCCTGGGTGACGAACTGCTCGATGCGGTCCTTGTAGCGATTAATGTCGAGCGACAGCAGGAATGCGATCGCCCCGCCGATCAGGAGCGTGATGACGACAAGGATCAGCAGGAGTGGTCGGATCCAGCGCATGGAGGAGGGGCCATCAATCGGCGTTCATTATGATTGATCGCAGTGTAGCAAATTGCAGGTGGGCGATAGACGTCGGCCGACATTGGCGGGCTGTCAGACAGGTCTCGCATCGTCCCGGATCGCGATGCGTTGGTTCAGGCGGTACGCGGGCTGGAAGTCGGGCATGACGACATGCTGCGTCGCCCGGTTGTCCCAGATGACCACCGTGTTGTCCTTCCAGTGCAGCCGGCACTGAAACACCGGCTTCTTCAGGTGATCGATCAGGAAGTTCAGGCTCAGCTCGCTCTCATCCGGTTCCAGACCGACGATACGTCTCGTGACCATCTCGTTGATGTAGACGTACTTGCCCGCTGACCGGGTGCGTGCGGATGACCGGATGCTCATTTAGTCCAGTGAATAACGTGACGCTTCTGTCGTCATCGGTCAGTCGCGGCTGCTCGCGCGTGCAATCCGTATACCGACCAGCGTCGCGACGAGAATGGCGATATAGAATTGGCCGAAAACCGCTTCCATCTGGGCCAGCAAACGCGCGACCGGGTGCGCCGGCGACATGTCGCCGTAGCCCAGCGTGGTCAGGGTGACAAAGCTGAAATACAGCAGCTCGGCGAACTGCTTCTCGAACGGCACGGCGTCGAGGCCGTTGAACGAGCCAGGCATCCACAAGTTCAGCGCGGTGTACAGATGGGCCCAGATCACCGCGGCAATCATATAGATGCATATTGCTCCGGCAATACGATTCCTGACTGCCGACCCGTCTGCCAGCACATGACGCGCCACGAACCACGCGCACATCGACCAGAAAATGATTTCCAGGCCCAGCACCAGGAATCTTGCCAATGCATTCCCGGTCAGATACGCAACGATGGAGTAGGCGACGGCGGCCAGCGTTATGCCCGCCGCAACCAGGAAAAATCCGCGCTCTTTGGACAGGCTCCAGGCCCCGAGACATAATGCGGCCCCGATGACCACGTACAGCGCGATATTGCCGACGTCGGTGCTGACCATTGAAATCATCGGCGTAACGAGCCACATAAGGATCAAACCAATGAGCATGAAAACGAAATTGGCGCGAGTTTCTATCATCATTCCGGTCTCGTTCGCTCTCCCACTTTTCTGATCCGCATCAGGTCACATTGGGCGACTTGATCACGAAGCCGCTTCCCGCTGAGCGCGGGCCGCCGGATCGGTGCAATCGATCCACTGCTCCTCGGGAAGTTCGCCGTTATCGAAGTGGCAGCTTATTCGGACACCATACTCAAACACGATCTCCCGAAATTCGTCGAAATCGATGCGCACCAGTTTCTGTCCGGTTGCCTTATCTTTTCGAGCGCCGCGTTTTATGATGATGGCCCCGAGAACTTCCCCGGTATCGCTATCCACTGCCTCGAATTGGAACGCCATTTCAATGATATCGACTTTTTCCATCATTTCGCGCACCAGGTCCGCACCGGCCTTGGCCACGGCTCCAATCGGGGTATAGGCCAACAGCCTGCGCTTTTTTTTCTTCAGGTAGAGGTCGGTCAAGGCCAAGCGCAGATAGAGAATATCCGGGCCTGGTTCCTCCACGACGGTACGCCCACGGCTAATCAAGCGCGCCGTGAATGCTTCCCGAATGAGTTCAGCAATCGCGACCAGGTTCTCGGGTTTCTCGCCGCCGTATTCGGAATCCTCAGCGATCCAGATCTCCGGTTGATCCACAATGACGCCTCTATATTCGCCCGCTCGTGCAAGAGCACCCGGTGACACATACAGGAGATCGATGCCATCCCCTGCCTCGACCCTGGTTTCCAGCAGCGCGTAGTCGATGCTAAGAAATCCTTGCTGCACCGGAAACGTGCCGACTTCGGCAAGCCCGACTGGTGCCAGGCATACCAGGATAGCAACGAGGGAAAGTCTCTTTAGCGTATTCATCCTTATTCTCCCAGCACGGCGCAATGACTTAGTAAATCGCAATAGCAAACGGACAGGCTGCCGCTATCCTCATCCTATGCCACCAACATTGAATTGATACTTTAGTCAAGCGGATTACGATTATAGTTTAAGATTTATCGCTGCACGCGAACAACAGTGTCTTAATGCCTATTGGCGTAAACACAAGGTTTAATCCCGGGCTTTCGCAAAGTTCGCCTTAAGGCGCTGTACCTCGGGCCCACTGCCGATCTTTTCCAGGGCTTCCAGCAATTCCAGGCAAAAAATCAGCTCCCGGTAGTCCTCGTCCCAATACGCATTGGCGCTCGGGCACGACCGAACGCGCAGCGTAACCGAATCCGGAAGGACCCACCGATTGCGGATACGCTTTGCAACCGTCTCCATTAGTTGAGTTTCCTGGATAACTTCCAACAGCCGTGCCTGGGTCGGGTTTCGCGGCCGCCCGTATTTCACCTCGATTTCGGTTCGTTCGAGTTCCGGATTATCCTCCACTGACTTCCCAAAGGTCGCAAGAACTTTCTCGGCAGCATTCCTGGCGATTGTGAATTCATCCTCGCAAACATCGCGTCGACTCTCCGGCATCTCGACCGCCTCGGCCAGCCAGCCGAATTCCCGCGTATCGCTGCCGTACAGCAGGCAGACGAGTCGTGTCGCCCGGCGGACGCTGACCTCGTGCTGGGCCCAGAAAAGAATCTCATTGCTGCTCTTCTCGATGCCCGTCTGCCAGATCAGCAGATTACCCAAAACCGCCATGGCCAGATATTCGCTCAGTCGGGGTTGCCGCTCCGACTGATTTTCATCGGCCAGGATCAAGCCGATTGCCGCTAATGTATCCGCTGCATTTTCCTCGAGGCCGAGAATGGGAATGTCGAAGTCACGGATCACCACATGCCCGAACTCGTGCAGCAAAATAAACACAGCGTTACCCACCACGAAGTCGATCGTGGCGAGTTGGGTGGCCTGGTCGGTCTCCCGCTCAGAATCCTGAGCGTAGATGAGAATAGGAGCGCTGAAAAGAAGGTTAGCGATGATTGCCGTGGCAGACAGTCGCGGCCATATATTGAGACCGTTGAACACCGTCACAAAATATTCCGATGGCTATGCATTAACTTGTAGCAGGTGACTTGATCCCGTAAAGCGTCGCATAGAATGTAGGCACCAAAACCATCGTCAGTATCGTGCCGAACGTCTCGAGGAATTGTCCGACGTACGCCAGGGCGGCCAGCAGGAAGAACACCCGGTCAATCATCCAGTCATCGTACGTGTTGGACGTCACGTGAGCGCGCTCAAATGGATCGCGCCTGAGACTGATATTGGATTGGCCGACATCATCGCCCCCAGACGACAAGATTATTCGGTGTGGACTGAGCATAAGTTACGACCGACAGAAAAATCAGGCCCAACGGTATGAAACCGCTGTGGATTCTGATCATTTTGATCCCTCCCGCTTATTTGACTATTGTCTTTTCAGTGCGGCAACTTCGTAGTTACTACTGTCGAATAAACAATTAATAACATGGCAACCTGGTGACGTCCATATCGAATTTCGCTACAGCAGCTCGCAGGAAGTGCTATGTACGCAGGGCGACGATGAGCTACCGGTCACCGGTCAAATATCCCCTCAGATCACTGGCAAGTCATAGCGCAGGATCACCCGGACATCGGTGCCGTTTCTGTCCGTCAAATCCTCGTTGAGCCAGGACCCGCGGACACGCAGCGAAAAATTCTTCAGCAGGCCTTCCTTCGCGCGGTAGTCGATCGTCAGGTCCAATTCCTGTCGGTCATCGTGAATGTCTTGAAGCTTGCCATCGAAGCCTGCCACGAAATTCATGATCACGGTGAACCCCTCGAAACCACGGTTCGAAAAGTCGTAGGAGATACTCGCCAGCAGCGCCTTCTCGTCAGCCCGGCCGAAAGATCGCTGCATGAGATCAACGTAGCTGGGGTTCGTCCCATAAGGATTGACGATCGCAGCATCGGGGCCGGTGATGCTTATCCCCAACCGGAATACAGCGCCGGCATAACTCGCGGCAGTGCGCATCCCGAGATTCCAGGTGTCGTCCAGCAAGTCACCGAGCAGGTCGTCCCCTGTATCCGTTTGCAATGTAATTTGCCCGTCGAAACGAAGCTCCCATCCATTCGCCAGGTCCCGCCCAACGCCCAACTCGCCATACACGCCGGCCAGCAGGTCGGGAACGATCCCGCCGATGGCACCGATGTGAAAGTCCTCATGCGGATCCCATACCACACCGACATGAGCGAGCCCACGGTCCTTGTCCGATCCGATCGCCCGCGTCAACGAGAGAAACTCGTCCGAGGTGCGCGTCTTGATTTTCCATGCATAGCCCGTTGAAAACCGAAGTGCCCCCTGTGATTTCGCGAGGGTCATGGCTTCGAATGTGTTCGGGGTCATGCGATTGTCATTCCGGTTCACGTAGGGCAGATCGAGATACTGACGACCTGCAGTGAGTACGAACCCACCGACGCGCACCTTGGCGTTGGCAATACCGAGCGCGCTGTAGCCTTCCTGCCCGCGTGCAAGCAGCAGCGTTCCATCCCGGTCGTCCGGCGCATAGACGGATTGCGAAGTGAAGCCTTCCATCTCGACAGCGATCAGCTTTTTCAGCCAGCCCGAACGGTAATAGACGGAACCTCCCGCGGCCCAGGCTTCGCTGATCACATCGACCACTCGATCTTTCCGCAGGTAATAGGTGCGGAAACGGACTTCGAGTTGGGTATCGGCGAAGAACGGGGACAGGCCCTGAAGCTGTTCAGTAATGCCGGGAAACAACGACGGTCGCACCAGCACCTCTGGGAATACACGCTGGATCGGCGTCTCGATCTCACGCGCCGAACCTGGAGGCGGATCCTGATCCAGTTCGCGCTCTGCAGCGAAAGAGGCGGATGCGCATGCCGCCGCGACGATCAAGACACACCATTGAAGAAGTGCGTATTGGGGCATGTCTGTCAAAGGCGCACGGTCAGCGTTTCGCAAGGGTTGGGAGCCACCGGAGTTAAACGATGTCATCAGAAAACATGATCCGTGAGGATACCATTTGGTATCTGTCCCGAATACAATCGTGCCCATGGCAGAACCGCAAATGTTTCTGGTCGAACACCCTGTCGCCCTGCTATTTCTCGTCATAGGACTCGGCTACCTCTTTGGCAGAATCCGCATCGGCAGTTTTGACCTCGGGCCTGTAACGGGCGTTCTGTTCGTGGGCCTGGTATTCGGTCACTATGGCTACACCATGTTGCCCACCGTGCAGACGTTGGGATTCGTTCTGTTCATTTTCTCCGTGGGCATTCAGGCCGGGCCACGTTTTTTCAGTGTGCTGCGCACCGACGGGCTGCGTTACCTCGCCCTGGCAATTGTCATCGGCGGAACCGGTTTCGGGCTTGCCCTGACTTTATCCAAGGCACTTGATTTCGAATTGGGTGCAGCTGCGGGCCTGCTCGCGGGTGGTATGACCACCACTGGAACGCTTGCTGCCGCCCAGGAGGCACTGCGCTCCGGCCAGATTGCAATGCCCTCCGGCATCCCGGTCGAGCAAGTCATTACGAATATTTCAACGGCCTATGCAATTACCTATATATTCGGCCTCATCGGCTTGATCCTCATCATTCGCTTCCTGCCGAGACTCATGGGGACCGACTTAAAGGCCGAAGCGTCCAAACTGGCCGGTGAGCAGCAGGGCGGCATCGATGACTCAGTGAAAACTGTCCCCGATATCGCCGTCCGCGCTTATCGCGTCACGCAAGAAGATTTCACTGGCTTACCGATGCGCGAAATATATGCGCTGTTCCCCGGACTGGGCGCGCTGGGCAAGCTGCGTCGGGATGGCGAATTCGTCGAAGTAACCATCGATACGGTCGCTGAATTGGGCGACGAAGTAGCGGTGGTCGGGTATCTGCACCATCTGCTCAGCATCGCCCACCGGATCGGTCCCGAGCTGCAAGATGCCGATATCCTGGATGACCCGATAGAGTCATGCCGTGTTCTGGTAATGCGGGCAAAGTCGAAAAATCTAAAACTCAAACCCCGGCAACTCAATGAACACTACGGTTGCTTCCTGGCAAGCATACAACGGCTTGGCGTAGAAGTTCCCATTCACGGCGACACCCGTTTCGAGCCCGGTGATGTCCTGCATGTGACCGGGCACAAGGCGTCGCTGGATCGACTCGGCGAAGATATTGGCCACATCGAACGGGATGCAGATGAAACCGATCTGGTCAGTTTCGGGCTGGGCATTGCCGCCGGGATATTCATCGGCAGCTTCTCGATCGAAGTTGCCGGAATCTCCGTGGGCCTCGGCTCCGCGGGTGGCTTGCTTGCCGCCGGTCTGACCATCGGCTACCTGCGAGCGATTCGGCCAACCTTCGGCCGCGTGCCCAGCGCTGCGCGCTGGATTTTCATGGAGCTTGGGCTGCTAATTTTCATGGCCGGCGTCGGCCTGCAGGCGGGCTCCGGAATCCTCGACACTCTCGCAACCTCGGGCGCCAGTCTTTTTGTCGCCGGCGCGCTCGTAACCGTGGGCCCGGTTATTACGGGTTATTCTTTCGGGCGCTGGGTGCTCAAACTGAATCCCGTCCTGCTGCTCGGTGCCATCACCGGCTCCATGACCAGCGGGGCCGCACTCAGTATCGTCAACCGCGAAGCAGGAAATTCCCT
>SMWD01000098.1 GCA_004357495.1 Gammaproteobacteria bacterium
AAACAACCATGACCGAGAATAAAAATACGACAAATACCAACGGCGGCACGAACCCGGCAAACGAACCCTACTTCATGCTGCAGAAGCTCTATTTAAAGGATTTGTCTTTCGAGGCCCCAAATTCGCCCGAGCTGTTCACGAACCAAACGGTTGAGCCGCAGATCCAGATGAACCTGAAAAACCGCCACCAGCGGATCGAGGCGGATGAGTATGAGGTGGCCCTGACCGTCAGCGTGCACGCCACCATCGAGAGTCGCACCCTCTACATCATCGAAGTCGACCAGGCCGGGCTGTTCACGATTAGCGGTTACGACCACGACGCACTCATGAGCCTGATCGGATCATTTTGCCCATCGACACTGTTCCCGTATATCCGTGAGACGATCTCGACAATCATCGGCCAGGGCGGCTTTCCGCGGGTACTGCTGCAGCCGATCAACTTCGACGCGCTGTACTCCAGGTCCAAAGAGGATGCCGCCCGCAACCAGGCCAGAGAATCTCAGGCCTGAAGTCGCAATCGAACGGACGCCATGACCACATCAGTCGACGAGCGCATCACGGTTCTCGGCGCCGGCTCGTGGGGCACGGCACTGGCCGTCCAGTTAGCACGTGCAAACCGGCCGACGACGTTGTGGGGCCGGGCCGATGACGAGCCCGAACGACTCGCACGCGAACGCACCAATCACCGCTACCTGCCGGATATCCGGTTTCCGGACGCGCTACAGATAGAGGCGGATCTGCAGGCTGCAATCCACAGCAGCCGCGATATCCTGGTCGTAGTACCGAGCCACGTATTCCGCATCGTACTCGGCCAGATCCAGCCGCATTTGAACGCCGACCAGCGGATCGCGTGGGCGACGAAAGGTTTTGAGCAACAGACCGGGCAGCTGCCACACCAGGTCGCACGAGACGTCCTCGGCGCAGAGTACCCGCTGGCGGTGCTGTCCGGGCCGACCTTCGCGACCGAAGTCGGCGCCGGCCTGCCGACGGCCATGACAGTTGCATCGACGGACGTGCAATTCGCCGACGACCTTGCCGTACGCATCTCCAGCGAACAATTCCGGGCCTACACGTCGAACGATCTTGCCGGCGTCGAAGTCGGTGGCGCTGTCAAGAACGTGCTGGCAATCGCCGCCGGCATTTCCGACGGTCTCGGTTACGGCGCCAACACGCGCATCGCGCTAATCAGCCGTGGGCTCATCGAAATGACGCGCCTGGGCGAGGCGCTCGGCGCAAATGCGCAGACGTTCATGGGGTTGTCGGGCATGGGCGACCTCGTGCTGACCTGTACGGACAATCAGTCACGCAACCGGCGTATGGGGCTGGCGCTCGCCGCGGGACGCACGGTCGATGCCGTCGCACGCGAGATCGGCCAAGTAGTCGAAGGCGTGTATGCCGCCAAGGCCGTGCATGGCGTCGCAGCCCGTCTGGGTGTCGAGATGCCGATCAGCGAGCAGGTCTACCGCATACTGTACGAAGATGTGGCACCGGAACAGGCGGTGTCGGCGTTGATGAGCCGGGCGCTGGGGCCGGAATGAAGCGCGGCTGAAGCCGCTCCCACAAATGCTCCCACGGGCAAGTCAATGAAGGCAATGGTACAGCGGTGCGCAGACGCAAAATTTACCAGAACCCCAGCTGCCGCCACGCCTCATACAGCATCACCGCAGCTGCGTTGGACAGGTTCAGGCTGCGGCTCTGTGCACGCATCGGAATGCGCAAAATATTTTCGGGCGGAAGCGCAGCGAGGATCTCGGCCGGCAAGCCACGGGTTTCCGGGCCGAACAGCAGCGCATCGCCCGCCGCGAATCGATGCTCGTGATACGCCCTGCCGCCGCGAGTCGAGCACGCCAGCACGCGCGGCCGGTCCAACGAATCCAGACATGCTGTGAGGCTGTCGTGAACGGTGATCGTCGCAAATTCCCGATAGTCGAGACCGGCACGGCGCAATTTCCGGTCATCCAGCTCGAAACCGAGCGGAGCAACCAGGTGTAATTGCGTCCCCGTATTGGCACACAGGCGTATGATATTTCCCGTATTAGGCGGGATTTCGGGTTCGAACAGGATCAGACGAAACATTGGCAAACACGAACGATAATCTTGCTCTCGAGTTCTGTGATCTCAAGCTCGACTCGCCGATTGTATTATTGTCCGGCTGCGTCGGCTTCGGTGAAGAATACACGCGCATCGAGGGGTTCTCTAATCGAGACGCCGGCGCGATCGTGCTGAAGGGCACGACGCTGGAACCACGGCCCGGTAACCCGGCGCGCCGGGTATACGAGACACCGATGGGCATGCTGAACGCGATCGGCCTGCAGAATCCGGGCGTCGATGCCGTCGTCGGGCAGATTCTTCCACAGCTGGATTTCTCCGAGACCCGCTTCATAGCCAACGTCTGCGGATCGACAATCGACGATTATGCCGAGGTCTGTCGCCGGTTTGACGACTCGCCCATCGATGCACTGGAGATCAATATCTCCTGTCCCAACATCAAGGAAGGCGGCATCTCGTTCGGCAACTTTCCGGATTCTTCGGCACGCGTCGTCGAGGCCTGTCGCAAGGCAACGTCGAAACCGATCATCACCAAACTCTCGCCGAACCAGACCGATATCCAGACCAGCGCGCGCGCGTGCATAGAGGCTGGCAGCGACGGCCTGGCCGTAATCAACACACTGACCGGCATGGCCATCGACGCCGAGACGCGCAAGCCGATCATCGCGAACGTGCGGGCCGGGCTGTCAGGCCCGGCAATCAAGCCGATCGCCCTGCTCAAAGTTCGTCAGGTCTATGAGGTTGCAAGCCGGCACAACATACCGATCATCGGTCAGGGCGGCATCTGCAGCGCGACCGACGCGCTGGAGTTCCTGATTGCCGGAGCGACCACAGTCGGAGTCGGCACCGCGCTGTTCTACACACCGCTGGTGTGCAAGGAAATCAATGCCGGCATCGCCGAATACCTGGAACGCCACCAAATCGCCAGCGTGACGGATCTCGTCGGCTCGCTGATTCTCGAAGAGCCGGCCAATCGCGCCGCGGCCGAGTATTAACCCGGCTTCTTCATCATCTGGTTGTAAAACGCTGCGTACTCCGGCGAGATGTCCTTCTCGTAGAATTTCTGTATGTATCGGACTCAGTCATCGATACCGAGTTCCCGAATCTTGCGGGTCAGCGTATTGCGCCCCCAGCCGAGCATCTTTGCCGCCGCCTGCTTGCGCCCTTTGGCGCGCGCCAGCGCCACGCGAATCAACGCTCGCTCAAACTCGGGCAACGCCGCCTGGAGCAACGCCGTGGAAGCGCCGCCCGGCGTACGCCCGGCCACCTCCAGTTGCTGTTCAGCCCAGCGCACCAGGTCACTCACCCAGGCGGGTTTTCCCGCGTTCGGCAAAGCCTGCCCGCCGAGGTCATCCGGAATATCTGCCACGCGAATCTCCGCGCCGGGCGCTGTCACACTGAGGCGGCGACACGCATTGACGAGTTGACGAACGTTGCCCGGCCAGTCGCAAGACCGCAGCCGTTCCGTCGCATCATCGGTCAGCGTCTTCGGCTCGCTGCCGAGTTCCTTCGCCGCCTCTTTCAGGTAATGACGCAACAATTGCGGCACATCCTCCCGGCGGTGCCGCAGCGGCGGCGTGCAAATCCGGATGACATTGAGCCGGTGAAACAGATCTTCCCGAAACCGTCCGGCCGCAACGGCCGCCACGAGGTCCTGGTTGGTCGCGGCAATCACGCGTACATCGACCCGGATCGCCGCCTGGCCGCCGACCCGATAAAACTCGCTCTCGGCCAGAACCCGCAGCAGGCGCGTTTGCAGGGCTGGTGACATGTCGCCGATTTCATCCAGAAACAGCGTGCCGTGATCGGCCTGTTCGAAGCGGCCGATCCGCTGCCGCTCGGCACCGGTGAATGCGCCGCGTTCATGCCCGAACAACTCGGACTCCAGCAGCTCCGACGCAATCGCCGTCGTATTCAATGCAACAAATGCCTGGCGCCCGCGCGGACTGTGCTCATGCAACGCCCGGGCAACCAGTTCCTTGCCCGTGCCCGACTCGCCGGTAATCAGCACGTTCATGCTCGATCGCGACAGCCGGCCGATGGTACGGAAGACTTCCTGCATCGCCGGCGCCTGACCGATCATGGCCGCAATCGCCGGCGCCTCGGCCGCGACCGGTGGCACGACCGCCTCGATCGCCCGGGCCGCACGATTTACGAGCGCGACCGCCTCATCGATATCGAATGGTTTGGGCAGATATTCGAATGCGCCGCCCTGGTAAGCCGACACCGCGCTGTCCAGGTCGGCATGCGCCGTCATGACGATGACCGGCACCACATGTCCGTCGCTTTCGAGCCGGCGCATCATTTCAATGCCGTCCATGCCCGGCATGCGAATGTCGGTCATCAGGACGTCGGGGGCGGCCGTGTCGAATGCCTTCAGCAACGCTTCCGCATTGTCGAAACTACGTGTCGAGATGCCCTCGCCCTGCAGTGCTTTCTCCAGCACCCAGCGAACCGAGCCGTCGTCATCGACGATCCAGACGACAGGAGCGGTCGGATTCGCTGCGGTCGGCGCGATCATGGTGCCCACCCGTTGCCGGCACCCGGTTCGATGGCGTCGATCGGCAGACGCACCGTAAATACAGTATGGCCGGGATCGGACTGAAACTCGATCAGGCCACCGTGCCGGTGGATGCAATCCTGCGCGAGCGGCAAGCCGAGGCCGGTGCCCCCGGCACGATTGGTCACCAGCGGATAGAAGATCGAATCCTCGATCTCCTGGGCAATACCCGGCCCGTCGTCCTCGAATTCGATGCTCGCGACCAGCCGGTACGACTCGGTGCCGATGACGAAGTGGGTCAGAACGCGGGTGCGTACGGTCAGGTGGCCGGAATCGCCCATGGCCTGCACCGCATTGCGGGCTATGTTCAGGAAAGCTTGCATGATCTGGTCGGGATCAGCTGCGATCGTCGGCAAACTAGGGTCGTAGTCGCGCGACAACTCGATGCCGCCGGATGCTTCGGCCTCGATCAGGCATAACACCCGCTCGGTCAGTTCGTGAATGTTGATCTCCCGTCTCTGCGCCGGTCGGACCGGGCCCAGCAGGTCCTCGGTCAGGGCCTTCAGTCGATCGGCCTCAGCGATGATAACCCGGGTGTATTCCTTGAGCTCGGGCGCATCAAGCTTGCGCTCAAGCAACTGGGCGGCGCCCCGCAGCCCGCCGAGCGGGTTGCGAACTTCGTGCGCAAGCTGGCGAATGATGCGTTGGCTGACGCTGCGCTGTCTGATCAGGGCCTTTTCGCGATCGAGCTGACGTAACTGGGTGGCATCATAAAACTCTGCGATCACCCGATCCCGAACGTCGGTAAACGGGGCGATCCGGCACACGACGTCGATCTGCAGATGGTCGCGCTGCGGCAGCACGAGCGACAAGTCGCAGCCGAACGAATGCTCTTCGGCCAATGCGCGCCGGACCAGCGCCGTGAGTTCGTCGAGACCCGGCACGAGCGCAGCGAGTGGACGCTGCCCGGCCTGCCGGCGACTGATGCCGAACAATGCCTCGCTGCTGGCGTTCATGTAGACGATACAGCTGGCCTGGTCGACGATAACAACCGCGGTGCTCAGGTTTTCAAGAATGGCGTCAGCCACCACGACGGGTTGCGTTTGCGCTACCTCGGTGCAACGTTCGGATTGTTTGGATTTTGAATCGATGTCTGCTGCACCGTAAAGCTGGATTCTGTCTGCGCGACGCGGTTGCCGTTAGCGTCCTTCACATCGGCCCGTAACGTATGTTCGCCACGAAACACGTCGCTAAGCGACGCCTGCATGCGCCCACGCGCCAACTGCTGTACCTCCTCGCCATCGAGGTACAGAAAGATCGTGTGCGTCGCCTGGATGCGCGGCCGGGCGCTCAGTGCCACATTGAGTTCGCCGCCGGTATTCCAAAGAATCTCCTGCTGACCGGGACTGACGATTTCGAAACTGCGGTAGCTGAATAATTCTGGTTGTTGCGCCGCCGCCTGTGCGCCGGTGGTTGACGGCTGGTTGCGCTGCATATCGCGGCGCGGCGGGGTCGAAAATGTCTGCGCATTCGGAATCGTTATGACTTCGGCGCCCTCTGCGGGACGATCCGAGTAATGGACCACACCGTCGTCATCGACCCAGCGAAAGACTTCCGCCGCGGACACGGCGATCGATGCCATGATGAGTAGTAAAAATATGACTCGACTCATCGACAGAGCATATCCCGTCTGGTTACGGAGAATCCAGTGTACCGCGAAACGCTGTCCCGCGGCGCACCCGATTGCCGATTATGTTGCGTGCAATTGCCTGATCGGCGCCATTTTGAGGCCGCTCAGAGGCTATAATACATCTCGAACTCGACCGGGTGAGTGCTCATGCGCAACGTGGTGACTTCCTCGTTCTTCAGCGCGATGTAGGCGTCAATCAGATCGTTGCTGAACACATCGCCCGCCAGCAGGAACTCGCGGCCTGCGTCGAGCGATTCGAGCGCCTGATCGAGCGAGAATGCAACCGTGCGCAACTCGGCTTCTTCTTCCGGCGGCAGGTTGTACAGATCCTTGTCCATGGCATCACCCGGATGGATCTTGTTCTGGATGCCGTCGATACCGGCCATAAGCATCGCCGTAAAAGCGAAGTACGGATTCGCCGTGTTGTCCGGGAAACGCACCTCAATGCGGCGTGCCTTCGGGCTGGAGACATAGGGAATACGAATCGATGCCGAACGATTCTTCGCCGAATACGCCAGAAATGTAGGCGCTTCGAAGCCGGGCACGAGGCGCTTGTAACTGTTCGTGCTGGCGTTCGTGAACGCACACAATGCTTTCGCATGCTTCAGAATGCCACCGATGTAATACAGCGCCATCTCCGACAGACCGCCGTAAGCATCGCCCGAGAATAAATTCTCGCCGCCTTTGATCAGCGACTGGTGAACGTGCATGCCGTTGCCGTTGTCGCCGACGAGCGGCTTGGGCATGAAGGTTGCCGTCTTGCCGTATGCATGCGCGACGTTTTGTACGACGTACTTGAGAATCTGGACTTCGTCGGCCTTCTGCACGAGCGTGTTGAACAGGACGCCGATCTCGCCCTGGCCGGCCGTTGCGACCTCGTGGTGGTGCACTTCGACCGACAGGCCCATGTCCTCGAGTGCGAGGCACATCGACGACCGAATCTCGTGGGTCGCGTCGACCGGCGGAACCGGGAAATAGCCGCCCTTGACGCCCGGCCGGTGACCGATGTTGCTGCCTTCCATCTCGGTGCCGGAGTTCCACGAACCTTCCGAAGAATCGATTTTATAGTAAGTGGTGTGCATGTCCTGGTGGTACTGCACGTCATCGAAAATAAAGAACTCGTTCTCCGGGCCGAAATAGGCGTTGTCGGCGATACCGGTCGACGCCAGAAAATCGATCGCCCGCTTCGCCGTGGAACGCGGACAGCGGCCGTAGGCCTGACCCGTGACCGGCTCGATCACATCGCAGCGAATATTGATCTGCGCATCGTCGGTGAAGATATCGAAG
Organism: Gammaproteobacteria bacterium; assembly: GCA_004357495.1. Lineage (GTDB taxonomy): Bacteria > Pseudomonadota > Gammaproteobacteria > Steroidobacterales > SMWD01. The sequence goes on from SMWD01000098.1 coordinate 7,527, forward strand.
ACAGCGGTTTCCGGTTCCGGCATCAGGATCATGTCTGACTCGTTGATGCCTTTCCAGCCCGCGATCGACGAACCGTCGAACATCTTGCCTTCTTCGAAGAAATCCTCGTCGACCAGGCGTGCGGGCACGGTGACGTGCTGTTCTTTACCTTTGGTATCGGTGAAGCGCAGATCGACAAACTTCGCTTCCTTCTCTTTTATGAGGCTGAGTGCGTCAGCAACTGACATTACATACCCTCCAGGGTGTTCTTGCTATAAATCACGGTGGCACCGGAACCTGAAACCGCTACGTTTGCATACGCCCAAAGGCGCGTTCAATCTCGTTTGCCTTAACCTGACGACATTGCACGAAACATGCCGCCATTCAGAATTGCATAACTCCTTGTTTTATAAACATTCTTGTCGGAGTTGGCCGGGCAAGACGCACTATTGTAGTGCAAGCTGCCCCGCTTGTGCACCTCACCGAAGCCCGCGGACCCGGCCAAACCCTCGCAGCCCCGGGATTTCGGCATGAAATTGCGCAAAGAACGCTATACTTGCGCGCCAGATGACCAAGGCCACCCAGTGACTGACACAACGCCAACCACGTTTCAGAACCTGATCCTGGCCCTGCAGCAGTATTGGGCCGGACACGGGTGCGTGATCCTGCAACCGTATGACATGCCGATGGGGGCGGGAACCTTCCACGCAGCCACGTTCCTGCGATCGATCGGGCCCGAACCCTGGCGCGCGGCCTACGTGCAACCCACCCGGCGGCCGACGGACGGCCGTTACGGCGACAACCCGTTCCGGCTGCAGCATTATTATCAGTTTCAGGTCGTCCTGAAACCGTCCCCGGACGACATCCAGGACCGGTATATCGATTCGCTGCGATTCCTCGGTGTCGACCCGCTGATCCACGATATCCGTTTCGTCGAAGACAACTGGGAATCGCCGACCCTCGGCGCCTGGGGTCTGGGCTGGGAAGTCTGGTTGAACGGCATGGAGATCACGCAGTTCACGTATTTCCAGCAGGTCGGCGGCCTGGACTGCCGGCCGGTCACCGGCGAGATTACCTACGGGCTCGAACGCATCGCGATGTATCTGCAGGGCGTCGACAGCGTCTTCGACCTGGTCTGGACCACCGGACCTGACGGGCCAATCAGCTACGGCGACGTATTCCACCAGAACGAGGTGGAGATGTCTCAGTACAACTTCGAGATGGCCGACACCGCCGTGCTGTTCGAACGCTTCGACGCCGCTGAACGCGCATGCCAGTCACTGATCGAACGGCAGCTGACCTTGCCGGCGTATGAGCAAATCCTGGACGCCTCCCACGCCTTTAACCTGCTCGACGCGCGCCAGGCGATTTCAGTTACCGAACGTCAGGCCTATATCCTGCGCGTTCGCGGCATGTCGCGCGCGGTCGCCAAGGCGTATTACGAGGGCCGCGCCGCGCTCGGCTTTCCGATGCTCCCAACCACGCCGGATGCGGTGGCACGCGGCTGACCCGGGCCGCATCATATGTCGAGCACAGCAGATTTCCTCGTCGAGATTGGCACCGAAGAGTTGCCGCCCAAGGCGCTGCACCGCCTGGAACTGGCGTTCGCGGACAGCATGCGCGAGGGTATTGGAAATGCCAGCCTTAAATGCGGTGAGCAGACATCGTTTGCGACCCCGCGACGCCTGGCTGTCCTGGTCAAAGACCTGCACCGCACCCAGCCCACCCGGGTAATCGAGAAACGCGGGCCACCGACCCGGATCGCATTCGACGATGACGGCAAACCGACGCAGGCCGCGGAGAAATTCGCCGCCGGCCTCGGTGTGACGGTCGCTCAACTCGACCGCCTGAGCACCGACAAAGGTGAGTGGCTTGTCTTCCGTGGCGAGGAACCCGGCAAATCCGCCCTCGATCTTCTGCCAGGCATTATCACTGCTGCGTTGGCTGCGTTGCCGATTCCCAAACGCATGCGCTGGGGCGACTCAGGCGTCGAATTCGTCCGCCCGGTACACTGGATCGTCATGCTGCTGGGCCGGGATGTTATTCCAGCCGTGATCCTCGGCATCACGGCCGGGCGCGAGACGCGCGGCCACCGCTTCCACGCACCCGCGGCCCTGTCGATTGCGAAGCCGGCAGACTACGTAACAACCCTTGAGCACGAGGGCCGGGTACAACCTGACTTTGCGACACGCATGGCATGCATTCGCACGGCGGCCAAGGCCGCTGCGGAAGACTTGGGTGGAAGTGCCGTCCTGGTGCCCGAGATACTCGAGGAGGTCACGGCACTCGTCGAATGGCCGGTGCCCGTAACCGGCCGCTTCGACGCTGCATTCCTGCGACTGCCGGATGCAGTCCTGATCGCAACGCTGCAGGATCACCAGCGGTATTTTCCGGTGCGCGGCCCGGACGGCAGATTGCTGCCGAATTTCATCGCCATAAGCAATCTCGAAAGCACCGACCCTGACACCGTGCGCAAAGGCAATGAACGCGTCATCCAGCCCCGCCTGGCTGACGCCGCATTCTTCTGGGACCGGGATCGTCGTGCGACGCTCGCATCAAGATGCGATGCACTCGCCAACGTCGTGTTTCAAAAAGAACTGGGCTCACTGCTCGACAAGTCGATGCGGGTCGCCGCGCTCGCCCGCGCGCTCGCCGCGCAACTCGGCGAGGATGTCGCCGATGCCGGGCGCGCGGCCGAGCTTGCCAAGGCCGACCTGTTGACCGAGATGGTCGGGGAGTTTCCCGAACTGCAAGGCCGAATCGGCCGCTATTACGCCGAGCTCGATGGGGAAAAAGATACCGTGGCCCGCGCAATCGAGGAACAGTACCTGCCACTGCAGGCCGGCGGCGCGCTGCCGGCATCGGCAAACGGCCGCATACTGGCGATTGCGGAACGGCTCGATTCGCTTGCGGGCATTTTCGCCGCCGGCCATCGTCCGACCGGTAACAAGGATCCGTTCAGCCTGCGCCGCGCTGCGCTGGCCACGCTGCGCATCCTGATCGAACGGAAAATCGAAATTGACCTGGTCGACTATCTCGCCACGGCGATCGCGGCACAACCAATAGACGTAGACGACAGCACTGCGCTCCGCGACGACCTGTACAACTTCATGATCGACCGGCTGCGCGGCTACCTGCTCGATGGCCAGGCACCGAACCTCGGCCCCGGGACCGTCAGCGCGGAGGTCTTCGAATCGGTGCGGGTGCGCGCGCCGGCCTCGCCACTGGATTTCTACCAGCGCATCGCGGCCGTATGCAGCTTCATGCAACTCGACGCAGCCGACGCCCTGGCGGCGGCAAACAAGCGTATCGCGAACATCCTGAAGTCCGCAGATGCCGAACAAAACGGCCGCGTCGAGCCGGCATTGTTCGCTGCGGCGGAAGAGCAGCACCTGTACGAAGTACTGCAATCTCTGGCCGACGCGCACGCCGGGAATCTTGCGCGTCGCGACTACGAGGCCGTATTACTCGGCCTGGCTTCCTTGAGAACGCCCATCGATGCATTCTTCGACAACGTCATGGTCATGACCGACGACGTCGAACAGCAACGCAACCGCCTGGTGCTGCTGACCGAGCTGCGCCGGTGCTTTCTCGATGTCGCCGATTTGTCCTGCATACCCGTAAACTGATCGTGGCGCACCGACCCGTATGACGGTGGCCACCAGGTCTGATATGCACGATGAGCAGCCGAAGTTGGTGATTCTCGATCGCGATGGCGTGATCAACCGGGACTCGCAGGCGTTCATCAAATCACCGCATGAATGGGTAGCGCTGCCGGGCAGTATCGAGGCAATCGCCCGTTTATGCCGGGCCGGCTTTCGGGTGGTCATCGCAACAAATCAGTCCGGGGTCGGTCGAGGGTTGTTTTCAGAACAGACTCTCGACGACATTCACGCGAAACTGGAGGCGGCCGTGGAGGCTGGCGGCGGTCGGATCAGCGGTGTTTTCGTGTGCCCGCACCTACCCGAGGCCGGCTGCGACTGTCGCAAACCCAGGCCCGGGCTGCTGAATCAAATTGCCAGTGCGTTCGATGTCGCCCTGACCGCCATTCCGATGATCGGTGATTCATTGCGCGATCTGGAAGCCGCGGTGGCCGTGGGCGGGCAAGCCGTGCTGGTCCGGACGGGTAACGGGCGCACGACCGAGCAGCGAGTGAATCAGGCCTGGCGCGTACGCGTGTACGATGACTTGGCAAGCGCAGCCGACGCCATCATTACCGGGGAAATAAAAGCAAATGAATAGTGTGCGGTCGCTCGTGTTTACGTCAATCCTTTTTCTGACCTGCGTGCCGTGCGGTCTGGTCATCATAGCGGTCCGGGTGTTCGGTACCAAAGCGAGTTATCGCGTGGCGATGTTTTGGTGTCGCTCGATTTTGTGGTGGTGCCGGGTGCTATGCGGCCTGGATTTCACCGTCGAGGGCCAGGAAAACATCCCAGCAAGAAATTGCGTCGTGTTCCTGAAACACTCGTCGGCTTATGAGGCAATCGCGCAATGGCTGATTTTTCCAAACCAGTGCTGGGTGTTGAAAAGAGAGCTGATCTGGGCGCCGTTCTTCGGTTGGGCACTGGCCTGTCTGCAGCCGATCTCGATCGACCGGGGTGCCGGACGGACCGCCGTCGAACAGGTGGTTCGGCAAGGCAAGCTACGCCTGGCAGAAGGTTGCTGGGTCATGATCTACCCGGAAGGTACGCGCATGGCGGCCGGCAAGACGCGCCGATATGGCGTCAGCGGAACCTTACTCGCAGAGGCGTCCGGGGGCGTCATCTTGCCCGTGGCGCACAATGCCGGCGATTTCTGGCCGCGACGCGGCTGGCGCAAGAAGGCAGGTCTGGTGCGGTTCGTGATTGGCCCGACCATCGATCCGGCCGGACGCGAAGCCCGCGAAGTCAATGAGGAGATCCAGAGCTGGATCGAACGCACGGTCGCCGAGATTCGGGCCGCCGCGGCGCGCCACCCGAGTCCGGGCTGAGAGACCATCAGGCTGGTCGTTCGGAATCAGATATCGAGGTTCGCGACAGCGAGCGCATTTTTTTCGATGAACTCCCTGCGCGGCTCTACCTGGTCGCCCATCAACGTCGTGAATACCTCGTCGGCGGCGACGGAATCCTCGATACGTACCTGCAAGAGCCGGCGCGTCTCGGGGTTGACCGTCGTGTCCCAGAGCTGATCCGGGTTCATCTCACCCAAACCTTTGTAGCGCTGGATTATCTGTCCGCGTCGCGCCTCAACCATTAACCAATCGATGGCTTCCTTGAACGAAGCGATCTCGCAGCGGTGGTCGCCTCGGGCGATATAAGCGCCTTCACCAATCAGGTCACTCAGATCCTCGGCAAGTTCGGCTATTTGCCGATACTCGGGCGACTCGAAAAAATGAATCGACAACGCGCTTTGATCCTCGACGCCATGCTGGCCGCGACGGATGCGCAGACCCGTAAGCGCATCTTCGCTGGTGGCCACCGTGATGTCGTAGGTAGCGTCGGTATTGCCCCTGGCCTGCTGCAGAGCGTCCTGCAGACCGGCCGCCCAATTGCCGACATAAGCATGGTTTTCGAGCTGGTCAGCCGGCAGCCTGGGCAGATAGAGCATCTGTTCCAGGATAACCCGATCGTAACGCCGGCCAAGTCGATCCAGGATACTCATGACCAGCTGGTATTTTTCCGCCAGTGACTCAAGTGCCTGGCCGGTGATCGCCGGCGCATCGGCGTTGACATGCAGTGCTGCCTTCTCCATCGCCACACTCAACAGGTAACTGTTCAACTCGGCATCGTCCTTGACGTAACGTTCCTGCTTGCCGCGCTTGACCTTGTACAACGGCGGCTGTGCGATGTAAATATGGCCGCGCTCGATCAGCGCCGGCATCTGACGATAAAAGAATGTCAGCAGCAAAGTGCGAATGTGTGAGCCGTCGACGTCCGCGTCGGTCATGATGATAATGCGGTGATAGCGAAGCTTGTCCGGATCGAAGTCATCGCGGCCGATGCCGCAGCCGAGCGCTGTAATCAACGTGCCGACTTCGGCGGATGCCAGCATCTTGTCGAAGCGGGCGCGTTCAACATTGAGAATCTTGCCCTTCAACGGCAAAATCGCCTGCGTGCGACGGTCGCGGCCCTGCTTGGCAGAACCGCCGGCCGAATCACCCTCGACGATAAACAGCTCAGACAAGGCCGGATCTTTTTCCTGGCAATCTGCCAGTTTGCCGGGCAGGCCGGCGATATCGAGTGCACCTTTGCGTCGCGTCATCTCGCGCGCCTTGCGCGCGGCTTCGCGGGCGCGGGATGCATCGATCATTTTCGCAACGATCGTTTTGGCTTCCTGCGGATGCTCCATCAGGAAGTCTTCGAGACTGCCGGCGATCGCAGATTCGACAACGCCTTTAATCTCTGAAGACACCAGTTTGTCTTTCGTCTGTGACGAAAATTTCGGATCGGGCACTTTGATGGACAGGACTGCTGTCATGCCTTCACGCGCATCGTCGCCCGTGGTATTGAATTTGTCCTTCTTCGCACCGATCTCGCGATCGATGTACGCATTGAGGGTGCGCGTCAAGGCGCTGCGGAAACCGGCGAGATGTGTGCCGCCGTCTTTCTGCGGAATGTTATTGGTAAAACAAAACATATTTTCCTGGTAACCATCATTCCATTGCATCGCACACTCGACGGTAATGTTATTCTGCTCGACAATAAAACTAATGACTGTTCTATGTAAAGGTGTTTTATTCCGGTTGAGATGCTGCACGAAGGCCTTGATGCCGCCTTCGAACTCGAATACGTCCTCCCTGGAATCGCGCTCGTCGAGTAAATGGATACGCACACCCGAGTTCAGAAACGAAAGCTCTCGAAGGCGCTTCGCGAGTATGTCGTAATGGAATTCGATATTCGAGAAAATTTTCGCGCTCGGCTTAAACCAGATCGAGGTGCCGTTTTTCTCGGTCTGCCCGGTCGCTGCCAGCGGATGTACGGGGTCGCCCCCCTCGTAGAGTTGCTCATGGACCTTACCGTCCCGACAGATAATCAGGCGCAAGGATTCGGACAACGCATTGACGACCGAAATTCCTACGCCATGCAAACCGCCGGATACTTTGTAGGAGTTATCATCGAATTTACCGCCAGCATGCAGAATGGTCATGATGACTTCCGCGGCCGACCGTCCTTCCTCCGGATGATGATCAACCGGGATGCCGCGGCCGTTATCGACAACCGTCACCGACTCGTCCGCATGAATCGTGACGGTGATGTCGGTGCAATACCCCGCCAGCGCCTCATCAATCGAGTTGTCGACGACTTCAAAGACCATGTGATGCAAGCCAGTACCGTCACCGGTGTCGCCGATATACATGCCCGGCCGTTTCCGCACGGCTTCCAGGCCCTTTAACACCTTGATATTAGTGGAATCGTATTGTTGTTCGACCGCCATATTAATTCCCTGAATGCGAACCGATCAATTATAACAGAGTCGATAAGACACCATGTTTCACGTGAAACACCTGTGTTTCGCTATCAATCGGCAACGCACCCCGATCCAGGGCGGTGACAAACAATTGCGCCTCCGTCTCGCTCAGCACGCCGATCAACCTCGCCAGGTGATCCTCATCCAGCTCAGCGGCCGGCTCATCGACGAGTAATGCAATGTCCCGATGTATACGCTCTGCCACAAACTGACTCTGCGCAAGCACCAGCGATATGCCGAGCAGCTTCTGCTGGCCACGCGACAACCGATGCCGAGCAGCAACCCCGTCCACCTCCAGCGCCAGCTCGGCACGGTGCGGCCCAACGTGGGTCTGGCCATGCGCAGCATCTCGTTCCCTGGCGCCCGCCAGCGCCGCCTTGAAATCCAGGTCCTGCGCCCATCCGGGTCGATAGGTACAAGTTGCAACGTGGCCGAGCAATGCCAAAGACACGCTTTCAAACCTGTGCTGAAATTCGGCCAGATAGGCTCGTCGATGTTCATCAATCAGCGTTCCGGCGCTGATAAGCTCCGCTTCCCAGACTTCGATACCCTGTCTCGATAAACCCTGTCGCAGTGCGGTATTGCGCTGTCGCAGCGCGCGACGGTAGCGACGCCAAACGGGTAAAAACTCATGTTTCACGTGAAACACGCCCCAGTCAAGGAAGTGACGCCGACCCTTCGGCCCACCCTGGACCAGTTCATGCACCTGCAGATCAATAACCTGCACCGGAAATGCCGCAGCCAGCTCCGCCGTGGCGCCGCCCGGCTCACCATTGACATGAATCCGGATCCCCCCGCGGCCAAATTGAACCCCGACCCGGCGCCGTTCCTCGCGCTCTCGCATTTCACCAAATACCGTGAATTCATCGGCACCGCTTTGAATCAACGTCGCTGACTGGCCGGGCCGGAATGATCGGCCCCGCCCGAGAAAGAAAATTGTTTCCAGAACACTGGTCTTGCCGGCACCGTTGGCACCAACAATGATGTTTTGCCGCGGATGCGGCTCAAAATCAACCGCTGTCAGGCATCGAAACCGATCGATTTTAAGATATCGCAGGCTCACGCCGGACCCACTCAGCGTGCGCCCGGGCGACTCCGGACGCCACTCGCCCTATAGCCTCATCGGCATAACGACGAACCGAGCATCGTCTATGCCCGGCCCGTGAATCAGACAACTGCTGTTGGAATCCACGAATCCCAACTCCACTTCATCGCCATCGACGGCGGCCAAGGCATCAAGCAGATAATTAACATTGAAGCCAATTTCCATTTGATCGCCGTCATATTCAACTTCTATCTCGTCCTGAGCCTCTTCCTGATCCGTATTATTAGCCTTTATTTTCAATGATTTAAGGTCTAATTCCAAGCGTACGCCACGGTACTTTTCATTCGACAAAATCGCCGCTCGTTGCAATGCAGACCGCAGATATTCTCGTCCGGCACGCAATATATTGCCCTCTGGCTTTGGAATGACGCGATCGTAGTCCGGGAATCGCCCGTCGATCAGCTTCGATGTAAACCGGATATTACCGACCTGCGCACGCAGATGATTCGCTCCGATCGCCAGTTCGATTTCGTCCTCATCACCGAGCAACCGCAGCAACTCAAGCACCCCTTTGCGCGGCACGATAACCTGCTG
>SMWD01000099.1 GCA_004357495.1 Gammaproteobacteria bacterium
AGGAAGTGGAGGAACAGTTCGGTTTGCCGGTCACCAGCATCATCAAGCTGGAAGAGCTGATCGAGCATCTGGAGTCGAGCGAGGAATACAGCGAATATCTGCCGAGCGTCGAGGCCTATGGCCGGCAATACGGCACTGTCGACGCCGGCTGACACCGGAGATTATGTCAAAAGATGCGCAGATTGGCGGCCCGACACGGTATCCGGCACGCGACAGGCCAGCCCGCCCAATCCTCGCTAATCGGCATCAGATCACTGTTTTTTCCGGTGACACGGGGCCATAATCTTGCCGGGGTTGTGAGAATTATCAGACGTTGAATTGAGCACAGTAAAGCTTCATTGGCCGTGCGCCGTCGCCCTGTTCGGGGCACTCGGCGGCATGGCGGCGATCGATGTTCAGGCCGGGCAGACTTATCGCTGGGTCGATGAAAACGGCACGGTGCATTTCAGCGACAGCATCCCTGCGGAATTCTCGAAAACCGATCGGCACCTGCTCAACGCACACGGTATCACGGTCGGGCTCCTGCCACGCGAGCAAACCAGCGATGAACTCGCGGAACAGGCACGCGCCCGGGCGTTAGCCGATTCCGATCGCCGTCACGCCGACGATTTGATCAGGCGCGATAATGTCCTGCTGAGCACCTACCTGTCGGTCAACGAGATCGAAGCGCTCCGCAATCGCCGGAAGGAACTGCTCGACGGCCAGATCCTGGTGACGGAGATCTATCTCGGCAACCTGCGCAACAAACTCGATGGCCTGCAGGAAGATGCCTCACGATTCCAGCCTTATAACTCGGATCCGAATGCTCCGCCGATTCACAACTGGCTCGCAAGAGCATTGTCGAACACACTGAACTCTATTCTCGTTTACGAGAAGATGCTGAACGATACTCGCCTGCAACAAGGCCAGCTCGTTGCCAAATTCGACAAGGACATCAACCGCTTCATGACCCTGAAGGGCTTGAACTAGTCTACTAGCCGCTGCCCGTGTGGCCGAACCCGCCGGCACCGCGCCGGCTTGCCGCGAATTCGTGCACGATCTCAAAGTCCGCCTGAACGATCGGCACGAAAACCATCTGTGCCAGCCGCATGCCCGGCTCGATCACGTAGGCATCCGCACCGCGATTCCAGCACGACACGAATACCTGGCCCTGGTAGTCCGAATCGATCAGCCCCACCAGATTGCCGAGTACAATGCCGTGTTTATGGCCCAGCCCGGAACGCGGCAGGATCATCGCGGCCAGCGACGGGTCGGCGATATGCACGGCAATGCCGCTCGGGATCAACACGGTCTGGCCGGGAGCCAGTGTCAGTGGCGCATCGACACATGCGCGAAGATCGATGCCGGCCGAACCCTCGGTCGCGTATTCCGGAAGCGCGAACTCCCGGTCGAGCCTGGCGTCCAGTATTTTCAGTTGTATCGATGGGCGCGTGCGCGAACCCGGTATCATGATGCCGGTTGCCGGATCGGGGTCGGCGCATTGGTAGCCTGCCGATAGCGCATTGCTACGACTTCGATGATCCGCTCGGCCAGTTGGGTCTTGGGCATCCGTTCAATTTCCTCATTGCCGCCCTGCCAGAGTATCAGGACACTGTTCTCGTCCTGATCGAAACACAGATTATTACCGACCAGGTTGCCGACGATCATATCGAGGTTCTTGCCGACCAGTTTTGCCCGGGCGTACTCCTCGAGCTTCTCGGTCTCGGCCGCGAAGCCGACGCTGAACGGACGCGCCTTCAATTGCGTAACTTCGGCGAGCACGTCGCGTGACCTGACCATCTCGAGCCGCATCGTTTCGGCATGCTTCTTGATCTTCTGCGACCGGAAAACCTCCGGCCGGTAATCCGAGATTGCCGCAGCACCGATATAAATATCCACCGACTCCGCACGACCGACTACCGCCTCGCGCATCTCGGCCGCAGTCTCGACATTGATCCGCTCGATGCCGGCCGGGGTCGCAAGCTGGACCGGCCCGGCCACGAGCGTCACCCGGGCACCGGCATCTGCTGCCGCACGCGCCACCGCAAAACCCATTTTTCCGGAACTGCGATTACTGATGTAACGAACCGGATCGATCGGCTCGCGGGTCGGGCCAGCCGAAATCAGTACCTTGACGCCTGCCAGCCGGCCCGCGATCGCAGCGGAGACATCGTTGTCTGCGCCTGCGAACAGCTGGCCCGCGATGTCAGCGGGCTCGGTCATGCGACCCGGCCCGACATCGCCACAAGCCTGTTCGCCCTCGGCAGGGCCAATAAAGCGCACGCCCCGACCACGCAAAATGGCAAGGTTGTCCTGCGTCGCGGGATTCTTCCACATCGCCTGGTTCATTGCCGGCGCCAGCACGAGCGGTGCCTCACTCGCGAGGCACAGGGTCGTCAACAGACCGGTCGCCGTGCCGGCCGCGAGCTGCGACATGATGTTCGCGGTGGCCGGTGCGACAAGAATCACGTCGGCCCAGCGCGCCAGCTGGATATGGCCCATGGCATCTTCTGCCTGTTCGTCCCACAGGTCACCGCGTACCGCGCGCCCGGAAACCGCCTGGAAGACCGTCGGAGCGATCATTTTCTCGCCGCTGGGCGTCATAACGACCTGGACCTCGGCGCCGCGTTCGCGCAGGCGCCGAACGAGATCAGGGCTCTTATACGCCGAGATACCCCCGGTAATACCGAGAATGATTCTGGCATATCGTGGCTCAGCCATGGTGCGGGTGTGACCTGCGCCGAATGTGGTTAATCCCGGGCATAGCAATAGGTTACCGCAAACCTGCGAGCCTGTCCGTCCGCCCGGGAACCCGCCCCGGAACGCAGTACCGGGGTTTATGGCCACCCTGCCCGGATTTGCCGGTTGCCCCCGGCCGAGCGCAGCAGGCACTGTGAGACATGCTGTCACGCGCGATCAAGGATTGGCCGGCCGGCGACCGGCCGCGGGAACGTTTGATGCAAAGTGGCGCGCAATGCCTGTCGGATGCGGAGCTGCTGGGTATCCTGCTCGGCCGCGGCACGCCCGGCCAGTCCGCGGTCGATCTCGCCCGGACCTTGCTGTGCCGATTCGACGGCATTCGGGGCGTGTTCAGTGCTCAGCTGGTCGACCTGCTGAAAGTCCATGGCATCGGCCCGGGCAAGGCCACGGCACTGCTGGCCGTCCGCGAATGCTGCTCGCGCTACCTGGAACAAAAACTGACGGCCGGCAAGCACATTGCCTCGCCGTCCGACAGCGTGGAGTTCCTGATAGCCCGGCTGCGCGACCGGCCGCACGAGGTCTTCTGCTGCCTGTTCCTCGATAATCGCCACCGCGTACTGGCATTCGACGAATTGTTCCGGGGCACGATCGACAATACGACAGTGTACCCCCGCGAAGTGGTCAAGCAGGCGCTGCATCGCAATGCAGCAGCCGTGATTCTGGCCCACAATCACCCGTCCGGTGTCGCCGAGCCCAGCGAGGCCGACCAGCTCATCACGCGCCGCATCCGCGACGCCCTCGATCTCATAGACGTGCGTTTACTTGACCACTTCGTCGTCGGCGACGGGGCCTGTGTCTCGCTGGCGGCACGTGGCCTGATCTGACCCGGCCCGGCAGCCCGACGCACTTGTCTCGTGAGCCCCGGACTGGTATAACAACGCGCCACTCGCCGCACACGCGGCGTAATACGACCCAGAGGTTATACAATGTCTCGCGTCTGTCAGGTCACCGGAAAACGACCCATGTCCGGCAACAACGTGTCCCACGCCAATAACAAGACCCGGCGTCGCTTCCTGCCGAACGTGCATCCGCACCGTTTCTGGCTCGAAAGCGAGCAACGTTATGTCAAGCTCCGGGTTTCGAACAAGGGCCTGCGCATTATCGACAAGCACGGGATTGAAAAAGTCGTCGCTGACCTCAGGGCCCGCGGCGAGAAACTGTAACCGCGGCAAGCCGCCTACAGCAACAGGTTCAGGAGTCTAGCGATGCGCGAAAAGATCAAGCTGGTGTCCTCCGCGGGTACCGGACATTACTACACCACCACGAAGAACAAGCGGCTGCACCCCGAAAAGCTCGAGGTCCGCAAGTTCGACCCGCGGGTGCGCAAGCACGTCATCTACAAAGAAGCGAAGATCAAGTAGTTTCTCCCGCCGGTGTGCCGCCGACAGGAACGAATCAGGCCACCATCGCAGCTTGCGGCAGATAACCGCGCAGGTTCGCCGAGAAGTCGTGTAACGCGTCGATGCCGCTGGATTCTGCCCGGTTACACCATTCCTTGAGCTGTCTGATGAGGCGTTCGTTGCTGACGTTCGCCTGGCCCCACAATTCGAGCAGCTGCTGGCGGTACTCGTGGACCGTGCGCAACGCCACGTTGTCCTCGAGCAGGCGCGCGAGTCGTGCCTTGGCCGCCTCGTCCAGCAGGATGGGCCCGGACACGAGCAACTTGCGGGCGCGTCGCAGCGTCTCATTGCCGCGGTTCACACGCTTCTCCCGGCGGAAGACCGGCAGCGTGACCTTGCGCGTGTAGTTGCGCAACACATGCATGCGATTCTGCAGGACGGCCGTCAACGTCTGGATATCGACCGCACGCGGGCTGTCCGCTACTGCCGGCTGAGGCGCCAGCCGGCGCACCTTGCACAGGCCGAGCGCCGCCAGAATCCGGATGTACATCCAGCCGGCATCGAATTCGTACCAGCGCGCGGAAAACCTGGCCGAGGTCGGAAACGCATGGTGATTATTATGCAACTCCTCGCCGCCGATAAATACGGCGATGGGCGTCAGGTTGGTGGACGTGTCATCCGTTTCGAAATTGCGGTAGCCCTTGGCGTGACCGAGGCCGTTGATAACTCCGGCCGCGAAGACCGGCATCGTGAGCATCTGGATTGCGAACAGGGTAAGCCCGATGGCGCCGAACAGGATCACGTCCACGACCAGCACCAGGTAGATACCGAAGACGCTGAAGCGCGAATAAATATTCTTCTCGACCCAGTCATCCGGGGTGCCGCGCCCGTACTTCTCGAGGGTGGCGCCAATTTTCGCCTCGCTGCGATACAGTTCAGCGCCCTCGGTCAGGACCTTGCGCAGACCAAATACCTTCGGGCTGTGCGGATCGCCCTCACGCTCGACCAGCGCATGATGCTTGCGATGAATGGCCACCCAGTCACGCGTCACCATGCCGGATGTCAGCCAGATCCACAGCCGGAAAAAATGCCGCAAAACAGGATGCAGATCGATGGCCCGATGGGCCTGATCACGATGCAGATAGAGCGTCACCCCCATCATCGAGATCTGGACGAAAACAAAAGTCACCGCGAGCAGGCCCCGGAACGATAAGTTCAACAAACCACCGTTTAGAAGTTCGATCATTCGGTCATTCCATATGGAAAAAGCAGCTTATCAGCGGCCGACTATAGCCGAAGGCGCCACCCGGACCAAGGAAATGAGGCCATAATCGAACCTTCCATGCACCCGTTGCGAGAGAGCGGAACATTAATGCCGGAATTACCCGAAGTCGAAACAACGCGCCGAGGCATTGCGCTCCGCCTCGAGGGCAGGCGCGTTGCCCAGGTCATCGTCCGGGAACGGCGGCTCCGCTGGCCGATCAGCGCGACGCTGGAAGAAAGGCTGACGGGCGCTGTCATCGATGCGGTCGAGCGTCGCGGGAAATACCTGCTCCTGCGGACCCGCAACGGTGCGGTGATCGCGCATCTCGGCATGTCCGGCAGCATGTCCTTCGTGGCGCAGGACACGGCCCCGACGAAACACGATCATGTCGATATCCGCATGGAATCCGGCGACGTACTGCGCTTCAACGATCCGCGCCGCTTCGGCTGCCTGCTGTGGACGGACAACGAGCCGACCAAGCACCCGCTGCTCGCAAAGCTCGGCCCGGAACCGCTCGATGACGAATTCAGCGGCGCGACCCTCTACGCGGCCAGCCGCGGCCGAAGGGTCGCAATCAAGCCACATATCATGAACGCCGGCATCGTTGTCGGCATCGGCAACATCTATGCCAGCGAATCGCTGTTCCGCGCCGGGATTCATCCAAAGCGTGCGGCGGGACGCATCGCACTGCCGCGCATGGAATCACTCGTCGATGCCATCAAGACCGTGCTCACCGAAGCGATCCGCCTCGGCGGCACGACGCTGCGCGACTTCTACAACGGCGAGGGGAAACCCGGCTACTTCCGGGCAGAACTGAAATGCTACGGACGCGACGGCGAGCCCTGCGTACGCTGCCAGGCGCCGATCAGACAAGTCGTACTCGGGCAACGTTCGACGTTTTACTGCGTAAACTGCCAGACGTAGCGCAATAATCAGTACACCCGACCTTCAATCTTCGCGCGCGGATCGGTAGCAGTCTCGACTTTTCCCGAGCCGAAGTCCCAGGTGACGACGTTCATATTGCCGAACGGCCGACGACTTTCCCTGACGTTGTGGCCACGCGCCTCGAGCGCCGCAACTTCCTCATCGGTCAGCGCGCCGGTTTCGTAGGAGAGTTCGTCCGGCAGGTATTGATGGTGATAACGCCTCAGGCTGACCATCTCCTCCGCGCTGCCGCCGCGCATCCATTCGAGGCTGGCCAGCAATACCATCGAGATGATCCGGCTGCCGCCGGGCGTGCCGAGAATCGCGATGCCACGTCCGGATTCCAGAAAGGTCGGCGACATGCTCGACAACGGACGCTTGCCCGGTGCGACGGCATTGGCGACCGAGCCGATGAGATCGAAACTGTTGGGCACTTTTGGCTTGACGGCAAAATCATCCATCTCATTGTTGAGGAGCAAGCCGGTGCCCGGCGCCATGAATGCCGACCCGTACCACGAGTTGATCGTCATCGTGCCGGCGACACGGTTGCCGTCGGCGTCGAGCACCGAGAAGTGCGTCGTGTGCGCACCCTCGCCGGTGGCAGGCTCGATGTCCGCGAGCATATCGCTGGGCGTCGCGCGATCGATGCGAATCGAGGTGCGCTGACCAGCGGCATAGGTCTTGTCTAGCAGCCGCGCGACCGGCACATCGACGAAGTCGCCGTCGGCAAGAAACTCCGCACGATCGCGGTACGCACGCCGCATCGCCTCGATGATCAGGTGCTTGCGCGTCACGCTGTCGACTGCGTCAAGCTCGTAGCCGTCGAGGATGTTCAGCGTGTTCGCGATCACAATACCGCCTGATGAGGGCAGCGGCGCCGAGATGATGCGCACGCCGCGGTAGAAGAAACCGATCGGCTCGCGCTCGATCACGCGGTACGCCGCGAAGTCTTCCAGCGACCAAATGCCGCCGCCGGCACGATTACCCTCGACCAGCAGGCGCGCAAGCTCGCCGGTGTAAAAATCACCGATGCCCTGGCTGACCAGCCGCCGCAGCGTCCTGGCCAGATCCGGTTGGCGCAGCGTATCGCCGATCTCCGGGATCTCGCCATCCGGATAATAGACTGCTCCGAATGCGGGCCACCGATCGGCCGTCTTGCGACGGAAGCCGAGCCCGAGCAGGAGCCGACGGTGCACCGGGAAGCCTTCCTCGGCGATCCGGATTGCCGGTGCGAACAGCTGTGCCAGCGGCAGCCGCCCATAATGCTCGGCCAGGTGCGCAAGGCCGGCCGCCTGCCCGGGTATGCCGGCAGCCAGCGGACCGTTGAAAGATGCGCCTGGAACCGGCACACCGTCTGCATCGAGATACATGTCCGGGGTCGCAGCGCCGGGCGCGACTTCACGCGCATCGACGAACACGTCGCGCTGTTCGTCGGCCAGATGCAACAACCAGAATGCACCGCCACCGAGGCCGGATGAATAGGGCTCGACGACACCGAGGACGGCACTGACCGCGATCGCCGCATCGAATGCGTTGCCCCCGGCCGCGAGCATCTCGTAACCCGCCTGCGTCGCCAGCGGGTGTGCCGACGCAATGCCGGCCTGTCCCGGTGCGGGGCCCGCCTGCGCGGACCCGATACTCAGCAGTAGCTGGACAGACAGAAACGCAACGAACGCCGCCCGGGGATTTCGTTTCATAAGTGTAATGAGTTATTCCGCTGCACGATGTGCGCGTAACGCGCGCACCACTTTCGGATCGACGAAATTCGACACGTCCCCGCCCAGCGATGCCACCTCGCGGACGAGCGTGGAAGATATAAACGTGTATTCGTCGGTCGGGGTCAGAAAAATGGTCTCGACCTCGGCCTGGAGTTGCCGGTTCATGCTGGCAAGCTGGAACTCGTGCTCGAAGTCGGACAGCGCGCGAAGCCCGCGAATGATAACGCCAAGATCGTGCTCAACTGCATAGCTGACGGTCA
>SMWD01000100.1 GCA_004357495.1 Gammaproteobacteria bacterium
ATGTAGACGCGCTCGGCTTTAGTATAGACGCTGAACGGGTTGCCGCTCCACACGGTGACGTCAGCCATTTTACCGGGTTCGAGTGAACCCGTGACGCCGTCGATGCCGAGTGCTTTGGCAGCGTTACTGGTGAACCAGCGAACCGCGCGCTCCGGCGCGATATCGATACCGACTTTGGCCGCAGCACCAATCACTTTCGCACTTTCCTGGTTCAAGCGCTGTATGCCGATGGCACTGTCGGAATGCATGACGGTACAGGTGCCGGCCCGATCGAGGATGGCCGCGTTTTCACGAATGCCGTCGAAGGCCTCCATCTTGAAGCCGTACCAGTCCGCCCAGATGGCGGCGCAGATGTCATTCTCGCGCAGCATATCGGCAACTTTGTAAGCTTCGACGGCGTGATGGAATGCGCTGATCTTGTAATCGAACTCTTTGGCGATATCGATCATGACCGCCATTTCATCGGCACGGTAGCAGTGGTTGTGCACGAGAATCTCGCCATCAAGCACCCCGGCGAGTGTCTCGAGTTGCAGATCCCGTAATGGCGCTTCACCCCGGCCTTTCTCTGCTGCCGCCAGTTTTTTGCGATAGTCGTCCGCTGCGATCCAGGCGCTGCGATAGCCGGCAACATTGCCCATGCGAGTCGACGGCGATGTGCCGCGACTGCCATAGACACGCTTCGGATTTTCGCCACAGGCCATTTTCAGTCCATGCGGCGCGCCCGGAAACATCATTTCCTGAACCGACTGACCTGGCACGTTTTTCAGCGTGACGCCGCGTCCGCCGAACAGGTTGGCGGACCCGGGGAGTATTTGCATTGAGGTGACACCACCGGCAAGTGCCGCGACAAAGCCCGGGTCCTGCGGCCAGACGCTGTGTTCGGCCCAGACTTCGGCGGTATTGGGCGCCGTGGCCTCGTTGCCATCGGAATGGGCATTGACCTGCGGTGATGGGTATACGCCAAGATGCGAGTGCACATCGATGACGCCGGGTGTTATCCACATGCCGCCGGCATCGACGACCGTCATGCTGCCCGCGTCGAGACCCGGTCCAACAGCAATAATCTTGCCGCCATCCATGACAACATCGGCATTATCGATGCGTTCGCCGGTACCCGTCAGCACCGTGGCACCCTGCAGGATCGTCGCCACGGACGGCAACGGCGTATACCTGCTCGACCAGGGCGCGGCGCCATCGCTATCTGCGCCTTGTTCGCAGGCCGCCAGCAGGAAAAGTAATGACAACGGCAACACTGTGATTCTCAGAATCTTCATGATGGCTCCGGGTTGGATTAGCTGATCTTGTTGTTGTGGACAGAGTCGAGCATAACAAAATCGCAATTGTAGATTCACGGGCGGCCGCCGCGCCGGTGGTAAAGTCCGTGTTTCAATTCAGGCGTGTGGAGCCTTTGATGAAAAATTTGTCCCTGGCAGCCGGGCTAATCCTGTTGATATCACTGTCATCGGCATTGGTTGCGGAAGATGGCCTCGTATTTCACGACGATTATTACCTGGGCTTCTCACAGGGTGCGTATTACGGCCTGATGCTGGCCGGCGTCGACTACGATGTTGCCTGGTGCATGAAATCGGAGCTTGCCTACGAGGCATCTGCAATGGGTACCGGGGGAGAGTTCCAGGCAAAAATTGAACGGATGCTGGTTGAGTGTCGCGAGGCGTACGCGGATAGCGAATGACTGTGCAGGCATTGAATTCGGTCACAAAGCGGCGCCGCTTCGTATTAGTATGCAGGCACCAACAACAATAATCGGGGGTATTCATGGCTGAGCTGGATCAGACACCGGTCGCGGGCAACGGTCTCCTTGATCGCAGAATCTTTCTCAAAGCAGGCGTTGCTGGCGGAGCAGCTTTGCTCACGGCGCAGGCCGGTGGTGTGGAGCGGGAAGCGTGGATGAAAATGCCGGGCGCCCCGATGAGCGACAACGGCGTGCCCTCTGCTCATGAAGCGCATGTGAAAAGGCTTGCGGTATCTTCGCAGCCCGGGACGACCGGTACCGGCGTATCCCGGACGCCGCTCGAATTTCTCGATGGACTGATAACGCCCAGCCGACTGCATTTCGAGCGGCATCACAGCGGTATCCCGGATATCAACCCCGACGAACACCGGCTGGTCATCCACGGGATGGTGGAAAGACCCCTGTCATTCAGCCTGGAGGCGCTGGCGCGTTATCCGATCAAGTCCCGGATCCAGTTCCTCGAGTGCTCCGGCAACAGCGGTGGCTTAATAGCGCCGGAACCGATCCAACAGAGTTGCGGCGTGTTGCACGGACTGGTCGCCGCCAGCGAGTGGGGCGGCGTGCCCTTGTCTGTGCTGTTGGACGAAGCCGGCGTGAAGCCGGGTGCGAAATGGATCATCGCCGACGGCGCTGACGCCGCCATGATGAGCAGGAGCGTGCCACTCGCCAAGGTCATGGACGATGCCATCGTGGCTCTGTACCAGAACGGTGAGCGGCTGCGGCCCGGCAACGGTTATCCGATGCGCCTGTTCCTTCCCGGCTGGGAAGGAAATGCCTGCGTGAAATGGCTGCGCACTATCAAGGTAATGAATCAGCCGGCAATGACCAAGGATGAGACCTCCAAATACTCGGACCTGAATGAGGAGGGAATCGCCAGGCTGTTCACGTTCCCGATGGGCGTCAAATCGATCATCACCAACCCGTCGCATGGCTTCACGATGGGCCCGGCCGGACCCTACCAGGTATCCGGCATCGCCTGGAGCGGTTCCGGCAGGATCAGGCGTGTTGAGGTGTCGGCCGATGGCGGCGGCAGCTGGGCCGATGCGGCGCTGGACGAACACGTGTTGTCCAGGTGCCTGACGCGATTCCGCTCTGCGTGGCGCTGGGACGGCGGGCCCGCGGTCATTATGAGCAGGGCCACTGATGATGCGGGCAATGTGCAACCGACGCGCCGCGCCGTGTTAGAGGGCAGGGCCAATGGCGCCTTCTATCATTACAACGGTATTCAGGCCTGGGCCGTTAGTGCAGTCGGGGAGGTCACCAATGTCTACGCGTAATGCGCTGTGGCTTGTTTGCGTTGGCGCTATCGGGACAGGCGCTGCACTGGCCGATGACAGCCCCGGTCTGGGACAGGAATTGACCGCCAGGGAATTAGCCGCCGTTGATTTCACGATCATGCCGGACGGCGACGGTCTGCCGGCGGGTGCCGGCGATGCCGTCACTGGCAGGGACATATACAACCAGAATTGCCTCGCCTGCCATGGCGAAAACGGGACCGGCGGCGTGAACGATGTGCTCTCCGGTGGCCATGGCTCGTTGGCGGGCCCCAAGCCGCTGAAGACGGTTGGCAGTTACTGGCCGTATGCGACGACCATTTTCGATTACCTGCGGCGCGCCATGCCGTTTCAAATGCCGGGCAGTCTCTCTAATGATGATATTTATGCGGTCACGGCTTACCTGCTGTTCGTCAACGACATCATTGCCGAGGACGCCGAGATCAATGCAGAATCGCTGCCACTGGTGAAAATGCCGAATCGCGATAATTTCGTCTGGGGTTACACGCCCGAATAAGGGCATGGGTTCAGCCGCAAAACTGAGACTTTGCTCAGCGTTCCGAAGGCCCCGGATTTGCTAGACTTTTTGCGTGGTCACGGATTGATGAGTGGTTTATGACGATGCAGAAGGAAGTTGTAATTACCGACAGGCAGATTCCTGCGGACGTAATTCGGGCGATCGCGGATGGACGCAAAATCGAAGCGATAAAGATGCTTCGGGAAGCGACCGGGCTTGGGCTTGCGAACGCCAAAGTGCTGGTCGACCGGGCGTCCCGTGTCCATGGTCTGAATAAACCCATGCCCTCCGCCGTGACAGAGGACGCGGGTACCGGCAAATTGCTGGTGTCGCTGGTGGCCGTGATGGTTATGGCGGTGGCCTACTTTTTCTACATCGACGTCTGATCAGTCCTCTTGAGCTGTTGTTTCCCGGCCTGATGATTTAGGTTTATCATATGCCTGTCAGGGTTGGCCTGAGTATTGAGGAAACAAAATGACCACCAATGATCAACCGATGGATCACGTGCCGCCAGATGGAACGGCGGATGAGCAGCAGGATTCCGGCTCCAGCGACCTGGAAAAGAACGTCAAGCAGAAATCAACGTGGGTGCGGCTCTTTTTTATGCTGGTACTCGCGTTTCTCTATGGCCTGTCGCGCGTTGTTATGGTCGCGGTTGTCGTGTTCCAGTTCTTCTTCGTGCTGCTGACAGGGGAGGCCAAGGAAGGACTCAAGGCGTTTGGTCATTCGCTGGCGATTTATTCTTATGAAGTCGTCGATTACCTGACCTTCAACACCGATAAAAAACCGTTCCCGTTTGACGGCGTTTGGCCAACATCGATGCCCAAAGACTAACGTCTGGCTGGCTCATACATCATTAAAAGACAGTGTCCGGGCGTGCCACATTGGTGGCGCCCGGACACGACGTCTGCGCGATGTGATTATTGATACTTCGCGCACAGACAAGCCCCTGTAAAGTCTGGATTAATTATGCGACAGGCATTGAAGTAAGCGCTGCGATCGCCATAAGGTCGATCCACGCCGCGCATGGTTGACTCATGAACATTGAATCGCTGCAATCCAACTGGGCTCTTTGGCTGGCGTTAGCCTCGCTCCTTATTGCGGCGATCATGATCACCCCGGAACTCCTGAAAAAGACTTCACGCAGCAAGCTCAATCGCGTTCTTGCGGACATGAAAAAGGCGCGGAAAGAATTTCGAAAATCCGCCCGCAAAGCACAAAAGGCCGAGAGAAGGGCACGAAAACTTCTGGCGCGCGCCGATCGGCTCAAGCCCCGCGTATTGCGGGAAGCAAAAAAAGCCTTCGAAGATGGGACCGCGCTGGCCAAGATTCTGCATGACAAGGTGATCGTTGCCGAGGCTCACGTCAATCGAGTCATCCACGACGAGTTTCCTCCTGAAAAGCATGCAGAAATGCGCGAGAAGTATTTGCCGAAGAGCGAAAAAGACCTGCGGCCATTTTCGTTCTGATGCGCTGATTTATAAGTACATTTACGAATTCACCGGGGCGGCAGTTGCGCCGAGAATAGCTGAAAATGGGCGGCACTCGAATGGCGGGTGTTACGCCAGTCAGCAATTCGTTCAGGTGAACAAGATGATAGATCTGATCATTACGGTGTGCGAGATAACCGGAACACTGGCCGCAATTCTTATCGGCGTCACGTTACTCGGAATAGCCATAGAAAAGGTCAGGGTCTGAAACGGCGTATTTTATAGCCACCCATCCCAGCCTGGTCCGCGCACCACGCGGCCCGGCGTCGCTCCAGTGTGCCGGCCGTTCTTCAGTACCTGCTTGCCGTTGACGAAAACATGCCAGACACCGGTCGCATACTGGTGTGGTTCCTCGAATGTGGCGTGATCAACAATTTTTCCCGGATCGAAGACAACGACGTCAGCAAAATATCCCTCGCTTAACTGGCCGCGTTCCTCAATACGGATGTTGTGAGCGGGCAGGGAGGTCATGCGCCGAATTGCCTCCTGCAGCGTGATAATTCTTTCATCACGCACGTACTTTCCCAGCAGCCTGGAAAAATTTCCGTAGGCACGGGGGTGAGGATTGGAGTCCATGAAAACGCCCTCGGTCGCCGGCGCCCCGGCATCCGAGCCGAAGCTGACCCATGGCTTCCTGAGCTTCCTGCGAACATTGTCCTCCGACATGAAAAA
>SMWD01000101.1 GCA_004357495.1 Gammaproteobacteria bacterium
CAGCTCCTGGTGCGCACGGTGCATCGGATTGCGCGTCTGGAAGGCGACAACCTTGCGCCAGCCAAGCTTTTTGAAGCGCGCGCGCATCTCGGCCGGAGTGTCGCGCAGGGTCCGGAAGTCGTAGTGCATCGGCGCCTCAACCCCTTTGAGCTTACCGCCCAGATAGACAGGGCCGGCAATGTTGTTCAGGTAGTTTACGGCCGGGTGCAGTTCGTCTGCGGTACCGAATACCTCGCGCGCCTCGACGGCCTTGTCCGGTGTCCAGTTGTCCGTAACTTCCATCGTCGCAATCAGCACGCCTTCTTTGTCGCGCAGGGCAATCGTCTGGCCGTTTTCAAGACTGCCCGCGAATTCCCCGGACACGTCGAGGGTCACCGGCATCGGCCACAGCGTACCGTCGGGCAGGTGCAGGTTCTTGACCACACCGTCATACTGAGCCTGGGTCAGAAAGCCCTCGAGCGGGGAGAATGCGCCGTTCAGGAGCAACTCGATATCACAGGCCTGGCGATCCGTGAGGTCCCAGGAGACATAGTCCCGGGCGGTGGCTTTTTCCTGCTCCGCATCCGCCTCATTTAAATACAAATCCTTGAGAACACCGCCATGCGGTTCCTTGAACGCACCCATGATTCCTTTCCTCTGCTGGTCTTAATCTTGTAAACGCTGTAACGCAAAAAAACCGGCGCACTAAAAATTAGTGCACCGACCTGTGAAAAAATTCTGTTTGTCAGCCCGTGAGGCTAGAACGGAATGTCGTCGTCGAACTCCGGTTCGGGCTGCGGTGCTGCCGATGGCTGCGCCGCCGGTGCGGACTGTCGGCCGCCACCCTGGAAACCGCCACTGCCGGCATCGCCGCCCCGGCCGCCGAGCATTTGCATGTCCCGCACCCTGATTTCCGTCGTATAGCGGTCGTTGCCGTTCTTGTCCTGCCACTTGCGAGTCTGCAGATTACCCTCGATATAAACCTGTGACCCCTTGCGCAAATACTCCCCGGCAATCTCCGCGAGCCGCTTGAAGAACACCAGCCGGTGCCATTCGGTCTTCTCGACCTGCTCGCCCGTCTGCTTGTCCTTCCAGCTCTCGGTGGTAGCCAGTGACACGTTGGTCACAGCGTCGCCGCTCGGCATGTACTTGATTTCCGGATCCTGGCCCAGATTGCCGATCAAAATAACCTTGTTTACACCACGCGCCATGGCGAGACCCCGTAAGCTGTTGTTTAAAGTAGTTTTTTCTATAAACCCGTGACGACTGATGTCACGAGGGCTGCATATTGTATGCTCACACCGTCGAAAAGACACCTCTGAATCCGACATAAGCATATGAATATGCGTGCGTTCCGTCTGTTTCGGGCGCCGGCACGTCGATTGGGTCGCGATTTAGCAAAAGCCGTATAGTCATGGGTTCGCCCTACACTCTGCTCGAAGACCCGAACATGCAGTACATCAGTATCCGCGGTGCGCGGACACACAACCTGCGCAACATCGACGTCGACCTCCCCCGGGACCGGCTGATCGTCATCACGGGTCTGTCCGGCTCCGGCAAATCCTCACTGGCGTTCGACACGATTTACGCCGAAGGGCAGCGGCGTTACGTCGAATCGCTGTCGGCCTACGCGCGTCAATTCCTGTCGATAATGGAAAAGCCCGATGTTGACCATATCGAGGGTCTGTCGCCGGCAATCTCGATCGAACAGAGATCGACCTCCCACAACCCGCGCTCGACGGTCGGCACGGTCACCGAGATCTACGACTACCTGCGCCTGCTGTTCGCCCGGGCCGGCAGCCCGCGCTGCCCGGAACACGGCGAAGCGCTCGAAGCGCAGACCATTAGCCAGATGGTCGACCAAGTGGTCGCGCTCGATGAGGGCACCCGGCTGATGATGCTGGCCCCGATCATCCAGGATCGCAAAGGCGAGCACGTGCAGTTACTGGCCAACCTGCAGGCCTCGGGTTTCGTCCGCGCGCGCATCGACGGCGAAGTCTACGAACTCGATGACCCGCCGAAACTCGACCTGCGGCGCAAGCACACCATCGAAGTGGTCGTCGACCGCTTCAAAGTGCACGCGGACCTCGCGCTGCGGCTCGCCGAATCGTTCGAAACGACGCTCAAACTTGCCGACGGCATTGCCATGATCGCCCCCATGGACGACCAGGGCGACGGCAACGCGGATGGCTCCCGCTCGAGCCGGGGCAAGATGCTGTTTTCGGACCGCTTCGCGTGCCCGATCTGCAGCTACAGTATCGCCGAACTCGAACCGCGGCTGTTTTCGTTCAACAATCCGGTCGGTGCATGCCCGGACTGCGACGGCCTCGGGGTACGGCAGTTCTTCGACGCAGACCGCGTCGTCCACAACGCGCAGCTAAGCCTCGCCGGCGGCGCAATCCGCGGCTGGAACCGGCGCAACATGTACTACTTCCAGCTGATCAAGTGCCTCGCGAAGCACTACGGATTCGATATCGAACAGCCGTTCGAGGAACTCGATGAGGCGATTCGCCGGGTCCTCCTGTACGGCAGTGGCGAAGAGAAAATCGAGTTTCGTTACAAGAGCCCACGCGGCGCACTGGTCAAGCGAACGCATCGCTTCGAGGGCATTCTGCCCAACCTCGAACGTCGCTATCGCGAGACCGAATCTGCCATGGTGCGCGAAGAACTCGCGAAGTACCTGAGCCATCAGCCGTGCCCGGGCTGCGACGGCAGCCGCCTGAATACTGCGGCGCGCAATGTCTTCATCAGCGACCGCTCGATCCCGGAGCTGACTTCGATGTCGGTCAGCCAGGCGCTGAACTTCTTCGATAATCTGAAGATGACTGGCTGGCGCGGCGAGATCGGGGCAAAAATCTTCAAGGAGATCCGCAACCGGCTGAAGTTCCTCGGCGACGTCGGCCTCGAATACCTGAGTCTCGACCGCAGCGCCGAGACCTTGTCGGGTGGCGAAGCGCAGCGGATCCGGCTCGCCAGCCAGATCGGCTCGGGACTCGTTGGCGTCATGTATATCCTGGACGAACCGTCGATCGGTCTGCATCAGCGCGATAACCGGCGGCTGCTCGACACATTGATCCACCTGCGCGATCTCGGTAACACCGTCATCGTCGTCGAACATGACGAGGAGGCGATCATGTCGAGCGACCACGTCATCGATCTGGGTCCCGGCGCCGGCATCCACGGCGGCGAAATCGTGGCCCAGGGCACGCCGACGGAAATTTTGCAAAACCCGCAGTCGCTGACCGGACAATACCTGTCCGGCCGCCGCCGGATCGAGATTCCCGCGCGGCGTTGTCAGATTGACCCGCAGCTGATGCTGACAATCCGCGGCGCGTCGGGCAACAATCTGCGCAACATCGATGTCAGGATACCGCTCGGCGTCATGACCTGTGTCACCGGCGTATCCGGTTCCGGCAAGTCGACGCTGATCAATGACACCCTGTATCGTGCCGCTGCGGAGACGCTGAACAAGTCCAGTCACGACCCGGCGCCGCACGCCGGGCTCGACGGCCTCGACCGGATCGACCGGATCATCGACATCAGCCAGAAACCAATCGGGCGTACGCCGCGCTCGAACCCGGCCACCTACTCCGGCCTGTTCACGGCCGTACGGGAGTTGTTCGCGGGCACGCAGGAAGCTCGTTCCCGTGGCCTGAAGCCGGGCCGCTTCAGCTTTAACGTCAAGGGTGGCCGCTGCGAGGCCTGCCAGGGTGACGGGGTCATCCGCGTGGAGATGCATTTCCTGCCCGACGTCTACGTGGCGTGCGACGTCTGCAAGGGTCAACGCTACAACCGCGAAACACTCGAGATCCGTTACAAGGGCAGGAACATCCACGAAGTGCTCGAGATGACCGTCGAGGAGGCGCTCGAGTTTTTCGCCAATGTGCCGAACATCGCGCGCAAGTTGCAAACCCTCGACGACGTCGGGCTGGCCTATGTCCGGCTCGGTCAAAACGCGACCACGCTGTCGGGCGGCGAAGCGCAGCGCGTCAAGCTGGCGAAGGAATTGTCGAAGCGCGCGACCGGGAATACCTTATATATACTCGACGAACCCACGACCGGGCTGCACTTCCACGATATCGCTCACCTGCTCGAAGTGCTAAAGCGCCTGCGCGATCAGGGCAACACCGTCGTCGTCATCGAGCACAACCTCGATGTGATCAAGACAGCCGACTGGATCATCGACCTGGGGCCGGAGGGCGGCGACGGCGGCGGTCAGCTGGTCGCCGAAGGTACGCCGGAGGATGTCGCCGCGAACCCGGCCTCGTACACGGGCCAGTACCTGGCACCGGTGCTCGAGCGCAATGCAAAGATACCCAAACGGCGCACCGGCTAGCGGGCCGCCAGCAACATGCGCACGACCACGAGCGGGGCCACCGCCGCGGCCAGATGCTTCAGACTGTGGCCGCTCACGGTGTTTCCGAGCAGCGCCAATACCTGCCCGTCAAAAAATTCCAGCACCTTCGATAACACGTACCAGATGAGCACCCAACCGAGGTAGCGCACCGGTGTGTAGCGGCGCGCCGGAAACAACCAGCACACGACCGGCAGCGCCAACATCGGGAAAAACTGCACGAAAGCATAGAATCGCAGGTCGCCGCACCCGAGCGACTCGGTCCAGTACCAGTAGCCGAGGCTCGACAAACCCAGAACGATCAGCAACGCCAGCAGCCATGTCGTACCCGCCCGGGTATTGATGCGATCGGCCACGATCGCGGAACACAGCGCCATGAACGCAATTGACATCGGCAGCCGATCCCATAACAGACTCTCGTTGGACGGCGACCAGTGATACCACGCCGAACCCAGACTAACCAGCGTGACGCCAAAGAAGAACGCCAGATACGGCCGGGCGTCGGCTGGATCACTGAAGATATCGCGGCGCCGGCGGCCGACCACGACGACCCACCCGACAATCCCGACGACCACGAAGCCGATGTTCGAGGCGACGTCACCGAAGTTGGCCACGCCGAACAGCGCGCGCGTATCGGCGAAGCGGTGGTAGGCCATATCCTGCGGGATCGGTCCTGCAGCCAGCAGGCCAAATACGACGACCACGATCAGTCCGAGAAGAATGGCCCCGCGTTGCCGATACGATAAATCGATAGCTGCTTTCCCCGCGAGGCTACCGGCTTGTACCGAACCACTTGGCGAATTGTGACTTTATTTTCGAGCCGATGTACGCCCGGCTCCAGCGCTCCTTCCACGTGCCCCACCCATGGTGGAAACCATATGTCATGCCACTGTTCAGGTAGATCTTGCGCTCAGAACGCCCGCGTACGCGCCGCGGGCTGAATGTCGGCTGCGGTGTCAGCACGACGCCCTCGTACCGCTGCTGATTGTCGAAGTAAATCCGGCTGATGAGCCCGGGGCCGGTGATGAACGGGATATCGCCGAACACCTCTGACACCGGTGGGTGCGATTTGACGTCATCGAGTACATCGACCCAGAACGGATGCTTCGGCATGGAGGCCATGAAGAAATTTGCAATACCCGAATGGGGATCGCCATAGGCCTCGTCGCGCTCCAGCGACAAAACCATCTGTGCGTCCGCATAGTCGTAGGGTCGCAGGAACTCGAAATCAAGATCACAATACAGTCCGCCGATACCGTACAGCAACACGTAGCGAAACACATCGACACGCATGATGTGCCGGGTGAACCCGCTGTAGACCGGATACAGATCCGGATATTCACTCCGCACGTAATCGTCCATCATCCCGTCGGTCCACAGGCGATACTCCCAGCCCGGGTGATAGCGTTTGACGGACTCGACGCAGCGTGCCCATTGAGCGGGTACTTCTTCCGTTTTCCAAAGCTGATGAATGATCCTGGGGATCAGCTTCGGTGACCGATGGCCCGGGTCGCGTCTCACCAGGGCAGAACCCGGCCCGTCCACTCGTAATAAACACCGGAATCTTCAAGTGTCAGTCGACCGATTAACGCGATCATGTCATCGATCGCCGTACGCGGCGCGAGGCGACCCGCCTTGATCATATTCTTGTAGTTAGACGGCACCGTCGATGGATCTTTGGCGTTCATGTAGTCCTCGGTATCGACCGTGCCCGGCGCGATGATGCCGACGATAATACCCTTGCGTTTCAGCGCCAT
This sequence comes from Gammaproteobacteria bacterium, assembly GCA_004357495.1. GTDB lineage: Bacteria > Pseudomonadota > Gammaproteobacteria > Steroidobacterales > SMWD01. The sequence goes on from SMWD01000101.1 coordinate 6,091, forward strand.
CGAGTAGGTGCGCATCGCCATATTCAGGCCCGCCTTGCTCGCACGATAGGCGATGGCGATCGGTACTTCGACATCGGAAATCGAGCCACCGGTCGACGTCATCGAAATGATTTTCTTCTGCTCACTGGCCGCGACGTTCGACTGGAACGCCTCGGAAACTTTAAGCTGACCGATGATATTGACCTCGAGGATCTCGGCGAACCATTCGTAGTCGATCTTGCCGAAGCGGAGCGGGCCAAATCGGAACGTATTGATCGCAGCGTTGTTCAGCAGAACATCGATCGGCGTGTCTCGATACTTCTCGACCAGTGCGGCGATCTGCTCATCGTTGACGATGTCCAGTTGCTCGACGACGACGTTGTCGTTCTCCGCGGCCAGGGCGTTTAACCGATCGGCTTTCTCCGGCGTGCGGCAGGTCGCGATGACGTTCCAGCCCAATGCCGCATACTCCTCCACGAAGGCGAGCCCGTGACTCGCGTTCGACCCGGTGATCAGTACCGTGGGGATGGACTCCGCAGCCAGCGCCAGCCCGGAGTTCAGAACGAGCCACAGCAGGGCTGCAGCGCCACGCAGCACGGTCACACGACCGACTGCAAACAGGCATCGCTTGATCATCGAATTTCTCCTCGTCTGTATCTTTTTTCCCGGCCCTTTATTACCCAACCAAGGGGAGCGCTCAGCGGATTGGCGTGGCATTCCCCTTACGCATCGATTTGCGCATTTTACGCGAGATGCGCCCGGCCATGAACCGCGCAAACGGATTCACCGGAACGTCAGTGTAATACTCGGCGTCAAGCCAGTTCCGCTCCTCCCAGTATCGGTAGTTCACGCTGCCCTTCTGTGACCGGGTCATATTCTGCATGGCGCGGAAATTCATCAGATGCCGGAACTTGGGTGAACCAAGCTCACCCTTTTCGATCTCGTCGATAAACGTGCGGGCCACCTCGTCGGTACAGGCATCAACCTTCTCGATGTAGGCTTCCTTCTGCATTTGCGCGCTGGAAATACCCAGGCGCGTCACGACGTCGCAACCCCAGGCAGTGGCTGTGCCCTCGAGGAAATCCAGGACGATCTTGTGCCCGCCGCCGGAAGCTGTCGTGGTGACGATAGCCTTCTTGCCGAAGAAACTCGGGCGGTTACGCTTGTACATGAAGTACTCGACGAAGTTCTTCATGAGGCCGGTGACGTTGAATGTATGGACCGGCGCACCGAGAATCAGGCCATCGGCCGCATCCATCTTCGCCGCAATCGGACCGATCGTCGCAAACTCCGGACATACACTCTCGCCGATACTGACGCAGGTCAGGCAACCGTCGCAGAACGGGACTCCGACCTTCTGCAGGAATACATACTCGACCTCAGTGGGCCGGATCGCATTCATCTTGCCGTCGATCTGCCTGATTATCTTGCAGGTGTAACTCTCCTCGTTACGCGGCGAGCCGATCAGGGCGAGGATTTTCAGCGGTTCGAGCATATCAGCTTCCATGGTATGCGATTATCTGGTTGGAGACACGTTGTAAATCGCCCTGATCCGGCCTGGGCTATGAAAATTTTCAGCCGGTTACGGGCTTCGATTCAAGACCATGTATCCAGTCCAGTTTGTCTTCGAAGTATACGTCCTCGGACAGCGCGTACGGATTGGGATTATCGAGACTACCGACGGTGATATCGATCTGCCCGGGCCGGCTGGTGGTCACGAAGGAAACCGGCGTTCCGCACCGGTTGCAGAATCCGCGTGAACCATCATGATCTCCTTGACCAGCTGATGCCTGGGGCTCGGGCCCTTGCTAACGATTGGCTAACGGCCTGATACCCACCGCATCGCGCACCTTTGCAATGAAAGGCACGGCAATCTCCCGGGCCCGCTCAGCCCCCTTTTGCAAAACGCCTTCGACATATCCCGGATCCGCGATGAGGCGATCGTACTCATCGCGCGCATCCTTTAGATGGTCATTCAGGTACTCGAATAGCTCCTGCTTGCAGTCACCCCAGCCAATGCCTTCGGCAAATTTGCCGCGCATGGACTCGACCTCGGCCTCGTTCGCGAACGCCCGGTAGATATCAAAAAGCGTACTGCCTTTCGTCTGCTTCGGCTCGCCCGGTTCGAGCGAGTTGGTCTTGATCTTCATGATCAGCTTGCGAAACTTCTTCTCCGGCAAAAACAACGGGATCGTGTTGTTATAACTCTTGCTCATCTTGCGCCCGTCGAGGCCGGTCAGCACCGCCGTGTTCTCGTCGATATCAGCCTCGGGTAACACGAACAGCTCCCGAAAGTTATGGTTGAAGCGCTGCGCGATGTCGCGCGCCATCTCGACATGCTGCTTCTGATCCTTGCCGACCGGCACCTTGCGGGCATTGAACAGCAGAATATCCGCGGCCATCAGCACCGGGTAGCTGAACAGCGCCATCGTAATGCCCTTGTCGGGATCGTTCTGCCCGCCGCCCTCATTCGCCGCGACGGCCGCCTTGTAGGCATGCGCGCGGTTCATCAGGCCCTTGGCCGTAACTGAACTCAGTATCCACATGAGCTCGGGGATCTCCGGGATATCGGTCTGGCGGTAGAACACGGACTTGTCGGTGTCGAGCCCGAGCGCGAGCCAGGTCGCGGCGATCTCGAGGCTGGACTGGTGGACCGCATCCGGCGACGGGTTCTTGACCAGCGCGTGATAGTCGGCCAGAAAATAGAAGGTATTCACGTCGTCGCGCCGGCTGGCGGCGATCGCCGGACGGATCGCGCCCGCGTAATTGCCGAGGTGTGGAGCACCGGTTGTCGTGACGCCGGTCAGTATGGTTTCTTTGGACATGGACAAATTATAAAGTAGTGGAATGGACCCCACTGTAGACAAACACCTTGCCGAACTCTACCCCGCGCACCTGGATACTGTGCGCCGGCGCTTCGACGAGGCGCTGGCCGCCTGCGAGCTGGACGCCGTCGTCATTGGCGCCGGGGTCGAGATCTATTTTTTCTGCGACGACCAGACCTACCCCTACAAGCCGAATCCGCACCTGCTCCAGTGGCTGCCACTGACCCGGCACCCGGAATCCTGCCTGGTTTACACGCCCGGCGAGCGGGCGAAGCTGATCATCTATCAGCCCGACGATTTCTGGCACGCGCCGCCGGAGTTGCCCGGCGCGCCGTGGGCGGAGCACTTCGATATCGAGGTCAGCGAAACGACCGACGGTATGCGCGACGCGATTGGCAAGGCGCTGGGCAGAACGGCCTTTCTCGGTGACCCGGCGCAGTGGGCACGCACACCCGGAAACCCGCCCACGAAACCGCCCTGGAAATTACCCCCGGAATCTCAAGTTAACCCACCCGCCCTGCTAAACCACCTGCACTATTACAGACCGTACAAGACGCCGTACGAGATCGAGTGCATCCGGCTCGCAACGCAGCTTTCCGTACCGGCACATCGAGCGGCCGAGGCGGCGTTCCGCGCGGGCGGCAGTGAATACGACATCTGGCACGCATTCCTGGGCTCTTGCCGGCAAACACCAACCCAGTTGCCGTACCCCGCGATTGTCGCCCGAAACCGCAATGGCGCCGTGCTGCATTACCAGCATTACGGACACAGCGCAGACACCCCGCACAGCCTGCTGATTGATGCCGCCTGCGCGGTCAACGGGTATGCAAGCGACATCACGCGTTCGTACTCACATTCAGACCCGGAGTTCGCGGACCTGATCGAGCGCGTCAACGAGGCGCAACAAGCCATGGCCGCGGAAGTCCGACCGGGCCAGCCGTTCGCCGAACTACACGACTTCGCACACCAATCAATCGCACACGTGCTAAGCGACGCCGGACTCGTCAACGGCAACCCGGAAAACTATGTCGAACGCGGCATCACGGCCGCATTCTTCCCGCACGGCCTCGGCCACTTCCTCGGCATCCAGGTGCACGAGGTCGGCGGCTCATTCGCCGACCGGACCGGCACCGAAATCGAGCGCCCTGCCCGCTACCCGAACCTGCGCCTCGTCCGCACGCTCGAAACGGGCCAAGTGCTGACGATCGAACCGGGGCTTTACTTCATCGACTCGCTGCTGACAAAGCTGAAAGACGGCCCGCATGGCAAGGATGTGAACTGGAATACGGTGGACCACCTGCACAAATTCGGTGGCATCCGGATCGAAGATAACGTGGTTGTAACGGAGTCGGGTATGGAGAACCTCACGCGGGCGGCGTTTGCAACAGGTTAAGAAACTCGTTTCAGTGGAGATGACGACCGAATTGAGCAGGTCTTTCTGGTGAATCAGGTCAATAAGTTAACACCAGCACCTTTTTCTACTCCTTTTTCTGGCATTTCTGTCCGACAACCACGATGCAGCAAGGCCGCTGGCCGGGAACTCTTTGTGACGAGTTTTCCTTGTCTGAGGAGCAAAGAATTACCGGTCGGCGGTCTTGCGGCGCGCCACGCACTATCAGAAGAACGTGCCGGGTTTATTCCCCGGGTTACCCCTCAACAAACTGCAACTGCGCACCGAACGTCTGCGCTATATCAAGATCCTGCACGAGCCAGTCGTCAAGACCACCCCGTTGCAGCCCCTCAAGCAGATCGGCCCCGACCCGCTTCGACTCATCTGCCAACGACGTTACGCCGAAAGACATCAGGAAAAATCCCTCGCCATGGGTTGCAAGATAGTCGGCGGGCACTCCGGGGCCGGTTGGCTGAACAAGCACGATCCACGTACCACCGACATCGAACCGCGCGATGTCCACGCCTCGACCGTCGAGTTGATCGCGCGAATCCACCGACCGGCCCAGCACCCGCTCCCAGACCGGGATGGCCTGTGCCAGATCGCGGACTATGAAATTGACATGGTGCATGCCGTGTACCATTGCAGTCTCTCCCGGTCGACGTGAAATATTCAATTAAAATAACATATTAGGAGATCACCCTGCCGGACGCACAATAAAAAAAAGGCCGGACGTTGTCCGGCCTTTTCAGGCTGTCGCAGTGTAATGCGCGCTACTCTGCCGCGGCGGTTTGCTCGGGCTGGTCAAGAAGCTGCACCAGCGCCATCGGCGCCGAATCGCCCGGCCGGAAGCCGATCTTCAGGATGCGGAGATAACCCCCGGGACGATCCTTGAAGCGGGGGCCCAGCTCGGTAAACAGCTTGGCAACCGTCTCCTTGTCACGCAGGCGGGCGAACGCGAGGCGGCGGCGGGCAACGCCGTCTTCCTTCGCGAGCGTGATCAGCGGTTCGACGACACGCCGCAATTCCTTCGCCTTTGGCAAGGTGGTGCGGATGGTCTCATGCTTGATCAGCGAGACCGCCATGTTTTTGTACATCGCCTTGCGATGCGTACTTTTTCTGCCGAGCGTACGGCCTGATTTACGATGTCGCATGTCTTGCTACCTGCCGTGAGGGCCAGTTTATCCTTAAGCCGCCTGCTCGTCGTCCTGAACCAGACTCGGTGGTGGCCAGTTCTCGACGCGCATTCCGAGGGCCAGACCATGGCTCTCCAATACTTCCTTGATTTCGGTCAGCGACTTCTTGCCGAGGTTCGGCGTACGCAGCAACTCGACCTCGGTGCGTTGAATCAGGTCACCGATGTAGTTGATGTTCTCTGCCTTCAGGCAGTTCGCCGAACGTACGGTCAATTCGAGCTCATCGACCGGACGCATCAGGATCGGATCGATGAGAGATTCCGCCGAAGCCGCATCCGCCTCATCCTGGCCGGACAGGTCAACGAAGACGTCGAGCTGATCCTTGAGGATGGCGCCGGCGCGGCGGATCGCCTCTTCCGGGTCGATCGTGCCGTTGGTCTCGATCTCGATGATCAGCTTGTCGAGGTTCGTGCGCTGTTCGACGCGCGCAGCCTCCACCGTGTAGCTGACGCGGCTCACCGGGCTGAATGTCGCATCGAGCCGCAGCATACCGATCGTACTGGTATGCTCCTCGAAATCCAGACGCTGAACCGCCGGACGATAGCCCCGGCCACGCTCGACCGTCAGCACCATCTTCAGCGTGGCACCGCCGGTCAGGTTAGCGATGACATGATCCGGGTTGACGATGTCGATGTCGTGATCGCGGGCGATGTCGCCGGCCGTCACCGGCCCCGGCCCGGTCTTGAACAGGGTCAGTTCTGCGCGATCGCGAGTGTGCATGCGGATGGCCACCGCCTTGAGGTTCAGCAGGATCTCGACGATATCCTCCTGCACGCCCTCGAGGCTCGTGTACTCATGGAGGATGCCATCGATATCAGCCTCGACAATGGCTGCGCCCGGCATGCTTGACAGCAACACGCGCCGCAGCGCATTGCCGAGTGTATGCCCGAAACCGCGCTCGAACGGCTCGATAGTGATCTTGGCTTTGGTATCCGACTCCGCCTGAACCCGAACGCTGCGGGGCCGAAGAAACTCTGTGCTCATTTCCTGCATTTTTCCCTAATGCCTCCTGATTACTTCGAGTAAAGCTCAACAACGAGGTTTTCGTTGATGTCGGGCAGAATATCTTCCCGCTCCGGCAGAGATCTCAGCACTCCCGAAAGCTTCTTCTCATCGACCTGAACCCATTCCGGCAAACCGACCTGACTGGCGATGTCCAGCGCAGCCTTGATTCGATCCTGGGACTTCGCCTTTTCGCGAATCTCGATCGCGTCGCCGGCCGAACATTGATACGACGGGATATTCACGACAATCGCATTCACCTGGATCGCCTTGTGACTGACCAGTTGCCGAGCCTCGGCGCGCGTCGACGCAAACCCCATGCGATAGACAGTGTTGTCCAGACGGCCTTCAAGCAGCCGCAGCAGATTCTCGCCCGTCGAGCCCCGCTGGCGAGCCGCTTTTTTATAGTAATTGCGAAACTGACGCTCCAGCACACCGTACATACGGCGCAACTTCTGCTTCTCGCGGAGCTGCAAACCGTAGTCGGAAATACGACTGCGGCGCGAGCTGGCCGTCGTGCCGGGCACGACGTCGAGCTTGCATTTTGCTTCGAGCGGCTTGATGCCGCTCTTCAGAAACAAGTCGGTGCCTTCGCGGCGCGCCAGCTTGCATTTCGGACCTAAATACCTTGCCATGCCTGAATTCCTTAGACGCGCCGTTTTTTCGGCGGCCTGCAACCGTTGTGAGGGATCGGGGTGACATCTTCGATGTTCGTGATCTTGAAGCCGGTCGAGTTCAACGAACGCACCGCGGACTCGCGCCCGGGACCCGGCCCGCGAACCCAGACCTCGAGGGTCTGCATGCCAACTTCCTGCGCGGCCTTACCGGCCCGTTCGGCGGCAACTTGAGCTGCGAAGGGTGTGCTCTTGCGCGAACCGCGAAAACCACAACCACCGGCCGTCGCCCAGGCAATGGTATTGCCCTGGCGATCGGTGATCGTAATGATCGTGTTGTTGAAGGACGCGTGGATGTGCGCAATGCCATCTACGACGTGTTTCTTGACTTTCTTGCGTGTCTTCGTTTGTGCCATTTTTCAACCTACTGCAATATCTGTCGGATTTACCGGGGCCCTACTTGCGGACCGCGCGACGCGGGCCCTTGCGGGTGCGTGCATTGGTTCGCGTCCGCTGGCCGCGCAACGGCAAGCCGCGGCGATGCCGGATGCCGCGGTACGTACCCAGATCCATCAAACGCTTCACATTCATCGATACCTCGCGACGGAGATCGCCCTCGACAATGAACTTTGCCACTTCGGTACGCAGATTCTCCACCTCGGGTTCACTGAGGTCCTTGACCTTGATGTCCTTGGCAACGCCGGCTCCCTCGCAAACCTGGCTCGCACGGGTGCTGCCGATGCCGTAGATCGAAGTCAACGCAATAATCACGTGCTTGTGCAACGGGATATTGATTCCAGCGATACGCGCCATTCGTTATTCTCCAGTTAGCCTTGACGCTGCTTGTGCCGGGGGTTCGTGCAAATAACACGAACGACCCGGTTGCGGCGAACGATCTTGCAGTTTCTGCAGATCTTCTTGACTGATGCTCGAACTTTCATATCGAACTCCTTATCTGACCTGACCGGCACGGCCATAGCCGCGCAGATTGGCCTTCTTCAACATGCCCTCGTACTGATGCGACATCATGTGCGATTGCAACTGCGCCATGAAATCCATCGTCACGACAACGATGATCAACACCGAGGTACCGCCGAAATAAAACGGAACGCGCAGGTACAAAATCATGAACTCGGGCAACAAACATACGGTAGTGATATACAGACCACCCCAGAACGTCAGCCGCGTCAGAACCTTGTCGATGTACTCCGCCGTCTGACGACCCGGGCGAATGCCGGGAACGAATGCACCGGAACGCTTGAGGTTATCGGCCGTTTCCTGCGAGTTGAATACCAGTGCGGTATAGAAAAAACAGAAAAACATGATCAACGATGCATAAAGCATGATGTAAATGGGCTGTCCCGGAGCCAGCTGCGCGCCAAGTGTCTGCAGCCAGCCCATGCCCTCACTGGTACCGAACCAGCCGGCAATCGTGGCCGGAAACAGAATGATACTGGAGGCGAAAATCGGCGGGATCACGCCGGCCATGTTGATCTTGAACGGCAGATGCGTGGACTGGCCCTGCATCAGCTTGCGGCCCTGCTGACGTTTCGCGTAGTGCACGGTGATGCGCCGCTGGCCGCGCTCCATGAAAACCACACACCATATGACTCCGAGGACCAGCATGATCAGGGCCAGCGCCAGTGCCGCATTCATCTCGCCGGTCTCGACGAGCTGCAACGTGCCGCCGATGGCCGCCGGCAGGCCGGAGACGATGCTGGCCAGAATGATCATGGAAATCCCGTTGCCGATGCCGCGCTCGGTGATTTGCTCGCCGAGCCACATCAGGAACAGCGTGCCGGTGACCAGGGTAACGGCCGCTGTGAACACAAAGCTCGGGCCCGGGGCAATCACGACGCCCTGGTTCTGCAGTGCGACCGACGCACCGATCGACTGGAAGGTGGCCAGCACGACCGTACCGTACCGGGTGTATTGCGTGATCTTGCGTCGGCCCGATTCGCCTTCTTTCTTGATCGCCGCCAGGGTCGGCACGACGACACTGGCCATCTGCATGATGATGGATGCCGAGATATACGGCATGATGCCGAGCGCGAAAATGCTCAGGCGACTCAGTGCACCGCCGGAGAACATATTGAACATACTCAGGATCGTGCCTTCCTGCTGTTCGAAGAACTGCTCGAGGGCCACCGGGTCGATGCCCGGGACCGGGATGAACGTACCGATACGGTAGACGATCAGCGCGCCGATCAGGAAAATCAGGCGCTGGCGCAGGTCGGAGAACCGGGTTGCTTCGCCCAGTGCCGCTGCGGGATTGACCAGCTTGTCTCTTGCCACGTGTCTGCCTCGATTCCTGATCAGTCGTCTATGCTGCCGCCGGCAGCTTCGATCGCCTTGCGCGCACCCGGCGTCACCGCCAGGCCCTGCGTCTTGACGGCCTTGTCGATGGTGCCCGACGCAATGACCTTGACCCGTTTCGCGATGCGCGGACAAACGCCGGCATTTTTCAGGCCTTCGATATCGATTACGTCCCCGGTCACCTTGGCCAGTTCGTGCAAGCGCACCTCGGCCGTGTCGTCGCGGGTCACCGAAACAAAACCGCGCTTCGGCAGGCGCCGCTGCAACGGCATCTGGCCGCCTTCGAAGCCGACCTTGTGGTAACCGCCCGAACGCGAGCCCTGGCCCTTCTGGCCACGCCCGCAGGTCTTGCCCTGCCCGGCTGCGTGGCCTCTGCCACGACGCTTGCGCTCTTTGCGGCTACCGGGTTTCAGTTCATTGAGTCTCATTTATGCTTCCTCGACCCGCAGCAGGTACGACACCCGGTTGATCATGCCGCGATTCTCGGGCGTATCGAGCACTTCGACGGTCTGGTGTATCCGCCGCAGACCGAGACCAGCCACACAAGCACGGTGCGCCTTCAGGCGGCCGTGCTTGCTCTTTACCAACGTCACTTTGACTTTCTTGCCCTGCGCCATGATCTCAATCCAGAATTTCGGCGACGGTCTTGCCACGCTTGGCAGCGAAGCGCTCCGGCGCGTTTACGCCGAACAGTGCCTCGATGGTCGCTCTGACTACGTTAATCGGATTGCGCGACCCGTAACTCTTGGCCAGTACGTTGCGCACACCGGCACACTCGAAAACCGCGCGCATGGCGCCGCCGGCAATGATGCCGGTACCTTCCGAGGCCGGCTGCATGTACACCTTGGTCGCGCCGTGACGGCCAACCATGGAGTAATGCAATGTGTCGTTCTTCAATTCGACCGTGCGGATATTCTTGCGCGCGTCCTGCATCGACTTCTGAATAGCGATCGGCACTTCACGTGCCTTGCCGTAGCCGAATCCGACTCGACCTGCGCCATCACCGACCACTGTCAGCGCGGTGAAACCGAATTGTCGGCCACCCTTAACAACCTTGGCCACCCGATTCACGGTAACCAGTTTTTCCAACAGATCATCGGAACTTTGATTTCTATCAACTCTCGCCATGCTCTCTCGCCCTGCTTAAAACTGCAGCCCGTTCTCGCGGGCAGCATCTGCCAACGCCCTGACGCGCCCGTGGTAACGAAAACCGGACCGGTCAAACGCCACCTGGGTGACACCGGCTGCTTTCGCCTTGTCTGCGATGGCTTTGCCCACTGCAGCCGCAGCCTCCACGTTACCCGTGAACTTCAGCGAACTGCGCAGATCTTTGGAAACTGTCGACACCGCCGCCACAATCGTGCCGCCATCAGGCCCGATGACCTGCGCGTAAATATGCCGCGGCGTCCGATGAATCGACAGACGATGAATGGCCAACTCCCGGATTTTTGCCCGCGTGCGGCGCGCGCGTCGCAATCTGCTCTGATTTTTTGTCATATCTAATGCCCTAACTGGTCATGCCGCGCTGTTCGCTGCGATCAGTCCCGCTACTTCTTCTTCGCTTCCTTCAAGACAACCCGCTCATCCGCATAACGCACGCCCTTGCCCTTGTAGGGCTCCGGCGGACGATAGCCGCGAATCTCCGCGGCAACCTGGCCAACCTGCTGCTTGTCGATGCCCTTGATGACAATCTCCGTCTGACTCGGAGTCTCGACCGTGATGCCCGCCGGCACCTCGTAGACGATCGGGTGCGAAAAGCCGAGCGTCAGGTCGAGTTTCCGGCCCTGAGCCTTGGCGCGATAACCGACGCCGACCAGTTCGAGCTTGCGCTCGAAACCGTCCATGACGCCGGTCAACATATTCGCGATCAGAGCGCGGGTCGTGCCGGAAATCGCATGTGCGAAACGCGAGCCAGAACGCGCCTTGACGGTTGCAACATTCTCTACGACGTCGATCTCGACCTCCATGTTCAGCTCGAGGCTTAATTCACCCTTCGGCCCCTTGACCTTCAGGACGCCATTGGCCTGCGAAATATCCACGCCTTTCGGCAGTGGCAACGGCTTTTTTGCAATTCTGGACATGACTGAATCTTCTCAAGAAACCACGCAGAGTATCTCGCCGCCGACGCCCTGGCGACGGGCGGCGCGATCCGTCATGACGCCGCTGGACGTCGACACGATCGCAACACCGAGACCGCCGAGCACTTTGGGCAACTCGTCTTTTTTCTTCAAAATGCGGTGGCCGGGTCGGCTAATTCGCTGAATCGTGTCGATAACCGGCTTGCCTTCGAAATACTTCAGAGCAACGGTTAACTGCTTCTTGTTGCCCGGCGCATCCTCGACATTGAACGCAGTGATGTAACCTTCGTCGAGCAGCACCGTGGCAATCGCAACCTTGGTCTTCGACGATGGCATGGCGACACTCTCCATCAGGACGCGCTGTCCATTGCGAATACGCGTCAGCATATCGGCGATGGGATCTGACATACTCATTTCAATATATTCCTCTCGCTATGTTCGCCCGGCTGCCGGAATCGAACCTCGCTTTGTGTCCCTGCACCTACCGCAGAACCCTTACCAGCTGGCCTTTCTGAGGCCAGGGATGTTGCCGCTCATGGTCTCTTCTCTGAGCTTGTTACGGCCGAGACCAAACTTGCGATAATAACCCTGCGGGCGACCCGTAATGGCGCAACGGTTGCGCATACGTGACGGGCTCGCATTGCGCGGCAGCTTGTGCAGCTTCGCCATCGCGGCGGCACGATCTTCAGCGGTGGCGCTGGCATCGCCGATGATATTCTTCAGCTCCGCACGCTTCTTCGCAAATCGTGCAACCGTCTTGGCGCGCTTGCGTTCGCGTTCAATCATCGATTTCTTGGCCATTCGCTATTCCTGTCATCCTGGTCCGGCGCGCTACTTCTTAAAAGGGAAATTAAACGCTTCCAGCAAGGCACGACCTTCCTCGTCGTTCCTTGCCGATGTCGTAATCGTGATATCCATGCCGCGGATTGTATCGATGCTGTCGTATTCGATCTCGGCAAAGATGATCTGTTCCTGTACGCCCATGCTGAAGTTACCGCGGCCGTCCAGGGACTTCGGGCTAAGCCCGCGAAAATCCCGGATACGTGGAATCGCGATCGAGATCAGGCGATCGAGAAACTCGTACATGCGCTCGCGGCGCAGCGTGACTTTGCAACCAATCGGCATGCCGTCGCGCAGCTTGAACGCGGCTACGGACTTGCGCGCCTTGCGCACAACCGGTTTTTGGCCAGCAATCAGCTGCATGTCGGCGACGGCCTTCTCGATGACCTTGCGATCAGCGACCGCCTCACCGACACCCATGTTCAAGGTAATCTTGGTGATCTTCGGCACTTCCATGATATTCGTCAGCCCCAGCTTTTCCTGGAGCTGCGGCACCACGGTATTCCTGTAAAACTCTTGCAGTCTGGCCATTGTCCCGTCTCTTACGCCGCCCCGATCAGGCGTCGACGACCTCATTGTTCGATTTGAAAAAACGGACCTTGCGGCCATCTTCCAAGGTTTTGATTCCGACCCGATCGCCTTTATCGGTCATCGGGTTAAACAGCATCAGGTTCGACCGGTGGATCGCCATTTCCATCTCGATGATGCCACCCTGAACACCCGAATTCGGATTGGGCTTCTGATGCTTCTTGACGATATTAATACCCTCGACCAGCACACGACCGTTCTCGAGCACACTCAACACGGTGCCTCGTCGACCTTTGTCTTTACCGGCGATTACGATAACGTCATCGTCTTTCTTGATCTTTTGCATGTCTCAGGCTCAATAAACCCTGGCTTAGAGCACTTCCGGCGCCAGAGAAATAATCTTCATGAATCGACTGGTACGCAGCTCGCGCGTCACGGGGCCGAAAATACGCGTGCCGATCGGCTCAAGGCGAGCGTTCAGCAGAACAGCGGCATTGCCGTCGAAGCGGATCAGCGAGCCGTCCTTGCGTCGCACGCCCTTGCGGGTGCGAACGACGACCGCGTTGTAGACCTCGCCCTTCTTGACACGACCTCGCGGTATCGCATCCTTGACGCTGACTTTGATAATGTCGCCCACGCCGGCGTAGCGACGCTTGGACCCGCCCAGCACCTTGATGCACATGACGCGTCGGGCGCCGCTGTTATCTGCTGCGCTGAGCATTGATTGCATCTGTATCATTGTCGATCACCAATAAACGGAACGCATTCCGCTAGCGCGCCTCAGCGCGTTCCAATACTTCTACCAACCGCCATGACTTCCGTTTGGAGTACGGGCGGCACTCTGCGATGGTAATGAGATCACCCGGCTTGCAGGTATTTTCCTCGTCATGAACGAGGATTTTCGTCGTCCGACGAAGATACTTGCCGTACAGCGGGTGCTTGACGACGCGCGCGATAGCGACCGATATCGTCTGATCCATCTTGTCGCTGACCACCCTGCCGGTCACCGTGCGAAGCTTCTTCTCCGCCTGTGTTGCGTTGCCTGCTTCGCTCATGATCTGACCTCAGCCTTGTCGTTCTTGATCTCCTGTTCACGGAGAATCGTCTTGATACGCGCGATGTCCTTGCGCACATGGCGATATTGATCCGGGCGCACGAGTTGACCGGTCGCTTGCTGCATGCGCAAATTAAATTGCTCGCGGCGCAGATCGAGAAGCTCCTCGGTCAGATGAGTAGCATTCTTCTGCCGTAGTTCGCTTACCTTCATCCCATCACCTGCCGTGAAACAACCGTGGTCGAAACCGGTAACTTCGCAGCAGCGAGTCGAAACGCCTCGCGTGCAGTCTCTTCGGTTACGCCTTCCATTTCGTAGAGCATGCGGCCGGGCTGAATCTGGCAGACCCAGTACTCGACGTTACCCTTGCCCTTACCCATCCGAACCTCGAGAGGCTTCTTGGTAATCGGCTTGTCAGGGAAAATCCGGATCCATATCTTGCCGCTGCGCTTGATGTATCGGGTCATGGCGCGCCGGGCCGCTTCTATCTGGCGCGCCGTGATGCGCCCGCGCCCGGTCGACTTCAGACCGAACTCGCCAAAGGCAACGGTGTTGCCGCGATTGGCCAGGCCGCGGTTGCGGCCCTTGTGCTGCTTCCTGAATTTTGTACGTTTGGGCTGTAGCATGATCCGTTAGCCTTTACCCTGAGCCGGGCGCGCCGGCGATTTCTCCGCGCCCGCCTTGACCGCAGCCGCATCGGGGAGGTCGTGAACTTCGCCACGGAAGATCCAGACCTTGACGCCAATGATGCCGTACGTCGTCGCCGCCTCGGCAAAGCCGTAGTCAATATCGGCGCGCAAAGTATGCAGCGGCACACGGCCCTCGTGATACCACTCGGAACGCGCGATTTCCGCGCCGTTCAAACGGCCTCCGACCTTGACCTTGATGCCTTCGGCGCCGAGGCGCATCGTATTGGTCACGGCGCGCTTCATCGCGCGACGGAACATGATGCGCCGCTCGAGTTGCTGCGCAACACCCTCGGCGACAAGCTGCGCTTCCAGTTCCGGCTTGCGGATCTCGGCGATGTTGATGCGCACGTCAGCGAGACTCATCTTCAGCATGCCGGAGATCCGGCGGCGCAGCCTCTCGATGTCTTCTCCTTTCTTGCCGATCACGATACCCGGCCGTGCTGTGTGGATCGTGATATGCACCTTGCGTGCCGGGCGCTCGATCGTAATGCGGCTGACGGATGCGTCCTTGAGCTTGTGTTTGATAAACACACGAATCTTGTGATCGCTCACGACATATTGCGCGAACGTCCTGCCGTCCGCGTACCACGTGGATGCCCAGTCCTTGCTGATACCAAGGCGAATTCCGATCGGATGTACCTTCTGACCCATACCCTAGTCCTGCCCGTCCGCAACCTGCACTGTGATGTGGCTGTTGCGCTTGATAATTCGCGTGGACCGGCCCTTTGCCCGTGCCCGAAAGCGCCGGAAGGTCGGTGCCTCATCGATGCAGATCGCCGAGATCTTCAACTCATCAATATCCGCGCCGTGATTGTGCTCGGCATTCGCGACCGCCGATTCGAGCACCTTTTTGACCATGCCGGCACCTTTCTTCGGCATGAGCGTCAACGTCTGCAGCGCCGACGCGACCGACTGCCCACGGATCGCATCAGCAACCAGCCGACACTTCTGCGGAGAAATCCGCGCGTATTTGAGTTTCGCTGAAACCTGCATCGCTCTTTCCTTCACTTGGTTTTCCGGTCGCCCGAATGACCCCTGAACGTGCGCGTCGCCGCGAACTCGCCCAGTTTGTGGCCCACCATATTCTCGGAAATCAACACGGGCACGTGATCGCGCCCGTTATGTACGGCAATTGTCAGGCCCACCATCTCCGGCAGAATCATCGAACGACGCGACCAGGTCTTGATCGGCCGGCGAGAGTTCGTCGCAACAGCTTCGCGGACCTTCCTGATCAGATGATCATCCACGAATGGCCCTTTCTTAATCGAACGCGGCACTTCTGATTCCTCTACTTCCTGTTCCCTGACGCAATGCAGTCGTTACTTGCGACCACGACGGCGCACGATCATGTTGTCCGTACGCTTGTTGTGACGAGTCTTCTTACCCTTGGTCGGAGTACCCCACGGGGATACCGGGTGGCGACCACCGGACGTGCGACCCTCACCGCCACCATGCGGGTGATCAATCGGGTTCATCGCAACGCCACGGACCGTCGGTCGCACGCCGCGCCAGCGACTCGCGCCCGCCTTGCCGAGCTTGCGCAAATTGTGCTCATTGTGGCCGACCTCACCGATTGTCGCGCGACAATCGACATGCACCCTGCGCATCTCGCCCGAACGCAGGCGCAGCGTTGCATACGCGCCTTCGCGGGCAACGATCTGCGTACTGCCGCCGGCGGCACGGACCATTTGTCCGCCCTTGCCCGGCTTCAGTTCGACATTGTGAACCAGCGTACCGACCGGAATATTACGAATCGGCAATGCGTTGCCCGGCTTGATCGGCGCTTCGCGGCCCGACATGATCTTGTCGCCGGCGCGAACGCCCTTCGTCGCCAGAATGTAACGGCGCTCGCCATCCGTATACAGGACCAGCGCAATATGCGCGCTGCGATTCGGATCATATTCGATACGCTCGATCTTGCCCTCAATACCGTCCTTGTTGCGGCGGAAATCGATGAGCCGATAGTGCTGCTTGTGACCACCGCCACGATGGCGCGTCGTGATGCGGCCGTGGTTGTTACGACCGCCGGATCTCGTCTTCTTCTCGAGCAGCGGCGCATAGGGCTCACCCTTGTGCAACTGCGGCGAGTTGACCTTAACCGTAAATCGGCGGCCGGGCGACGTGGGTCGTAGCTTCTGTACTGACATGATGCGATTCGCTATCCGGATCTTCTATATTCTAACTGCTCTACCGAGCCTTACTCGGCACCGAGAAAGTCGATGCTGTCACCCTCGGCGAGCGTGACATATGCTTTCTTCCAATTCTGACGCTGACCCCATCCCTTGCCAAAACGTTTGATCTTGCCCCGGCAGTTGACAACCTGAACGCTGGTAACCGTAACTTCGAACATCATTTCGACGGCTTTTTTGACTTCCTTTTTCGTCGAATCGCGGCGCACCTTGAATACCGTCTGATTGTGGCGGTCTGCGACATCAGTCGTCTTCTCGGACACGTGGGGGCCGAGAAGCACGGTCATCAACCGTTCCTGGTGATGCGCCGCACTCATGACAACTGCCCCTCGAGCGCCTGAACTGCCGCTTTCGTCGCCAGCACTTTATCGTAACGAATCAGGCTAACCGGGTTCATCTCGCGCAGATCGAGCACATCGACCCACGGCAGGTTACGCGCCGCGAGACACACGTTCGTATCGTACGAATCCATCAGAATCAGCACGTGATCGAGCTTCAATTCGGCAAGCTTGGCGGCCAGTTCCTTCGTCTTCGGCTGCTCGATCGAAATCGAGTCAACGACGACCAGGCGATCCTGGCGAACCAGCTCTGAAAACAATGAGCGCATGGCGGCGCGGTACATCTTGCGATTGACCTTTTGCGAGTAATCGCGCGGGCGCGCTGCAAATGCCCGACCGCCACCGACCCAGATCGGGCTGCGGATCGTGCCGGCGCGAGCGCGCCCTGTGCCCTTCTGGCGCCACGGCTTCGCGCCGCCGCCACGGGCATCAGAACGGCTTTTCTGCTTTTTCGTACCGGCCCGGCCGCCAGCCCGATAAGCCGTGACGACCTGATGGATCAGCGGCTCGTTAAAGGTCACGCCGAACGTGGCGTCTGATACCTCGACGCTTCCGGAACCCCCTGTAATCGCAATCTTCATTTTACCTGATGGTTTCCGCAACCGAACCCGCTACGCCGCTCTGGCCAAGCGCGAACATCATTTGCCGCCCTGCTGATCAGCGCCACGGTTGCCGGCACGGGCCTTGACCGTTGGCCTGACGAACACGCGGCCACCGGCATGGCCGGGGATCGAACCCTTGACGACGATCAGGTTACGCTCTACGTCAACCTGCACGACCTCGAGACCCTGGGCCGTACGCTTCACGTTGCCCATGTGGCCGGCCATTTTTTTGCCCTTGAATACACGCCCCGGCGTCTGATTCTGACCGATCGACCCCGGCGCGCGGTGCGACAGCGAGTTACCGTGCGTCGCGTCCTGCATATGGAAGTGATGCCGTTTGATCACCCCGGCGAAACCCTTGCCGATCGAGGTGCCGGTTACGTCGACAATCTGGCCGGCCTGAAAACGCTCGACGGTCAACTCGGCGCCAGGCTCGAACTCACCAGCCTCCTCGGCGCTCAGCCGGAGCTCGAACAGGCCCTCGCCCGGTTCAATCGATGCCGCAGCGTACTGGCCCGCGACCGGCTTGCTGACCCGGGATGGCTTGACCGAGCCGGTGGTCACCTGCAACGCGGTGTAGCCATCGCTGGCTTCGGTCTTGATGCGCGTCACGCGATTAGGCAGCGCCTGGATGATGGTCACAGGCACCGACTCGCCGTCTTCCGTGAAAACACGACTCATTCCAGTTTTTCGACCTACGAGCCCGATGGCCATGCCGAGTTCCTTACCGTTGCTGCTGCTCGTTATGCACGAGCAGCGTGAGTCTACAAAAACAGGTCAGCCTTCGAGTCCGAGCGTTCTTCTGGTCGAATGAACTCAGAAACGAAGTCTGATCTGCCTAATCCCTGATTTTGGCCCGTCCGGGGCCCAAATTACCCATTTTCTTTTAGGCCGTTCCGGCCAAGTCGTCTACTTCCCGTCCCTGTCCCGGGCACTGCCGTGGCGTAGCTTCGACCTCTGGCAGCACGAAGCCCGACACAGGCTATCCTGCACCGGGCCGAGCGAGCAGGCAATTATAGCGAGCTAACGCGGCTAGTTCAATTTAATCTGCACGTCGACGCCAGCCGGCAATTCCAGCTTCATCAGAGCATCAACCGTCTTGTCCGTGGGGTTCAGGATATCCATGAGCCGCTTGTGGGTCCGGAGCTCATACTGATCACGGGCATCCTTGTTAACGTGGGGTGAAATCAGGATGGTAAACCGCTCCATTTTCGTCGGCAACGGGATCGGGCCATGCACCTGGGCGCCGGTCCGCTTCGCCGTATCGACGATTTCCCGGGCCGACTTGTCGATCAGACGGTGATCGAAGGCCTTGAGCCGGATTCTAATATTTTGATTTGTAGCCATTTTCTATCCTTAATCGAATTGTGCATCGACCGGGACCATTCCCGGTCATTCGGTAACAGCTGCTGCAGCGCAACCGATACCGCGATTGTCTGGGGTCAGACCCCAGCTCTCTACTTACCACCGGGGTCCACCGTTAAGGGGTTAGACCCCGGCCTGTCAGTCGGATTGTCCGACTCCGATCCAAGCCCGCGAGCGGGCCGCCGAGCAAATTCGCCCGGAAACCCCGCGTACCATCACTCGATAATCTTCGCCACCACGCCGGCGCCTACCGTGCGACCGCCCTCGCGGATCGCAAAGCGCAGGCCCTCTTCCATCGCAATCGGCGCGATCAGCTCAACCTTCATCTGGATGTTGTCGCCCGGCATCACCATCTC
>SMWD01000102.1 GCA_004357495.1 Gammaproteobacteria bacterium
AGAAACTCATAAACCGGGTTGTCTCCGGTGGGCACCAATTTCGCCTTCGACTTGGCGAGATGCGGAAAAATATCAATGAATACATAGGCAAGGGCGACTCCGACGGATGCCGGCACCCAGATGTTGTCTGACTTACGCATGAAATGAATATGCGGGATAAACAAATGAGTCAGCACGATCAATGTGACGCCGATCAGCGATGGCCAATACTGCACTATTTGATCCTCAGTCATTGCGGGACCTCCAGATCGTAGCGCTGCTGACCCACATCATTCGTCCAGCGAAACCGTGACAGAAATTGACGGTAAACTCATGCATCATGATAATAATCCATTAGCAGAAGAGTCCATACCGGTGGCAGAGATATACCCGGAAGACCCGAAAAGTTATTGTTATTGATCTGTCAATATTAAGTATCTTCAGGAAAATTATTTTCCGAAGGTATATAATATTTTCAGTTATCGGTCCAATAAGTCAAATAAAGTTTTTTCTTCCGATCACGGATCGAACGGTAAGAAATATTTCGCTTCTCCGGAAGTAGATTTTGATTCAGTCAGGAGATTCAAAATAGTGATCAAGAACCTTCCTGTTAAGCAGATCCAAAAGAATGTCGCGCGCAAACAGGGCAAAGAGATAACCGACATGGTGCCGATACTCGACTAACCGGAAGAACTCAATCGGGCATCGCCCGTCAAGTGAAATTGGAGTCAGACGATGACGAACTTCCTCATGCTTTGCCGCTATATTCTGGTGATACCCGTAATCGGCTGTGTACTACTGGCCATCGGGGTGCTGATCATGGGCGTGGGTCGCATCGTCACCTCCGCGGTCAATCTCGTGCAGCTCGGCGATTTTTCTGCGAAGGCGGCAAAGACCATGTCCCTCGCCGTCATCGAGATCATCGACCTGTTTCTGATCGGGACGGTCGCATACATCACCGCGCTGGGCCTCTACCGACTGTTCATCAGCACTACGGACGTCGAGTTACCGATGCGCCTGAAGATCGACACCCTTTAAAGATCTCGAAGACAAGATCATAGGTGTGATCGTGGCCGCACTGGCCGTGGCGTTTCTTGGCCACGCGGCGGGTGGGGATGAGCCGGCGGCGTTGCTTAGGTACGGTGGCGGCATCGCGGTCGTGGTCGCGGCGCTGGCGTTTTTCATGCGTTATACCGGCAAGGGCAGCGAGCAGTAGGCGGGGGAGTGGATCGGCCGCTGACGGGGAGATGACATGCAGAAATTTATCGATGCGACGCTGAAGCCTGCATTGATCGTCGGCGGCCTGGGTACCGCCACGGCTTTGGCCTATGCGTTCGCGCCGCAGCTTGCGATTGTGGCGCTACGCGCCGAGTAGAATTGCGTGTTCAGATACACGCCAATTTGGCCTTCACGACACTGGCACTTCCGTGTGCGGAGTACGAGGTCGCTCCGCTCGAGTGCCCGAACTGCGGCGCGGCCATGCGCATCATCGCGTTGATCGATGATACCGTTGTCATCGAACGCATCCTCAGACACCTGAAGGTCTGGGATCCCGGGCCGGCACCGGAGTTCACGGCCATACCGCTGCGCCGATCGAAAATGCGCGCCGAATTCCTCCTGCACTCAGCCCATAAGTGAGTAGTCCGGCTTGGCTGGTATCGGGTCAGCTGCGCCGACGCGATAGAATTTCCTATCCTTGTATCACCTGAGAGGAGTTCGACGGCTATCTTCGCTTTACCTGGGATTGGACTTTCAAGCCCCGTAAGGGATTGTGAGCGTGGTTTGGTGCCGGGCATGGCGTCAGAGCTTGGTCGTCGCATTCTTCTCAGAATTGGTGGAGGGGTCGAACCTCCACAGGTATCCGCAAGAACTGGTTTTGTGCTCCGTGACCGGCAAGTCCATCTCTACGACATGTGTAGGCGAATGCCGTGGGTGGATGGAATGTTGCGTCAAGCAGGTGGCTGATCAGGTATCCTGACGGCTATCTCGTCGCGATGTGTAGGTAGGGAAGGAGCCGAAGGGCATGAAAGCGCGGAGTCTGATACTTGTTTCTCTTCTGTACGCTGCCGGTTGTTCACAGGGCGTCGTTCTGGCGCCGCCTCCGGAGGCCGACATCAGTTTTGATGGCCTGGTCCGGGTCGAAAGCTCGAAGATCCAGAATGTCTGGATCAATCCGGATGTCGATCTCGCCCACTACAGCCGTTTCTTACTCGACGACATCGATCTTGAATTCCGGGTTCCTCGTCGTGATGAAAGTTCAGTCTCGCGCGTACGGGAGTTTCCGCTGTCAGATGACGATAAGCGGAGTTTGACCGAGGTAGCAGGGCGCACCTTCGGTGATGAACTCGGGCAGTCAGAATATCTTGTGCGCACGGATGTCCCCGGCCCCGACGTACTCAGGATTCACGTAAGACTCACCGATATCGTCGCGCTCGCGCCCAGCGAGCCGGATCCGAACCGCAACATCGATGCGGCATCCATGTCCGAGGGATTCGTCAGTTCGGTTGGCGAAGCCACTCTGGTCGGAGAATTCTTCGACTCGACAACCGGCGGGATCGTTGCCCGCGTCGTCGAACGCCGGACCGCCAAACAAGCGGTCGGCGGGATTCATGCCAGTCGTGCCAATAATTGGCTGGAAGTCGTTCCCGGCTTCCAGCGGTGGGCCGGCATCATCCGCGACGACATGGATGCGATTCACGACCTCTGAAAAATTCCCCAACCGGCGCTGATGACGGGAGCGTCCAGGTGCGCGACGGCGAGTTCGAAAAATCGGGAGATTTACGTGAGTCGGTCATGCACTTGGCACAGTTGTGGAGTGATCTTAAGAGCATCCGTGTTCCTGAGACCGGATGGCCGCGTCCACCCGGTGGGCGCATGCCCGTCGCACATCCCCCGGCTGTCGGTTGGCACGCGTTTCCCGTTACCATGATGCTGGCACGTCGTTCGAGAGCCGCAATGAAAGCATGCATAACGATACTCGCGGCGCTGGCTACCTGTAGCGGCCCGGCACTCGCGGGAGACCTGTCGCCGGCACTCGGTGGTGACACGACCGTCGACGTGACCGGCGAGCGCGCTTTCCGCTCGATCGCCGCCAATGCGGCCGGCAGGAGCCGGGCCCGATTCACGTTCGGACAGCAGCTGTTCAATACGGTCTGGGAACCCGCACCCGGTTCGCAACCGACCACCGATGGCCTCGGCCCCGTATTCAATCGCTCGGCCTGCGCCGACTGTCATGTCAACAATGGTCGCGGTCGCGCGCCGGCCGCGCCCGACGAACCGATGGAGTCGATACTCGTGCGTATCAGCCTCTACGGGGAAGGCCCGCACGGCGAACCGCTCGGCGTACCCGGCTACGGCGACCAGTTGCAGGACCGCAGCATCGATGGCGTGGCGGCGGAAGGCACGGCGCACATGACCTGGGAAGCGGTCCCGGGTGAGTACGCCGACGGCACGCCCTACTCGCTGCGCCGCCCGATCCTGAACTTCACGGCGCTCGCCTTCGGCGAACTGCCCGGCGATACCCGGGTATCGGTGCGCATCGCGAGCCCGCTGATCGGTCTCGGTCTGCTCGAAGCCATCCCGGAGCGGACACTGCACGACCTCGCGGACCCGGATGACGAGGACCAGGACGGCATCTCGGGTCGCATCAACATCGTCTGGGATGCGGTCAATAACCGCGAGGCGGTGGGGCGGTTCGGCTGGAAGGCGAATCAGCCGAGCGTGCGCCAGCAGAATGCCGGGGCCGCGATCGGTGATATGGGGCTGACGACACCGGTGTTCCCGAACGACAACTGTGCCGACGGCCAGGTCGCCTGCGCGCGAGTCGCGGCAGACGTCGCCGACTCACCCGAAATCATGGCGTCCTTCTTTGACCCGCTGGTTCGATACACCCAGCTGGTCGGCGTGCCTCGGCAGCGCGACGCCGACACGCCGAAGGTCTTGGCCGGACTATCGATGTTCAACGCGATCGGATGCAGCAACTGTCACCGGCCGACGCTGGTCACCGGCGATTCGGAACTGGAGGAACTGGCCAACCAGACGATCCACCCCTTCACCGACCTGCTGTTACACGATCTCGGCCTGGGTCTGGCCGATCATCGTCACGACTTCCTGGCCACCGGCCGCGAGTGGCGCACCGCGCCGCTGTGGGGCATCGGGCTGACGCTGGACGTCAGCGGCTTCGAGGCCTATCTGCACGATGGCCGCGCACGCACCCTGTCCGAGGCGATACTCTGGCACGGTGGCGAGGCCGAACCTGTGCGCGAGGCCTTTCGCGCACTGAACGAGGCGCAGCGTGACGAGCTGCTGGCCTTCCTGCAGTCGATCTGAGGATAAACCGATGGAAAAACGAGGACTATGCACGCTGCTGGCGATCATCATCATCGTCGCGGCCTCGTCTGCGGCCGCGCAGGACATGTCGAACGAGGAGTTCACGGACCACGACTTCGACCAGTTCTTCGGCCTGATCGAGAACGGCAAGATCACACTGGAAAAGATGCTCATCCGCTGCGAGAAAGAGGTCGTCGGCGTCACGTTTGCGGGGCTGGACCTGACCCACTCGGGCGAACGCGACCGCATCGAATACAACCAGACGCAGGTCCGGGGGTCGGTCGACAGCCGCGTCATGCGCTCGCGACACTTCAACGTCTCGGTCGGCGAATGGACCGGCGCCGTCTTCAAGCCGGTGTGCTCGGGCCTGTGGTCGATGACGGTCGATTTCGATGCGACACCGAATACCCGGGTCGAGCTGTACGTGCGCAAGCCCGGCGAGGACCGCCCGGGCACCCTGATCCTGAGCAGCAAGACCGGGCAATTGTCGCTGGCGATGCCACTGGGCACCGGTGACGAGGTATCGACTTACACAGTCGCGCTCGGCGATGAGGCAGAGCGCCGCATCGAACAGGCGACGTTCACGGTTTACAAGATCGGACACATCGAGAAATACATGACCGAAATCGATATGGATGCCTGGGCCGCCGATCTGGTGGCGTTGAAATGAGGAGGTGTCGACATGCGATCCGCGAAATACTGGCTCGACGCGTACGCCGCCGACCATCAGAACCCGACTAACAGGACGCTGCACCACATCTGCGTGCCGCTGATCGTGCTGAGCCTGATCGGACTGCTGTGGTCGCTGCCAACCCCCGCCGCGTTCGCGAGCGGGCCGGAATATTTGAACTGGAGCACGCTCTGTATCGCGGCAGCCATGGCTTACTACGCCGTGCTGTCCATCCGGCTCGCGCTCGGCTTGCTGCCGTTCGTGCTGGCCTGCGAGGGCGCCGTGATCTGGATGGATACGCTGACGACACCACTGTGGCTCATATCGCTGGTCATCTTTGTCGTCGCGTGGATCGGGCAGTTCGTTGGCCACCTCGCCGAGGGGAAACGCCCGTCCTTTTTTCGCGACTTGCAGTTTCTGATGATCGGGCCGCTGTGGCTGTTATCCGGGTTGTATGACCGTCTCGGCGTGCGGTACTGAAACAGCTCAATGTAGTGCGGGCCGAATCTCGAGATCCGCGACAATCGTGGCTTCAAATTCGAGTAATTCGCGCAGGCGCGAGTAGACGAGCCGTTCGTCAAATTCTTTCAGCAACAGGTGCACGAACAGGTGCCCGTGCTTGAGTTCCGCCTTCCACAGGCGCGCGTAGAGCGCGCGCATTGTTTCGTCCTCGAGTTCGCGGGCCAACAATCCGAACCGCTCGGCGCCGCGACACTCGATGACTGACGCGATCAGCATGCGATCGATCAGTCGCTCGTCGCGCCCGTGGCGCGCCGCACCGAGCAATCGTTTGACGTACGGGTCCGGCGCATCTTTCTGCAACGTCAGTCCGCGCGCCGCACAGACCTCGTAGATTTCCTTGAAATGCTCGATCTCCTCGCGCGCGAGGTCGATCAAGGCCGGGATCAGATAGTGTCGGTCCGGGTACTTGACGACGAAGCTCATCGCCATGGCCGATGCCTTGCGCTCGCAGTTCGCGTGGTCGAGAAGAAATGCGTCGAAATCCTGGCAAACGGCCTTGACCCACGCCGGCGATGTGTTAACAAGCACATCAATGGATTTTTTAGTCAACCGCAGTTCCTCGTGACAGTGTTCCACTCGAGCGCCTCAATCGCCAGGCGCCGATCGTCTGTCGATCGGTATCTCGAACGGCGCCAATTCTACCCGTTTAGCGTCGCGGCGGAAGCATCGCCACGCCTCGGCATGGTCGTCGTCATACCGTGTTTCGATGAGCCGGATATCCGTCCCGTACTTGAATCACTGGCGGCCTGCGATGCGCCCGGATGCGACGTCGAAGTGCTCGTCGTGGTCAACGCGCCCGCAGACGCGGGCGCCGACACGCTGGCTCGCAACAATGCGGCGGCGCGCTGCGTCCGCGACCATGCGGCCGGTGGCATGGCGGACTGGATGCGTGGCTACGCAATCGAGCACAACGCGCTCCCGATCGCGCAGGCCGGCGTCGGCCTGGCGCGCAAGCTCGGCATGGACGAAGCGGCCGCGCGCATCGCCACGACGACTGCGTGCGCCGGCGTCATTGCGTGCCTCGATGCCGACTGCAGTGTTGCGCCGAACTATCTGGCGCGGCTCCGCGAGGAATTTATCGAGCACCCCGGTTGCCCCGGCGTGTCGATCTATTTCGAGCATCCGGGATTGTTCGATGCGGATAACCCGCTGCACAGCGCGATGATCGACTACGAACTGCACCTCAGGGTTTACGTCGCCGGCCAGCAGCTCGCCGGTTTTCCGTATGCATTTCACACGGTTGGATCGGCGCTGGCCTGTTCGGCAGCGGCCTATGTCGCGCAGGGCGGCATGAACCTGCGCCAGGGGGGCGAGGATTTTTATTTCGCGCAGAAGCTGATTATCGCGGGCGGGTATCGCGCGTTGAACGACACGACGGTCTATCCCGGGGTCCGGCAGTCGGCGCGCGTGCCGTTCGGGACCGGCCCGGCAATCCAGCGCGCGCTCGAGGCCGGCGCCGGGTTCGAAACCTTTGCGCCGCAGACGTACCGGGATCTCGCGACATTCTGCATGGCCCTGGAGGAGGCGACGCCGAAAACCACGCTGAAATTTGTGGCCGGGTTGTCGATGGCGTTCCGCCAGTTTCTCGATAGCCAGGAATTCGGTCAACGGCTTGACGAGATCTGTGCCAACGTTGCGTCCGACGAGAGTTTCCGGCGTCGTGTGCTGCGCTGGTTCAACGCATTCCGGTTCCTGAAGTTCGCTCAGTATGCCAGTCGCAGCGTTTACCCCAAGGTCCC
>SMWD01000103.1 GCA_004357495.1 Gammaproteobacteria bacterium
CAGCCGGTGCGTCGGTTTTTCCTGTCGCCGGCAGCGGCGATTCGCTGGATCTTACGGCTGTCCTCCACAAGCTGGCAGAACTCGAGATTAATGATGTACTGGCGGAGGCAGGGCAAACGCTGTCCGGAAGCCTGCTGGCAGCCGGCCTTGTCGATGAGCTTGTCATTTATCAGGCGCCCCATATCATGGGCAGCGAGACCCGCGGGATGTTTTCGACGCCGGACTGGCAGACGATCGACGGCAGACTGGGCCTCGACATAGTCGATGTGCGAAAGATCGGCGCCGACATGAGGATCATTGCACGGCCGGCCGGTTAGGGGTCTGCGCCAGGACATTATGTTTACAGGAATCATCACAGCGATTGGCAGGATCGAGAAAATGCGGCCGCAGGGGGGCGATCTTCGACTGACTATTACGTCACAGGATTTGCGCTGGCAGGATTTCGCGGTTGGCGAAAGTATTTCGGTCAATGGCGTCTGTCTTACGGCCAGCGAAATCCTGCGGAACGGTTTCATCGCGGACGTTTCCGTGGAGACCACGCAGGTCACGGCGCTCGCCAATCTTGCCAGAGGCAGCAAAGTCAACCTGGAGCCGTCGATCAGCGTGGGCCAGCGACTCGGCGGACACCTGGTCAGCGGACATGTCGATTGTGTGGGGCGCATAATATCTCGCGAGAGTGACGCTCGCTCGGTTAGACTCATCGTGGAGTATCCGGCGGAATACGGCCGCTTCATCGCCAGGAAGGGATCTGTCTGCATCGACGGCGCCAGCCTTACCGTCAATGAGGTATCGGAAAACACGTTTGGCGTAAATATTATTCCGCACACGTCAGAGGCGACGATCATCGGGGGTTACAGATTGGGGACGGAAGTCAATATCGAGGTCGACCTGCTGGCCCGTTACGTGGAGCGGTTGCTGAGCCACGGCGATGAGTCGGCGAATGCGTCGATCAAAAAGTCGATATCAAAGTCGACCATAACAAGGGAATTTTTGAGGGCGTACGGCTATGCCTAACGAGACAATCAATCATCCGTCAACGGCCGGGTCTGCATTCAGCGATATCGAGGGTATTATCGCGGATATCCGCGACGGCAAGATGGTCATCATGGTCGATGACGAAAATCGTGAAAACGAGGGCGACTTGCTGATGGCCGCGGAAAAGGTGCGGCCTGAAGATATCAACTATATGGCGCGATATGGACGGGGCTTGATTTGCCTGACCATTTCACGTGAGCGGTGTGCGCAACTGCGGTTGCCGCTCATGGTCGATGAGACCGACCAACGGCATGCAACGAACTTTACGCTGTCAATCGAGGCCGCCGAGGGAATCACGACCGGCATTTCCGCGCATGATCGCGCGAAGACCGTTCAGGTTGCCGTGGCAAAAGGCGCAAAAGCCGAACATCTGAGACAGCCGGGGCACATTTTTCCGGTGATGGCACAGCCGGGCGGCGTCCTGACCCGGGCGGGTCATACCGAGGCAGGCTGCGATCTGGCGCGACTCGCCGGTTTTGAGCCGGCGGCGACAATCGTCGAGATTCTCAACGAGGATGGCAGCATGGCGCGCCGCCCGGA
Source organism: Gammaproteobacteria bacterium (assembly GCA_004357495.1). Taxonomy (GTDB): domain Bacteria; phylum Pseudomonadota; class Gammaproteobacteria; order Steroidobacterales; genus SMWD01. The sequence goes on from SMWD01000103.1 coordinate 1,576, forward strand.
TCTGGAGAGATTTTCGCGCGACCATCAGGTGAAAATTGGCACGATTGCCGATCTAATTCGTTATCGACTCGAGAAAGAGCGCAACGTTGAGCGAATTGTCGAGGAGAAAATCACTACTGCACATGGCGATTTCACACTGTATTGCTATGACGATCATGTCAACCATACTGTGCATGTCGCGCTCGCCAAAGGCGATCTGCGCACTGCGGAGGACCCGCTGGTACGCGTTCATATCCAGGATACGCTCGGCGACATTCTGCGCGTCAGCGATCGCCGGCTGGGATGGCCGGTCGACCGCGCGATTGAGCGCATCGCCAGGGAACCGGCGGGTGTAGTGGTTATACTTCGCGAGCAGGAGTCGTCACGGGATCTGGTGGATGCCGTGAAGGGTCTGTCACAGTCTGTCGACGATCTGCAGCGACGGCGCGACGGTGACTCGGTTCTACGCACTTACGGCGTCGGCGCCCAAATTCTTCGGGATCTCGGCGTGAATAGAATGCGGGTTCTGTCGGCACCCAAGCAAATGCACGGCATTTCGGGATTCGACCTGGAAATTTCCGATTACGTAGAGAGCTAGTCAGGCAACCATGAACAAGATCCGCGTAATCGAAGGGGAAGTGAATGCACGGGACGCGCGATTTACGATTGTCGCGGCCCGCTTCAACAACTTCATTGTTGAATCGCTGATCAAGGGTGCAGTTTCCTGTCTGCGTCGCCATGGGGCTGGTGACTCGAGTATCGAGGTCGTCCGTGTCCCGGGCGCATACGAAATGCCGCTGGCTGTCGCCAAGGTTGCCGCCGCGCGCCGCGCCGACGGAATTGTCGCGCTTGGCGCCGTCATACGCGGGGCGACACCTCATTTCGACTATGTGGCCGGCGAGTGTATGCGCGGCGTGGCTGCGGCAGGCCGTGAGTATGGCGTGCCGATCGGCTTCGGTGTCCTGACGACCGACACGATCGAGCAGGCCATCGAACGCGCGGGCACCAAGGCCGGCAACAAAGGCGAAGAGGCAGCGCTTGCGGTCATCGAAATGGTCAGCCTGCTGCAAAAACTGGATTGAACTGAGATGTCAAAAGCGTCGCAATCCGGCGCCCGCAGTCGCGCCCGTGAACTGCTCGTACAGTCGCTTTACCAGATGCAGATTACGGGCCACGACGAGACGGAACTGCTCAGCCAGTTTCGCGATCGTCCTGACTACGCGCGCGTGGATCAGAAGTATTTCGACGAAGCATTGATCGCCATTTGCCGAAATACAGCCAGTATCGAAAAGAGCATCGACAAGCTGGCCGACCGGCCGTTGTCGCAGCTCGATCCGGTGGAACGTGGCATCCTGCTGTTGGGTTTTTACGAGCTGCTGGAGAAACCGGACGTGCCGTTCAAGGTTGTTATCAATGAGTCGGTCAAAATTGCGAAGCGGTTCGGTGCAGTTGGCGGGCACAAATATGTCAATGCGCTGCTGGACCGTGCCGCAAAAGAATTGCGGCCCGCCGGCTGAATGTCGGAGATCGTAACGCGGTGGATGAGTTTGAGATTATTCGCCGGTATTTCGAACGTGAGACCGCCGCCGACGTGCGGGTTGGCGTGGGCGATGATGGTGCCGTACTGATTCCATCGCCGGACCGCGATTTGATCACTGTCGTCGACACGCTGGTAGCGGGCATACACTTCCCCGAAACGCTGGCTGCGGCGGACATTGGATATCGCTCGGTCGCAGTGAATCTGTCCGATGTTGCCGCGATGGGCGCGCGGCCGAGATGGATGACGCTGGCATTGACGCTTGCAGAACCGGATTCATCCTGGCTCGAAGACTTTTCACGTGGCTTGTTCGAGGCGGCGGACCCACATGAACTTGCCCTGGTCGGCGGAGATACCACGCGCGGCAGCGACACGGTTGTCAGTATTCAGATCATTGCCGACGTCGCAACGGGAAGAGCGATGACGCGCGACGGTGCAGAACCCGGCGATTCAATTTTTGTAACCGGCACCGTAGGCGACGCAGCGGCGGGGCTGTCCATCTTGCAAGGCGGATTGGCGCGAAGCGATGACGTCGACTTCCTGATCAGGCGCTTCGCAAGACCGGACGCGCGGGTGGCGGCCGGGGCCGCCATCGCCGCTGTTGCACATGCCGCAATCGATTTATCCGACGGATTGTTTGCGGATCTGGGCAAACTGCTGGCGGCAAGCGAAGTGTCCGGGACGCTGGAGCTTGCCGACATTCCGTTGTCCTCGCCCATGTCCAGTTTAATGGCTGAAAACGATGCAATTCGCTTTGCGCTGGGAGGCGGTGACGACTATGAGTTGTGTTTTGCGGCCCGCATTGCCGACGCGGATATCGGCGCTATTGCCGAGCGAGCGGGGGTGTCGATCACCCGTATCGGCCGGGTCGACGAGGGCGATGGCCTAAGGTGCACCAGGAACGGTGACGACTATCCCTATCGGGACGACGGCTACCGGCATTTTCATTGAGTTCCGACACTGACAAGGCGCGATTGCGGCACAAGGTGCTGACCGACCCGGTCATGCTCCTGGCATTTGGCCTGGGAACGGGGCTGGCGCCAGTGGCTCCGGGGACCTTCGGCTCGCTGTTCGGTCTGGTGATCGCCTGGTGGACGCTGCCACTGGGGTTCGCATGGCGAATCGTGGTGGCAATCGGGCTGGTCCTCTCCGGCTTGTGGATCTGTGGCGCGGCGGCGCGCCGTACGGGTGTTCACGATCACCCGGGCATCGTCTGGGACGAGATCGCCGGCATGTACCTGGTGCTGCTGTTTGCACCGCCCGGACTGTTCGCCTGGGCGTTGGGATTCGGGCTGTTCAGGCTTTTCGACATCTGGAAGCCGTGGCCGATTCGGGACCTGGATCACAGACTGGGCGGAGGTCCCGGAATTATGCTGGATGACCTCGTTGCTGCTCTGTATGCTGCTGTTTTGCTGGTCGTTACACAGTGGTTAATTAGCTGAAGGAAGGCTAAAAAATGGCAAGGAATGTCACCGAATTGCAGCGGCCCACTGACGTGCCGGACAAAATCGGCAAGTACGTCATTATCAACAAAATCGGCAAGGGCAGCACCGGCAACGTCTACCTGTCGCACGATCCCTATTACCGCCGCGATGTTGCCATCAAGGTATACAACATCGAGGAAGACCAGGATGCGGACCGCGCCCGGGTTTCGCGCAAGATGTTTTTCAATGAGGCACACCTGGTCGGCATGCTGCAGCATCCGAATATCATGCCGATTTATGACGCGGGTGAGGAAAATGGCCAGTATTACGTTGTAAGCGAGCATGTCCAGGGTGCACGGACACTGGCGGCCTACTGCCGCCCCGGCAATCTGCTGCGTGTCGACGACGTCGTGGAAATAATCTACAAATGCGCCAAGGCGCTGCACTATGCGCACGGGCGCGGTGTCATTCATCGCGATATCAAGCCGAGCAACATCATGCTGACCATCGACAACGATGTCAGGATCATCGACTTCGGTATTGCCATATGCGCTGATGCAGAGGTGTCGCGTATCGAAGGCATAGCCGGATCGCCGAGTTATATGTCTCCGGAACAGGTTCAGTCGGAGGAACTCACGCCGAGGTCCGATATCTACTCGCTTGGCGCAGTGCTGTACGAATTACTGACTGGATTCCGGCCGTATCGCGCAGATAACCTGTCGAAGCTGTTGCACCAGATCGTGTATGCCACGCCGCCGCCAATTCACACCTATCGCAGCGATCTTTCCGAGGCACTCGAGAAAGTCGTGGTCATGACGATGCAGAAGGATCCGGCCAATCGTTGCGCAAGTGGCAACGCGCTGGCTGCCGATCTGACCCGCGTTTACCAGGAGCTGCGTACGAAATACGACAGCTTCGACAATCAGGAACACTTCGACCTGTTACGTACTCTGACGTTTTTTCACGAGTTTTCGCATGCTGAAATCTGGGAAGTGCTGCGGGCAAGTGACTGGCATGAGTACCAGGACGGAGAGGATATCGTTCGCGAGGGCGAGATGGACGATCGTTTCTACATTATCGTTTCCGGTAAGGCGGGTGTTGAAGCGAACGGCAAAAAGCTGGGCATACTCGAGGACGGCGCCTGTTTTGGGGAAACGAGCTACGTGCGGGGCGCCAAACGAACCGCATCGATCAGGGCAAACGGCTCGGTGACGATCCTTCGCGTCAGTTCGACCTTAATGGAGCAGATGTCCTCTGCCTGTCAGTTGCGCTTCAACAAGGTTTTTCTGCGATCGCTGATCACCAGGCTACAGGGCGACGGCAGCACGCCGGCATAATTCGCGGCTCGTGAATCGGTGCCCGGCACCGACGGATCCGGCACCAACGGACCGATACCGCGAAACGGCCTGGGTGGCACAATTAGCCGCCTGACGCTATTGCGAATCATTCTCATTTGTGTAGACTGGCTCGTCCCAAACGCTTCTCTTAGACGGGCATTGAATGACACTCGCATCGCTGGAACGCGGCCGCAGGTACATAATCGAGACCATAGACAGTTCTGATCCCGATGTTCAGCGACTGATGGTCCTGGGCCTGGTCGAAGGCACCGAAGTGGAGCTGGCAAGTGCGGCCATCGGTGGCGATCCGCTCGAAATTCGCATGTTTGGCAACTCGATATCGCTGCGGCTCGAGCATGCCCGGCTTTTCGGTGTCACTCCCGCAGGTGACGGTGGCTAGCCCGCAAGTCACCCGGATTTCCGCTGACCAGATTTCCGTACGCCGGCATCCGTCGGCCAGTATCGCGGTCACGGGCAATCCCAACTCCGGCAAGAGTACCTTGTTCAATCGCCTTACCGGTCTGCGCCAGAGGACCGGCAATTACCCCGGCGTCACGGTCGAAAAGCATGTTGGAACCGTCAGGATCGACGATGTTGCAGTCGAGCTGATCGATCTGCCGGGCATGTTCACGCTCAGTGCCCATTCAGCGGAGGAACGAATCGCGGCTGACGTCGTCCTGGGCCGGATTCCCGATATGCAGCAACCGGCCGGCATCCTTGTCGTGGTTGATACTACGCACCTCTACCAGGGCCTTTACCTGGTGCATCAGCTGATGGAACTCGAACTTCCGTTGCTGATTGCGCTGACGATGACGGACGCAGCGGACGCCAGCGGCATACGCGTCGACATCGACGCGTTGCAGCGACGGCTCGGCGGTGTTGCCGTGTGCCCGGTAGTCGCAACGACCGGGCAGGGCATGAGCGCTCTGAGAAGTGCGATTGCCGCGCTCCCCGGGATGGCCAAACCGAAACCGCCGACACTCTGGGAGGAATTGAGCGCTGCGTCCGAAGAACTTGCCCGGGACCTTCCCGCCACGGTTTCGCGGGTCGCAATCGAGCGTGCCCTGATCGACCTGAATAGCGATCTCGCAG
>SMWD01000104.1 GCA_004357495.1 Gammaproteobacteria bacterium
CCTGGCGATATCCTGAATTTCGTCGACCGGAACAACCGGCTCGTGGCCGCAGGCGCACTGCAGGGCGACGAAGGCCGGTTCGCCGTCAAGGTACCCGGCATCATCGAATCGCCCGAAGACGTACTCGACCTGCCGATCAAGGTCGATCAGGGCCGGGTTGTGCGCTTTCGCGATATTGCGACGGTCCGGCGCACGTACAAGGACGCGGAGAGTTACGCGCGACTGAACGGCGACCGGTCCGTGGCGCTGGAGGTAGTCCAGCGCGGCGGCTCGAACATCCTGACCACGACCGACGAGGTCAAGGAAGTGGTCGAGCGGATCGCACAGTCCTGGCCGCCCGGCATCCAGCTGACCTACTCGCGGGACAAGTCCTACTACGTCAAGAAAAACATCAATAGCCTCGTCAACAACGTGGTCACGGCGATCGTGCTTGTTTTCATCGTGCTGATCAGCATCCTCGGCATCCAGAATTCACTGCTGGTCGGCATCTCGATCCCCGGCTCGTTCTGCGCGGCGTTCTTCCTGCTGAACCTGACCGGCTTCTCGATCAACATGGTCGTGCTGTTCGGCGCGATCATGGCGGTTGGCATGCTGGTCGACGGCGCAATCGTCGTCACCGAACTCGCGGACCGGAAGATGGCCGAGGGCCAGCACCGTAGAACCGCCTACCCCGAAGCTGCAAAACGCATGTCGTGGCCGATCATCGCGTCGACCGCAACCACACTGGCCGCATTCCTGCCACTCGTGTTCTGGCCGGGCATGATCGGCAATTTCATGGTCTACCTGCCGCTGATGCTGATTTACACCCTGTCCGCATCGCTGCTGATGGCGCTCATTTTCGTGCCGACGATGGGTACGCTGATCGGCAAACCCGGACATCTGAACGAACGCATTCGCCATGACCTGCTCGCGGCCGAGACCGGCGATCTCGACTCGATCGGCGGCTGGACCGGCCGCTACATCACGGTCATGAAGTCGGCACTGAATCACCCCTGGGTCGTCGTCCTGCTGGTCACGACCCTGCTGGTCAGCATCTACGCGGCCTACGGCGCACTTGGCCGCGGCATCTCGATGTGGCCCGAGGTCGAACCGAACCAGGGCAGCATCGACATTCGCGCCCTCGGTGACCTGTCGGTCAACGAAAAAGACCGGCTGGTGCGCATCGTCGAGGAACGGGTCTACGGCATCGAGGGTGTCGCCAACATTTATGTGCGCACCGGCAAAGCCAACCGCGGTTCCGCCCCCGACCAGATCGGCTCGCTCCGCCTGAACTTTACGGACTGGCGGAGCCGCCGGCCGGCCAAAGAAATCGTCGCGGAGATCCAGCGCAGGACCGCCGATATCCCCGGACTGGTCGTCGAAGTCCGGCTACCGAAGGAAGGCCCGGTCGAGGGGAAGCCGATCAAGATCGAGGCCGCCGGCCCGTCGCTCGATGCGCTCAAGCACGCGGTCGATGTGATACGCGCCGAACTCGAGACCTATCCCGGGGTCATCAATGCCGAGGACACGCGCCCGATGCCCGGCATCGAATGGCAGATAAACGTCGATCGCGCCGAAGCCGCGAAGTTCGGCGCCGACGTCACGCTCGTCGGCAGCATCATTCAACTGGTCACGAACGGCATCAAGCTCGGCGACTACCGGCCCGACGATTCCGACGAGGAGATCGATATTCGCGTGCGCTTCCCGCGTGACAGCCGCAGCCTCGACCGACTCAGCGAGCTGCGCATGCCGACCCAGCGCGGCAACGTGCCGATCAGCACCTTCGTGACGCGCGAGCCGGTCCCGGCGACGCGCACGATTATGCGCACCGACATGCGCCGTACGATGCTCGTGCAGGCCGATCTGGCGCATGGCACGCAGCTCACGCCGGTACTCGAGCGGCTCAGCCAGGCCCTGCCGGACCTGGGCATCGATCCTGACGTCACGGTGAGCTTCAAGGGGGGCGCACGCGACCAGGAGGAAACGATAGCGTTCCTGAAGCAGGCCGCCGCCATGGCGATGGGCCTGATGGCAATCATCCTGGTCACGCAGTTCAACAGCATCTTCCAGGCCTTGCTGATCCTGACGGCGGTCGTGTTCTCGACCGGCGGCGTCCTGTTCGGCCTGATCATCACCGGGCATACGTTCAGCCTCGTGAACTGCGGCATCGGCGCGATCGCACTGGCTGGTATCGTCGTCAACAACAACATCGTGCTGATCGATACCTATAACAAGATTCGCGCCACGGGCATGCCTGCGCGCGAAGCCATCATGCGCACCTGCGCGCAACGCTTGCGGCCGGTCATGCTGACCACCATCACGACGGTACTCGGCCTGCTGCCCATGGCCATGGCCTGGAACATCGACCTGCTGAGACGTGAATTCTACACTGGCGGCCCGGGCACGCAGTGGTGGCAGGAAATGGCCTCCGCGATCGCCGGCGGACTCGTCTTCGCCACCATCCTGACGCTATTGCTGACGCCCGGCCTGTTAATGATCCAGGCGAACGTGGCACAACGCTACCACCAACGGCGCGCGGCCAAACAAGCGCAGCTCGGTGACAAAGCCACCGTATAAAATGGTGAGGCCTGTGTGGCTCCGGCCTGTGTGGGAGCAATATTTGTAGGAGCGGCTTTAGCCGCTCCCACACACACCGCTGAAATGATGCCGGCACCATTGCACATGAAACTTTACACTGACACCCTTGCATGTCGATTTTCCCCACATCTCTGCAGGCATTTTTTGTCGCCCACCAGGATCTGCTGTGGCTGACGGCGCTGACCGCCGATCTTGGCCTGACGGTGCTGATGTACCGTCTGTTCGGCAAGCAGGGGTTGCTGGCCTGCATCGTGCTCGCCATTTTGCTCGCCAACCTGCAAGGGCCGAAGCTGACGATTATTCTCGGCATGCAGACGAGCCTCGGCGTCATCTTTTACTCGAGTATCTTTTTCGCGACGGATCTGCTCAGCGAGAAATACGGGCGCAAGGAAGCGAACCGCGCGGTGCTGATCGGCTTTTGCGTCAGCCTCATCATCGTACTGATGCTGAGCCTCGCCCTGCTGTTCCAGCCATCCGACCGGCCCGCGGCGGCGGGCTTCTCGCGCGACATTCACACCGCCTTCGAGGCCATTCTGAATTTCACGCCCCGCTTCGTGTTCGGATCGCTGCTCGCCTATCTGATCAGTCAGAGCTTCGATGTCTGGTGTTTTCACGCGATCAAACGCAGGACGCAGGGGCGCCACCTGTGGCTGCGCAACAATCTGTCGACCATGGCCTCGCAGACGATCGACACCTTGCTCTATTCACTGATCGTCTGGTGGGGTGTCGTCGATCTCGCCACCGCCATCGAGCTCGGCATCGTAAAATACGGCTTCAAACTGGCCATCGCCGCGTTCGACACACCGTTTATTTATTGGGCACGCAGCTGGGGTAACCGCGACGGCGACGAGGAAGTTCCGACATCATGAATCCGATCATCACGCTGACCACTGACTTCGGCCACAAGGGCCCGTTTGTCGCAGTCATGAAGGGCGTGATCCTGCAGCACGCACCCGACACCCGCATCATCGACCTGACCCACGAAATTCACGTGCACTGGCCGGCCGAAGCCGGATTCTGGCTGTCCCGCGCCTACCGCTATTTTCCAGCCGGCACCGTACACATGGCGGTCGTCGATCCGGGCGTCGGCACCGAACGCAATATCGTCGCACTCGAGTTCGACGGCCATGTTTTCGTGGCGCCGGACAACGGCCTGCTGCCGACGGTGTTCGAGAACGGCGGCCACTTCAAGGCGTGGCGCATGTCGGATGAATGGCATGCCGCCCAGGGCTGGCCGACACCGAGCAATACCTTTCACGGGCGGGATATCTTTGCGCCACTGGCCGCGGCGATCGCGACCGGCCGCGTGCGCCCCGCGGACATCGGCCCGGCCGTGCCCGAGCTGATTCCATCGCTGCTGGAAGAACCGGCGCGGGAAGGCCGCGAACTGCGCGGCTGCGTCGTCACCATCGACCATTTCGGCAACCTGATCACGAACATCGACGAGCGGCATCTCGCCGACCTGCGCCGGCCCCTGATCCGGGTCGCCGGTCGGCAGTTCACCCTGCAACAAACCTACGGTCGCGTGCAACCCGGCGATTTCCTGGCCCTGATCAACTCGTTCGGCGTCGTCGAGATCGCGCGGGCGGAAGGCAGTGCCGCGGACGGGCTCGGCCTCGGGCGCGGCGCCCCGGTCTTCGTCGCGGACGACTACTGAATCCTGGCCAGCTCGGCCCGCTCGAGTTTCGCCCACGTATCGCGCAAGGTCACGGTGCGATTGAACACCGGTCTGCCCGGCACCGAGTCGACCGTATCCACGATGAAGTAGCCCTGGCGCTCGAACTGAAACACCGCACCCGCCTGTGCCCCGATAAGTGATGGCTCGACACGACAATGCGTGGTAACCCGCAGTGACGCCTCGTTCAGGTGATCACGGTAATCGCCGCCGTCCCGGTTGCCGTCCGGATTCGCAACCAGGAACAGCCGGTCGAATAGCCGCACCTCAACCTCGTGCGACGCCTCGGCCGCGACCCAGTGGATCGTGCCCTTGACCTTGCGACCGGCCGCCGGCCCGCCGCTCCGGGTGTCCGGGTCGTATGTGCAATGCACCTCGCTGACCACGCCGTCGTCCGTCCGCACGACCGCGACGCACTTGATGATGTAGCCGTAGCGCAGGCGGACTTCGCCGCCCGGACGCAGGCGAAAGAACTTGCGTGGCGGATCTTCCATGAAGTCGTCACGTTCAATGAACAGTTCACGCGCGAACGGCAGCTCGCGCGTGCCGAGCTCGGGGCGATGCGGATGATTCGCGGCGGTGAGCTGCTCGGCCTGCCCTTCGGGATAATTGAGCAACACCAGCTTCAGCGGGTTCAGAACGGCCAGTACCCGCGGAGCGTGCTCGTTCAGGTCCTCGCGCACAGCGTTCTCGAGTGCACTCATCTCTATGATCTTGTCTTTCTTGGTCACGCCGACACTGCGCACGAAACGACGCAACGCGCCCGGGGTATACCCGCGGCGGCGCATCCCGGCCACCGTCGGCATGCGCGGGTCGTCCCAGCCGCCGACGAAGCCGGCGCCGATCAATGCGGCGAGCTTGCGCTTGCTGGTAATACCGAACGCGACATTCATACGCGAGAACTCGATCTGCCGCGGGCGTGCCGGTAAATCGAGATTATCGAGAATCCACTCGTACAAGGGCCGGTGATCCTCGAACTCGAGCGTACACAGGGAATGGGTCACGCCTTCGAGCGCATCCGAGATGGTGTGCGCCAGGTCGTACATCGGATAAATGTTCCAGGCATCGCCGGTGCGCTGATGCCCGACCTTGCGAATGCGATACAGCGTCGGATCGCGCAAATTCAGGTTCGGCGCGGCCATATCGATCTTCGCGCGCACGACGTGCGCGCCGTCGTCGAACTCACCCGCGCGCATGCGCCGGAACAGATCCTGGTTCTCATCGACCGCGCGGTCACGGTATGGACTGTTCCTGCCGGGCTCGGTCAGCGAGCCGCGGTGCTCGCGTATGGCCTCGGCGCTGAGGCTATCGACGTAGGCCTTGCCCGCCTCGATCAACTGCACGACGCAGGCATGGAAATCCTCGAAATAATCGGACGCGTAGGTCAGGCGATCCGCCCAGTCGAAGCCCAGCCACTCGACATCCGCCTTGATGGAGTCAACAAAATCCTGATCTTCCTTGAGGGGATTGGTGTCATCGAAACGCAGGTAGCAGCGGCCGCCGAATTCCTCGGCCACCCCGAAGTTCAGGCATATGGACATGACGTGGCCGATGTGCAGGTAGCCATTCGGCTCCGGCGGGAAGCGCGTGACGATCTCCGTATGCTGGCCGCCGGCCAGGTCTTCGGTGATGATCGTCCGGATAAAATCTTTGCCGGCCGTGGCCGCTGCGTCGCTCATTGTAAGACTTCGCTCCGTATTCAGGCTCGCACTCGCTGCTCGCGGTCACGATCCCGGTGGCCAGGCTATGACTCCGGTTCCGCAACCGGGTCCGGGGGTTCCGGATGCAGGACGAATTGCGACAACAACCAGAGTACCGGCAACATGATCGCGGCGCCCAGCATGAAGGGCGCGCCCATGCTAACGAAAGTGTACAGCGGCCCGCAGACCAATGGGCCGATGACCCGGCCGATGGCGCTGGCACTCTGATAACGGCCCATGATCGCGCCGCGCTCGTGCGCCGCGGCCGTCCTGGAAACCATGCTCGAGACGGTCGGATTGAACAGGCCGACACCCATGCCAAAGGGCAGGAGGGAGACCCATAGCTGCCAACTCGCGGTCGACAGCCCCATGCCGCCCAGGCCGATCGCGAAAAACACGCCGGCCGCAATGGCCACCGACTTCTCCCCGAACCGGCGCGTCAGCGGCCCGACCAGCCCGCCCTGCATGATGACGGTGACGATGCCGATCACGAAAAACACCCCGCCGATGTCTCGCGGCCCCATCGAGTACATGTCCTTGGCCCAGATCGGAAAAATCGATTCCATCTGGGACATGCCGACATAGAACAAGAGCACGGCGACGATCAGCTTCAGCAAGCCGCCGCGATTGACGGCCGCCAGGCTGACCGGCGGTGGCCCGCTGCGCGCAGCGAACAGCGGCCGGCGATTGGCCCGCGGCAGGCTTTCGGGCAGGAACATCATCGTCGCGACCATCGTGATGAGGCTGATGGCGGCCGCGGTCAGCGCCGGGCGCAGAAAATTCGCTGTCTCGACCTCCGCCCCGGCCAGCAAGCCGCCGAGCGCAGGCCCGAATATAAACCCCAGCCCCATGGCCGCCCCGACCTTGCCGAGACCGGCGGGCCGGTTCTTCTCGGTCGTTATATCGGTCACGTAGGCGAACGCCGTGGCAATGTTGCCGGCCATGAGCCCGCCGAACACACGGCTGGTAATGACCAGCCACAGTTCGTCGGCATAGGCCAGCATGAGGTACGACAGCGCGGAACCGAACATGGTCAGAATCAGCACCAGGCGACGGCCGTACGCATCGCTGAGCCGGCCCCAAACCGGCGCCGCGAATGCCTGGCCGAGCGTGAAAGCCGCCATGGTCCAGGTAATGACGACCGGCGACGCGCCGACCCGCTCGGCATAGAACGGAAAGATCGGCAGAATAATGCCGAAACCGACCATGCCGATGAAGACGATAAAGAACAGAATTACCACTAAGACCGCATCCTAATTTATTGCCCGCCGGCACACCCTCAATTCCGCCGGCCACTGTAATAACCCGGACGGGCCGCCGCCGGACCCCGGGCGCCCCGTCCGACTGGCGAACAACCGCCCGCATGGCGCACCCGGGAGCTGTTGCGCTGACGATACAGTTTGACGTTTGCGCAGCAGAGCCGTAACGTTCGGAGTTAGCATATTTACGACCATTCGACCCGGTTGCAGATCTGATCCGCGACTGGCTCTATCCGGGGGGAGAGATGTCGAACGCATGGCGATCCATTATGCCGGCCCGCGCACTCCCGCCCATGTCAAGGAGACTCTCATGTTGATGTTACCGAATCAATTCTCGCCGCTGCGTCGAGTAACTGTCTTAGCAATCGCTGCGGTCATGGCATTGCCGACGCTGGGCATGATACCGGCGCAAGCGGCGGTCGATGAACTGATCACCACCACGGCGCGCGGCCGAACCGAGGCGGTCAAGGACGTCCCGGCCTCCGTTGCGGTCATCAGTCGGGACAGTATCGAGGCGCTGGGTATCGAACGCGTCTCGGATTTCGTCAACCTTGTCCCGGGCGTCACGATCGTCGACGCGGCCGAGGTCGGTGACACACAGATCAACATTCGCGGCATCAACGGCGCGCGCGATGCGGAGAACAGCATCGCGCTGGTCATCGACGGCATCCTGATGACCAACCCCGCAGCCGTGAACCGTGAGTACACGAACCTGCAACAAATCGAAATCGTCAAGGGACCGCAGGGCGCAACCTACGGGCGCAACGCGGCGGCCGGCGCGATCATCATCACGACCCAGGCGCCGGGCGACGAGTTCGGCGCCACGTTCAGGGGCAGCGTCGCAGAGGACGATAGCTATTTGCTGGTCGGCAACCTGAACGGCCCGATCGGTGACTCGCTCGGCTGGAGTCTCGGCGCGGATTTCCGCACGTCGGACGGTTTCTATGAGAACAAGGAATGCACGCAGGCCCCCTGCTCCGATGCCGCCAACATCGTATCGAAGAGCGGCATCACCGACAGTTACGAAGGCTACAATGTCGACGGCCGGCTGGTCTGGGATGTCACCGATAACTGGACGCTCGATCTGAAGGGCCGCTACGGCGAAGTCGATGCGAACTCGATCACGTTCAACTCGGTCTTTCACCTGCCCGCCTTCGAA
>SMWD01000105.1 GCA_004357495.1 Gammaproteobacteria bacterium
GCCGAATATCGCGGTTTGAGCGTCGAGCAGATGACCGAGTTCCGGGCGAAGGCCCGGGCGGAGGGCGTCTACGTACGCGTGATCAAGAACACCCTGGCGAGGAGAGCCGTCGAGGGCACTGAGTTCGAATGTCTCAAGGACGCGTTAAAGGGGCCGATACTCCTCGCGTTTTCCCGTGAAGATCCAGGCGCCGCCGCCCGGGTCATCAAGGAATTCGCGAAGAATAACGAGGCTTTGGCCACGCAGGCGGTCGCAATCGGCGGCCAGCTGTATGGCGCGGAAGAATTAGCAAGGCTGGCGAGTCTGCCGAACCTGGATCAGGCTCGCGCGATGGTGCTGGGCGTGCTGCAGGCACCGCTGACGCAGTTGGTTCGCACGCTGGCGGAGCCGCCGGTCATGCTCGCTCGCGTACTCGCGGCGCGCGGCGATGCGGAGCAGGCGGCCTGAGTATTCGAACGGAAGAACGATTCATATCCAACACATTTGAGTAACAAACTTTTCAGGAGAACTGGTAATGGCAATGTCAAACCAAGATTTGCTCAAGGAACTGAGCGCAAAGTCGATCATAGAAGTCGTCGAGTTGGTGAAGATGCTCGAGGACGAGTGGGGTGTATCTGCTGCTGCGGTTGCCGTGGCTGCCGGCCCGGTGGCTGACGCCGGCGCTGAAGTCGTTGAAGAACAGACTGAATTTGACGTCGTAATGTCGAGCTTCGGCGCCAACAAGGTGTCGGTCATCAAGGCCGTGCGTTCGATCACCGGTCTTGGCCTCAAGGAAGCGAAGGACATGACCGAAGGCGTACCGGCGACCGTCAAGGAAGCTGTCACCAGGGACGAGGCGGAAGAGGTCAAGAAACAGCTCGAAGAGGCCGGCGCTACTGTCGACATCAAGTAAGCGGTTCGACACGGGAAAAGGTACCGAAAGGATCGTCCTTCACTGCGGTGAGTACGACAGATCCGGTGCCGGTTCCCAGGTTGTTGCTGCAGTGGGTAAAGCGTGTCGCCCGCCGCAGTCAGTTGGTGAGAAAGGTGCCGGGGTTTTTCCCCCGCGTGATGGGGCAAGTACTTCCGGTAGCCGGAAAAATAAACCCGGCACCTTTTTCGCAAAATGTGTAGCAATTTATAGAGGTGCTGCTTCATGGCGTACTCCTTTACCGAGAAAAAGCGAATCCGAAAGGATTTTGGCAAGCGTCCCAGCATTCTGGAAGTTCCTTACCTGCTGGCGATCCAGGTCAATTCCTACAAGAAGTTCCTGCAGGAAGACTGCGACCCGGGCGCCCGCAAGGATCGAGGGCTGCATGCCGCTTTCAAGAGCGTTTTTCCGATCGTCAGCTATTCCGGCAGCGCGGCGCTGGAATACATCAGCTATCGCCTCGGTGAGCCGGTATTCGACGTCAAGGAATGCCAGTCGCGAGGTCTGACTTTCGCGGCACCGTTGCGCGTACAGGTCCGTCTCGTGATCTACGACAAGGAAGGTGCGAAAAAGTCGGTCAAGGAAGTTCGCGAGCAAGAAGTCTATCTCGGCGAGATGCCGCTGATGACCGATCACGGCACCTTCGTGATCAACGGTACCGAGCGCGTCATCGTGTCGCAGTTGCACCGGTCTCCGGGCGTATTCTTCGATCATGACAAAGGCAAGACCCATTCTTCGGGCAAACTTCTCTTTTCGGCGCGGGTCATCCCGTACCGCGGCTCGTGGCTCGATTTCGAGTTCGACCCGAAGGACAGCGTGTTCGCCCGAATCGACCGTCGCCGCAAGCTGCCGGTCTCCGTCATCCTGCGTGCCCTCGGCTACACGAACGAGGAAATGCTGGACCTGTTCTTCGAGAAGATCACATTCGAGCTCTCGGAGAAGGCCATCAAGATGGAACTCGTCCCGCAGCGCCTGCGGGGCGAGACGGCCATGTTCGATATCAAGCTCGGCCGCAATGTGATCGTCGAAGAAGGCAAACGGATCACGGCCCGACATGTGCGCGACATGCAGAAGTCATCCGTCAAAAAGATCATCGTGCCGCGCGAGTATCTCGAAGGCAAAACAATAGCTCACGACGTCGTCGATACTGAGACCGGCGAGTTGCTGGCCAGCGCCAATGATGAGATCACTCCAGAGATGATCGACGCATTCATCGAGAAGGGCGTGACCTCGATCAACACCCTGTACGTGAATGATCTGGACAAGGGTCCCTACCTGTCGAATACGCTGCGCATCGATGCGACCCAGACGCGCCTCGACGCGCTCGTCGAGATCTATCGGATGATGCGTCCGGGCGAACCGCCGACCAAGGACGCGGCCGAGAACCTCTTTCAGAACCTGTTCTTCAACCCGGAGCGCTACGATCTGTCGGCCGTTGGCCGCATGAAGTTCAATCGCCGCGTCGGCCGTACGGAGAGTGAAGGCTCCGATATCCTGAGCCGCGAGGACATCATCGCGGTGTTGCTGGTCCTGATGGACATCCGCAACGGCAAGGGCGTGGTCGACGACATCGATCACCTCGGCAACCGTCGTGTGCGGAGTGTCGGGGAGATGGCGGAGAATGCGTTCCGGGTCGGTCTCGTGCGTGTCGAGCGTGCCGTCAAGGAGCGCTTGACGCTGGCCGAGTCGGAAGGTCTGATGCCGCAGGAAATGATTAACGCCAAGCCGGTCGCCGCAGCCGTAAAGGAATTCTTCGGCTCGAGCCAGCTGTCACAGTTCATGGATCAGAATAATCCGCTGTCGGAAGTCACGCACAAGCGTCGCGTGTCGGCACTGGGCCCGGGTGGTTTGACCCGCGAGCGTGCAGGCTTCGAGGTTCGTGATGTGCACCCGACGCATTATGGCCGTGTCTGCCCGATCGAGACGCCGGAAGGCCCGAACATCGGGCTGATCAATTCGCTGTCCGTCTATGCCCGGACAAACGATTACGGCTTCCTCGAGACGCCGTATCGCAAAGTCACCAAGGGCAAGGTTACCGATGAAATCGAGTACCTGTCGGCGATCGAGGAAGGCCAGTACATTATCGCGCAGGCAAACTCCGATCTGACTGCCAGGGGCGAGTTTGTGGAGCGGCTGGTTTCAGTCCGTCACCAGAATGAATTCACGCTGCTGCCGCGCGAGCGTATCGACTACATGGACGTGTCACCGAAGCAAATCGTCTCGGTTGCAGCTTCCCTGATTCCATTCCTCGAGCACGACGACGCGAACCGCGCGTTGATGGGCTCGAACATGCAGCGCCAGGCCGTACCGACGCTGCGTGCCGACCCGCCGCTGGTTGGTACGGGTATGGAGCGCGCGGTTGCGGTCGACTCCGGCGTCACGGTCGTCGCCACGCGCGGTGGTCTGGTCGACTCGGTCGATGCATCACGCATCGTCATCCGGATCAACGATGACGAGATGGGTGTGGACGAGGCCGGCGTCGACATCTACAACCTGACCAAGTACACGCGCTCGAACCAGAACACCTGTATCAATCAGCGTCCGTTGGTCCGCGCGGGTGATCGGATTGCTCGCGGCGACGTGCTGGCTGACGGCGCCTCGACGAGCCTGGGCGAGTTGGCTCTGGGCCAGAACCTGCTGGTCGCCTTCATGCCGTGGAATGGTTACAACTTCGAGGATTCGATTCTGATTTCCGAGCGTCTTGTGCACGAAGACAGATTCACGACGATCCACATCGAGGAGCTGACCTGCGTCGCGCGCGATACGAAGCTCGGTTCCGAAGAAGTCACGGCGGATATACCGAACGTTGGCGATTCGGCGTTGGCCAAGCTCGACGAGTCCGGTATCGCGTTCATCGGCGCCGAGGTCAAGGCGGGTGAAATTCTCGTCGGCAAGGTTACGCCGAAGGGAGAGACGCAGTTGACACCGGAGGAGAAGCTGCTGCGCGCAATTTTCGGCGAGAAGGCATCCGACGTAAAGGATACTTCATCCCGCGTGCCCCCGGGTATGGATGGCACCGTCATCGATGTGCGCATATTCACGCGCGATGGTGTTGAGAAGGATAGCCGTGCTCTGGCGATCGAGAGCGCCGAGCTCGAGCACGTACAAAAGGATCTGGATGATCAGCGGCGGATACGTGAAGAAGACATCTTCGATCGTGTCGAGCGCATGCTGCTGAACAAGCAGGTCGACGGCGGCCCGAACGACCTGAAATCGGGAAGCAAGGTTACGCAGGCGTACCTGGATAGTCTCGAGCGGGAGCAGTGGTTCGAGATACGCTTGCGCAACGACGAGGCTAACAAGCAGCTCGAGCAGGTTGCCGAGCGTCTGCGCCTGCAGCGTGAGGAATTCGAGCAAAGGTTCGAGGAGAAGCGCCACAAGATTACCGCCGGCGATGATCTGGCGCCGGGTGTGCTGAAGATGGTCAAGGTTTTCCTGGCCGTCAAGCGGCGTATCCAGCCGGGCGACAAGATGGCCGGTCGACACGGCAACAAGGGCGTTATTTCGATGATCGTCCCGGTCGAGGACATGCCCTACACCGAGGATGGTACGCCCGTCGATATCGTGTTGAATCCGCTTGGTGTCCCGTCGCGCATGAACGTCGGCCAGGTGCTGGAAACTCACCTTGGCTGGGCGGCCAAGCATCTCGGACATAAGATCGGCGAACTGATTGATAATAAGGCCACGATGGCGAAGCTGCGCGGCTTTCTCGATCAGATCTATAACAAATCAGGCGGCAAGACCGAAGATCTGAAGAGTCTTGACGACGCTGAGATCATGGAGCTGTGCGGCAATCTGCGTAACGGCGTACCGATTGCAACCCCGGTCTTCGACGGCGCGACCGAAGAGGAGATCAAGAATCTGCTCGAACTGGCGGGTCTGCCGAGGTCCGGCCAGACACAACTGATCGATGGGCGCACGGGCGAGTGCTTCGAGCGAGAGACGACCGTTGGATACATGTACATGCTGAAGCTCAACCATCTCGTCGACGACAAAATGCACGCACGTTCGACCGGCCCGTACAGTCTGGTCACGCAGCAGCCGCTCGGTGGTAAAGCGCAGTTCGGCGGCCAGCGTTTCGGTGAGATGGAGGTCTGGGCGCTCGAAGCATACGGTGCAGCCTACACGCTCCAGGAGATGCTGACGGTCAAGTCGGATGACGTCCAGGGTCGTACGAAGATGTACAAAAACATCGTCGACGGCACGCACGAAATGGATGCGGGTATGCCGGAGTCATTCAACGTGTTGGTCAAGGAGATTCGTTCTCTGGCCATCAACATCGAACTGGAACAGGACTAACGGCGACGCAGCCCACTGGCAGGTGATACATGAAAGATTTACTCAAGCTTTTCAGAACCCAAAGTACTGTCGAGGACTTCGATGCGATTCGCATCAGCCTCGCATCCCCGGAACTGATTCGTTCGTGGTCGTTCGGTGAAGTAAAGAAGCCAGAGACCATCAACTACCGCACGTTCAAGCCGGAGCGCGATGGCCTGTTCTGCGCAAAAATCTTTGGCCCGATGAAGGACTACGAGTGCCTGTGCGGAAAGTACAAGCGGCTGAAGCATCGCGGCGTCGTCTGCGAGAAGTGCGGCGTCGAGGTCACGCAGACGAAAGTCCGGCGTGAGCGCATGGCGCATATCGAGCTCGCCAGTCCGACCGCGCATATCTGGTTCCTGAAGTCGTTGCCGTCGCGTATCGGCCTGATGCTCGACATGACGTTGCGAGAGATCGAGCGGGTCCTGTATTTCGAGGCCTTCGTCGTTACCGACCCCGGCCTCACGACGCTGGAACGGGGCCAGTTGATGACGGACGAGCAGTATCTCGAGGCCATCGAGGAATTCGGCGACGAGTTCGACGCCTCGATGGGCGCCGAGGCCGTCCACAAGATGCTGAGTACGATCGAGCTCGATCGCGCCGTCATCGATGTCCGCGAGGAAATTGCCGGCACGAATTCCGAGACAAAAATCAAGCGTCTGTCGAAGCGTCTCAAATTGCTCGAGGCCTTCCTGCAGTCCGGCAACAAGCCCCAGTGGATGGTGCTGACCGTACTGCCGGTGTTGCCGCCGGACCTGCGTCCGCTGGTCCCGCTCGACGGCGGACGTTTTGCGACCTCCGATCTGAATGATCTGTACCGTCGCGTCATCAATCGCAACAATCGTCTGCGTCGTTTGCTCGAGTTGAATGCGCCGGACATCATCGTCCGGAACGAGAAGCGCATGCTGCAGGAGTCGGTCGATGCGTTGCTCGACAACGGCCGTCGCGGCCGTGCGATTACCGGCACGAACCGTCGTCCGCTGAAGTCGCTGGCCGACATGATCAAGGGCAAGCAGGGCCGGTTCCGACAGAACCTGCTCGGCAAGCGCGTAGATTACTCGGGCCGTTCGGTTATCGTCGTCGGCCCGACGCTGCGTCTGCATCAGTGTGGCCTGCCGAAGAAAATGGCGCTGGAGTTGTTCAAGCCGTTTATCTTCAGCAAGCTGCAGCTGCGCGGAGAGTCGACGACGATCAAAGCGGCCAAGCGGCTCGTCGAGCGCGAGGGCCCGGAGGTATGGGACATCCTCGAAGAAGTTATCCGTGAGCACCCGGTGCTGCTGAACCGCGCGCCGACGCTGCATCGACTCGGTATTCAGGCTTTCGAGCCAGTGCTCATCGAGGGCAAGGCCATCCAGCTGCACCCGCTTGTCTGTACCGCGTTCAATGCCGACTTCGACGGCGACCAGATGGCCGTCCATGTGCCGCTGTCCATCGAGGCACAACTCGAAGCGCGCGCGTTGATGATGGCGTCGAATAATATCCTGTCGCCGGCGAACGGCGAGCCGATTATCGTGCCGTCTCAGGACGTCGTCCTGGGCCTGTACTACATGAGCCGCGAGCACGTGAATGCCCGCGGTACCGGGATGATCTTTACCGACGTAGCCGAGGTGCATCGCGCATACGAGACGCGGGCCGCTGATCTGCACGCCAGGGTTCGGGTACGGATCACGGCGCAGCATGATAACGATGACGGCTCGGTCACCTACGAGCCTCGCATCGTCGAGACGACCGTGGGTCGCGCCCTGCTGTCCGATCTGTTGCCCAAGGGTTTGAGCTTCGATCTCGTCAATCGCAATATGACGAAAAAGGCCATTTCATCGTGCATCAATGCTTCTTACCGTTACGTCGGTATGAAGAAGACCGTCGTCTTCGCGGATCGGCTGATGTACATGGGCTTTGCCTACGCGACGCGGTCCGGTGTGTCGATCGGCATCGACGACATGATTGTGCCCGAGAGCAAACCCGAAATTCTGGAGGCCGCGGAGATTGAGGTTCGCGAAATCCAGGACCAGTTCGCCAGCGGCCTCGTCACCAATGGAGAACGCTACAACAAAGTCGTCGATATCTGGTCGCGTACCAACGACCAGGTCGCCAAGGCCATGATGGACAAGCTCGGCAAGGAGATGGTCGAGACCGCTGACGGCAAGACCATCGAACAGCCATCGTTTAACTCGATCTTTATGATGGCCGATTCCGGCGCGCGTGGTTCCGCCGCGCAGATTCGTCAGCTCGCCGGCATGCGTGGCCTGATGGCCAAGCCGGACGGCTCGATCATCGAGACGCCGATTACGGCGAACTTCCGCGAAGGTCTGGACGTTTTGCAGTACTTTATTTCGACACACGGCGCTCGCAAGGGCTTGGCCGATACTGCCTTGAAGACGGCTAATTCGGGTTACCTGACCCGGCGTCTCGTCGATGTGGCGCAGGATCTGGTCGTAACCGAAGTCGATTGTCACACCACCCGCGGCGTGTCCATGACCCCGCTGGTCGAGGGCGGCGATGTCGTCGAGCCGCTGCGTGACCGCGTGCTCGGTCGGGTGCTGGCCGAATCCGTTACCGATCCTGCCAACGACGAGATCCTGCTCGAAGCCGGCACGCTGCTCGACGAGCAAATGGTGTCGCAACTCGAGGACAGCGGTATCGACTACGTCAAGGTGCGCTCGCCGATTACCTGCGAGACCCGCTACGGCGTCTGCAAGCATTGCTATGGGCGCGATCTGGCGCGCGGCCACCTGATCGACATCGGTGAAGCGGTCGGGGTTATCGCCGCCCAGTCGATCGGCGAACCGGGCACGCAGCTGACCATGCGGACGTTTCACATCGGTGGTGCGGCATCGCGGGCGGCGGCGGTCAGCAGCGTTGAGCTCAAGAAAAATGGTGTTGTCCGACTGCACAACATGAAGACGGTGCAGCACGCCAAAGGCCACCTGGTAGCGGTAAGCCGGTCGGGCGAGATCGGTCTCATCGATGAGCACGGGCGCGAGAAGGAACGCTACAAGGTGCCGTACGGTGCGATGATCACGGTCGGCGACAACGAAAAGGTTAGCGCCGGCCAGATCGTCGCAACCTGGGATCCGCACACTCACCCGGTGGTGGCCGAGGTGTCCGGTATCCTCAAGTTCGAGGATTTCGTCGATGAGGTGACGGTGTCCGAGCAAGTCGACGAGGTGACCGGCCTGTCGAGCATCATCATCCTCGATGCCAAGCAGCACACCGGTTTGTCCGGCAAGGACCTGAAGCCGATTGCCCGGCTGGTCGACGCCAAGGGCCAGGAAATCTACTTTGCCAATACCGAGATTCCGGCGGTTTACGCACTGCCGACCGGTGCGATCGTGGTCATGACTGACGGCGGCAAGGTTGCGGTCGGCGACGTGATTGCCCGTATCCCGCAGGAGAGCTCCAAGACCCGCGATATCACCGGTGGTTTGCCGCGTGTGGCCGATTTGTTCGAGGCGCGCAAGCCGAAGGATATCGCGATCATGGCAGAGGCGACCGGCACGGTCAGCTTCGGCAAAGAGACCAAGGGCAAGCGTCGCCTGATCATCACGGACGAGAATGGCGAGAAACGGGAGGACTTGATCCCGAAATGGCGCCACCTTGGCGTGTTCGAGGGTGAGCAGGTGGTGCGTGGCGAAATTATCGCCGATGGCGAGCCGGCCCCGCATGATATTCTGCGCCTGCAGGGTGTCGAACCGCTGGCCGATTACCTCGTCCGCGAGATCCAGGACGTCTATCGTTTGCAGGGCGTCAAGATCAACGACAAGCATATCGAGGTCATCATTCGCCAGATGCTGCGCAAGGTCGGAGTCGTCGATCCGGGCGATACCAGCCTGTTGAGAGGTGAGCAGATCGAGCGTACCCGCCTGCTGGAGATCAATCAGCAGATGGAGTCCAAGGGCGAGCAGCCGGCCACGTCGGAGCCCTTGCTGCTGGGTATCACCAAGGCATCGCTGGCCACCGAATCGTTTATTTCAGCCGCATCGTTTCAGGAAACGACCCGGGTCCTGACCGAGGCGGCGGTCAAGGGCTTGCGCGACGATCTGCGAGGCCTGAAGGAAAATGTCATCGTGGGCCGCCTGATTCCGGCCGGCACCGGCTTCGCCCATCACCAGGAGCAGCGGCGCAGCCGCGAGGAGCAGATCGCTGCCGAGTTGCAGGCACTGGAATTGTCTGCCGCGGCGGCCAAGGCTCCGGAGCTTGAGGACACGCCGGACCCGGCGCCCGAGGTCGAGGATGCGAGCCCGGTGGCATCGCCGACCGGGGCGGATTCAGGCCCGGATGAGGGTAAGTCGGCGGCAGAATCTCAGGCGACGACGAACTGATCCGCGGGGAAAGGGCCTTTGGCTGCGGCCTGCTTGACGCGCCACGGGGCCGCCCCTACAATTCGCGGTCCCTGTACGAGTGCCCTACGCGCCGTCTAGAACAATATTGGGGATAGGTGCCGGCCGACGCATATTCGGTGCCCTTTCCCAACGACTTGGTTAGCCCGAATGCTGGATATCACCAGATGGTGTCGCATGCGGGCTGGCTTTTATTCGCGCATATAAAACCCGGCGCCGGGAATATCCGGCGGCAAAAACCGGACTGAGACTTGTATTTTATGGCTACTGTAAATCAACTGGTTCGAAAAGGACGCAAGACCAAACCTTCGAAGAGCAATGTGCCTGCTCTTGAGGCCGGTCCCCAGAAGCGGGGCGTGTGTACCCGCGTCTACACCACGACGCCGAAGAAGCCGAACTCGGCATTGCGCAAGGTGGCTCGTGTGCGGCTGACGAATGGTTACGAAGTCACGAGTTATATCGGTGGTGAGGGTCACAACCTCCAGGAGCATTCGGTCATCCTGATTCGCGGTGGTCGTGTCAAGGATCTGCCGGGCGTGCGCTATCACACGGTTCGCGGCACACTCGACTGCTCGGGTGTTTCCGATCGTCGCCAAGGCCGCTCGAAGTACGGCGCGAAGCGCCCCAAGAGCTGACCTGGGAGCCGGGCCGCCAAATTTCGGAATATTGACAAGCCAAACCAGAGAACAAATCGAGTTTTACCATGTCCAGACGTGCACAAGCGCCGAAGCGCTATATTCTTCCTGACCCGAAGCACGATAGCCAGCTGCTTGCCAAGTTCATCAACATGTTGATGAAGAGCGGCAAGAAGTCCATCGCAGAAGCAATTGTGTATAAGGCGCTCGAGACCATGTCGAAGCGCAGTGGTCTGTCCGAGGAGCAGGCCGTCGAGATGCTCGAGACGGCGCTGGAGAACATCAAGCCGATGGTCGAGGTGAAGTCCCGCCGGGTAGGTGGCGCCACCTACCAGGTGCCGATCGAGGTGCGCGCAACCCGTCGCCGCACGCTCGCTATGCGGTGGGCTATCGAGGCGGCGCGCAAGCGCAACGAGAAAACCATGGCCGACCGTCTCGCCGGCGAACTCATGGATGCCGCCGAAAACCGCGGCGCCGCAGTCAAGAAGCGCGAAGATGTTCACCGGATGGCGGAGGCGAACAAGGCCTTTTCGCACTATCGCTGGTAATTCCTGACGGGATTGACCCTGATTTTACGCAGACACGCAACGTGGCACGTACGACTCCAATCGATCGGTATCGGAATATCGGCATCATGGCTCACATCGACGCGGGTAAGACGACCACGACCGAGCGCATCCTGTTTTATACCGGGGTGTCGCACAAGTTGGGTGAAGTTCACGACGGCGCGGCGATTATGGACTGGATGGAGCAGGAGCAGGAACGTGGCATTACGATCACGTCGGCCGCGACGACCTGTTTCTGGTCGGGCATGGATCAGCAGTGGCCCGAACATCGCATCAACATCATCGATACGCCGGGACACGTCGATTTTACGATCGAGGTAGAGCGTTCGCTGCGCGTTCTCGACAGTGCCGTGGCCATATTCTGTGCCGTCGGCGGGGTTGAGCCCCAATCCGAGACGGTCTGGCGTCAGGCCAACAAATACGGGGTTCCGCGCATGGCGTTCGTGAACAAGATGGATCGTGCCGGCGCTGATTTTTTGCGCGTCGTCGATCAGATCCGCGAGCGCCTCGGCGGCAATGCTGTGCCGATCCAGCTACCGATCGGCGCGGAAGAGAATTTCGCGGGCGTCGTCGACCTGATTCGCATGCGGGCGATTCGCTGGAATGACGAAACACTGGGTGTCGATTTCGAGCTCGGTGACATCCCGGCCGATCTGGAGGGCCAGTGCCGGGAGTGGCGGGAGAAGCTGGTCGCGGCCGCGGCCGAGTGCGATGAGGCGCTGCAGGACAAGTATCTGGAGCACGGTGAGCTCAGCGAGGACGAAATCAAGCAGGGCCTGCGCAAGGGCACGCTGGAGAACCGGATTGTGTTGACCCTGTGCGGCTCGGCATTCAAGAATAAGGGTGTGCAGGCGCTGCTCGACGGCATCGTGGATTTCATGCCGGCGCCGTCCGAGGTCCCGCCGATCAAGGGTATCCTGAAGGACGAATCCGAGGGCGAGCGACGGGCCAGCGACGATCAGCCGTTCGCGGCGCTGGCCTTCAAGATCGCAACCGACCCGTTCGTCGGCAACTTGACCTTCTTTCGCGTGTACTCTGGCGTGCTGAACTCCGGTGATACGATTCTGAACCCGGGCAAGGGCAAGAAAGAGCGCATCGGCCGACTCCTGCAGATGCATGCGAACGAGCGCGAGGAAATCAAGGAAGTCCGGGCTGGCGACATCGCCGCTGCCATTGGTCTGAAAGATGTGACCACCGGCGACAGTCTCGTTGACCTCAAGAATCCGATCACGCTCGAGCGCATGGAGTTTCCCGAGCCGGTCATCGCCGTCGCCGTGGAACCGAAAACCAAGCCCGACCAGGAGAAGATGGGCATCGCGCTGCAGAAACTCGCCAAGGAAGACCCGTCGTTCCGCGTCCACACCGACGCGGAGTCAGGCCAGACGATTATTTCCGGCATGGGCGAGCTGCACCTCGATATTATTGTCGATCGCATGCGGCGTGAGTTTCACGTCGAGGCGAATGTCGGCAAGCCCCAGGTAGCGTATCGCGAGACGATTCGCGCGTCCGTCGAGCAGGAAGGCAAGTTCGTTCGTCAGACCGGCGGCCGCGGCCAGTATGGCCATGTCTGGCTTCGGATCGAACCGCTGGAGGCCGGCACCGGCTATGAGTTCGAGAACAAGATTGTCGGCGGGGCCGTGCCGAAGGAGTACATCGCGGCGGTCGACAAGGGCATCCAGGAGGCGATGGCCGCAGGCGTGCTGGCCGGCTTCCCGATCGTCGACGTCAAGGTTACTTTGTACGACGGTTCCTATCACGACGTCGATTCCAGCGAGATGGCGTTCAAAATTGCCGCATCGATGGGTTTCAAGCAGGGCGTGAGGAAGGCCAGGCCGGTCCTGCTCGAACCTGTCATGGCGGTCGAGATTGTCACACCGGAGCGTTACATGGGTGACGTGAACGGCGATCTGAATCGCCGTCGCGGTGTCCTGCAGGGCATGGATGAGTCACCCGCCGGCAGGGTCGTCCGCGCAGACGTGCCGCTGGCCGAGATGTTCAGCTACGCGACAGACCTGCGCTCGATGTCGCAGGGTCGCGCCGTGTACTCGATGGAATTCGCACATTATGCAGAAGTCCCGCCCGGCGTGGCGGAGTCTGTCATCAAGAGGGGCTGACCTGGGTTCGTCCTGCAGCAAAGGCAAGAGCAAGCAACGCAATGAAATCTGGAGAGACTGATGTCTAAGGAGAAATTTCAACGCACCAAGCCGCATGTGAATGTGGGCACGATAGGTCACGTTGATCACGGCAAGACGACGCTGACGGCGGCGCTGACGAAGGTCATGGCGGCCAA
>SMWD01000106.1 GCA_004357495.1 Gammaproteobacteria bacterium
GTAGCCGGAAGCCATAAACCCGGCACCCTGCTCGTTGGCCGGCACGATGAGCGGCATCGTGGCGTTGCCCTGTTCGTCGCGGTGCTCCGCGTTGTAGCGGAATACGGCGTCATAGGTTGGTAGAATCGCGCCGCCGCTGTAGCCGAAAATCGTATCGACCCCTTCGTCGGCGAGTACCTGGACGAGCATTTCGGCGCCCGTCATGCGCTTGCCGGCAAGCGGGTGGGTTGCTGAGTCGATGCTGGGTGATGGAGTTGCCATAAGATCTGAATTCATGGCCCGCTTTCGGGCGAGTGGTCGTTTTTTCTGCTGGACTCGAAAGTGTCGAACAATTGTGAGTCCATTGCAATAGCGAACGTTCTGGGCGAATATTGCCAATTGCTTGGAAGTTAAGGTTTTTTTTGGAATCGTCGGTAATTCTGACTCATGCGCCACGTCATCTCAATTTTGCTCCAGAATGAAGCCGGGGCGCTCGCCCGGGTCGCATCCCTGTTCTCCACCCGGGGTTATAACATCGAGACGCTCAGCGTCGCACCCACCGAGGACCCGCAGGTGTCGCGCTTGACACTGGTGTCGATAGGCTCCGACCAGGTCATTCAACAAATTACGCAACAGTTGTTCAAGCTCATCGATGTCGTGAACATTGCGGACATGACGCTTGGCGACCATATCGAGCGCGAGTTGTTGCTGCTGAAGCTGCATGTCGCGGCAGAATCCGGCAAGCAGGTGCGCGACCTGGCCAGGCAACAGGATGCACGCATCCTGGACGACGCGCTGGAAAATTATACGCTCGAGCTGACCGGCAGCAGCAACCAGCTCGATGAATTCATCGATCGGGTTGGCAGCCATGCCGAGATCCTGGCGGTGGTGCGTTCGGGGCCGCTCTCGGTCGCCCGTGGCCGCCAGGTCCTGAAAGCCTCGGGCTGACCGGCGACGAGCGGGCCATGGCTTCGGATACCCAGGATGCACATGCAGGGCTGAGCCTGGCCGATGCGACGCGCATCGTCATCAAGATCGGCTCCTCGCTGCTCGTCGATGCCGGGTCAGGCCGCCTGAATCGCGACTGGCTCGAATCGCTGGCCGATGAAATCGTCCGCTTGCGCGCACGCGGCCAGCAGGTGCTGATCGTATCGTCCGGCGCGATCGCACTCGGTCGTCCGTATCTCGGCCTGTCGCGCGAGCAGTCGCGACTCGCCCATCAACAGGCGGCGGCGGCGGCCGGCCAGATCCTGCTGGCACACGCCTACCAGGATTTGCTCGATGCGCGCAATGTGCGGATTGCACAGATCCTGCTGACGCTCGATGACACCGAAAACCGTCGTCGTTACCTGAATGCGCGGAGCACGGTCGAGACATTGCTGGGCCTCGGCGTCGTGCCGGTTATCAACGAGAACGATACGGTGGCGACGCAAGAGATCCGGTTTGGCGATAACGATCGCCTCGCCGCGCGGGTCGCAGAGATGATCAGCGCGGATTGCCTGATCCTGTTATCGGATGTCGATGGCCTGTACAGTGGCGATCCGACGCACGATCCGGATGCCGAACTGATTCCGGAAGTTCATGAGATCACGGCCCAGATCGAGGCGCTGGCCGGTGTTTCGAGCACGGCGTTCGGCTCCGGCGGCATGCATACGAAGCTTGCGGCTGCACGCATTTGCATGGCAGCGGGTTGTGCGATGATCATTGCGAACGGGCGCAGGCTGACGCCGCTTGCGGCCATCGAGTCCGGTAGTCCGTGCACCTGGTTTATCCCGCGCAAGACGCCTCGTGCCGCACGCAAGCAATGGATCGCCGGCAGCCTGACGGTGCGTGGATGCCTGATCATAGATGCCGGCGCCGAGCAGGCGCTGGCGGACGGCGGCAGTCTGCTGCCGGTTGGCGTGGTTGCCGTGGAGGGTCAGTTCGAACGAGGCGATGCGATTTCGGTGGTTACCGGCGACGGGCGCGATGTGGCGCGGGGCCTGGCGGCCTATTCGAGTGGGGATGCGGCGATCATCCAGGGTCGCCGCAGCGATGAAATCGAACGGCTGCTGGGTTATGCCGGACGAGATGAGATAATACATCGTGACGACATGGTGTTGCTGGATGGGTAAGACAATGAGTGCGACAAGTCGACATGCGGAGCAGGCAACGGGCGGGCTCACCGAGCTTGCCCAACTCATGGAGCAGATCGGGCGCCAGGCACGTGCGGCCGCCCGCGATCTGGCGAAGAGCACGACGGAGCAGAAAGTCGAGGGGCTGCGCAGCGCCGCTGATTCGATCCGGATGTGCCAGTCGGAGATCCTGGCGGCCAATGCCACGGATATGGAAGTGGCCACGGAGCGCGGGTTATCTGCTGCGATGCGGGACCGGCTGGCGCTCGACGAAGCACGCGTGGAGGCGATGGCCGGCAGCATCGAGGCGATTGCGGCACTCGACGATCCGATCGGCGTGGTAATCGCGGCCTGGGATCGGCCGAACGGGCTGCGTATCGAGCGCGTCCGCATACCACTCGGCGTCATCGGCATCATCTACGAGAGTCGGCCGAACGTGACGGCCGATGCGGGCGCGCTGTGCCTGAAGTCGGGCAATGCGGTGATTTTACGCTGTGGCTCCGAAAGCTTTAACTCAAGTATGGCGATTCATGCGTGTCTCGAGCAGGGCCTGACCCGGGCAGCTTTGCCGTGCAACGCGATTCAGATCGTGCCGACGACCAGCCGCGACGCCGTGGGCATGCTGCTGTCCGGGCTGAACGGCTGCATCGATGTGCTCGTTCCGCGTGGCGGCAAAAGTCTGATCGCGCGCGTACAGGAAGATGCGCGCGTGCCGGTCATAGGTCACCTCGAGGGCTTGTGTCATGTGTACGTACATCGGAGCGCCGACCCGCAGATGGCAAGGGATATCGTGCTGAATGCGAAAATGCGCCGCACGGGCATCTGCGGCGCGGCCGAAACCCTGCTGATCGACCGTCATGCATTGTCGACCCACCTGCCGTCGATTGTCGATGCATTGATCGCCGCGGGCTGCGAGTTGCGCGGCGACGACGATGTCTGCGCACAGGATGCCCGCATCAAGGCCGCAACCGAGGCAGACTGGAGCACCGAGTATCTCGATGCCGTGTTATCGATCCGCACCGTAGACGGGGTTGAGGGCGCGATCGAGCACATCGAAAAATACGGCTCCGGCCATACCGAGTCGATCGTGGCCGAGGACGCCGGGCCGGTCGAGCGTTTTTTATCCGACCTCGACAGCGCAATTCTGCTGCACAATGCATCCACCCAGTTTGCCGACGGCGGCGAGTTCGGCATGGGTGCCGAGATCGGCATCGCGACCGGCCGCATCCATGCTCGTGGCCCGGTCGGCGCGGAGCAACTGACGAGTTACAAGTATCTGGTACACGGCACCGGTCAGACGCGACCCTGAAAATTGAAGCCTGGCCCCGATATTGCGTTCGATCTGATCGTCATCGGCGGCGGCATCAACGGCGCCGGCATCGCGCGTGATGCGGCCGACCGGGGTATCCGCACCTGCCTGCTGGAGCAGGGCGATATCTGCAACGGCACGACACGCTGGTCGAGCCGCCTGATTCACGGCGGACTGCGTTATCTCGAGCACGCCGAGCTTGGGCTCGTCTACGAATCCCTGCGTGAGCGCGAGACGCTGCTGCGCATTGCCCCGCATCTCGTCCGGCGGCTGCAACTGGTGATTCCGATTTACCGGGGTGCGCGGCGTGGCCGCCTGATTATCACTCTCGGCATGTGGTTGTACGACCTGCTGTCCATGCGCAAGTCTTTTCCTCGTCATGAGATGCTGACTGCGGCCGAGGCATTGGAGACACTGCCTTTCCTGAAACCGGAAGGTTTGCAGGGCGCGGCGAGCTACCACGATGCGCAGGTCGTCTATGCCGAGCGACTGGTCGTGGAGAACATCCTTGCGGCGCGCGCGGCCGGCGCGCAAATACTTACGTACAGCCGCGTTGACCGGGTGCTGACTGCGGGTCGGCGCGTGACCGGCGTACGTTATACCGACCTGCGTTCCGATCGCCAGCATGATCTGACGGCGAAAGTCGTCGTCAACGCCGCGGGGCCGTGGGTTGACCGTGTGCTCGAAAAACTCGGCACGCCGCCGCGCAAGCTCATGGGCGGCACGAAGGGTACGCACATTATCGTGCCCGGATTCCCGGGTCAGCCAAAGGTTGCCTGTTACCTCGAGGCCGAGTCGGATGGCAGGCCGTTCTTCATCATACCGTGGAACGGCATGCTGCTGATCGGCACGACGGATATCCGCTACAGCGGGAACCCCGGCACGGTCCAGGCCGATGCCGATGAGATTACTTACCTGCTCGATGAGACCAATCGTGTCTACCCGAATGCCGGTCTCGATCGGACCAGCATTTATTATTGTTACACCGGGGTTCGCCCGTTGCCGAAGAAGACCCGCGGGACGGAAGGCGATATCACGCGTCGACATATCATCAAGCATCATCGCCACATCGCGAAGGGTCTGTACTCGGTGATTGGTGGCAAGCTGACGACTTACCGGCACCTGGCCGAGGAAGTCACGGATCGCGTAGCCCGGCGAATCAAGCTCCGCGGAGCGAAGTGCCGGACCGCGAGCGACCCGCTGCCGGGCGCAGACGGCGAGTATGCAACCACCGTGGACGTACTCGATTCCTGCGCTGCATTGCATCCGGAATCGCGTGAACATTTGCTAAACGTTTACGGTTGCCGCGCGGAACTGATCAAGGCTCTCGTCGATGACGATCCGGAACTTGGCGCTGAGATCTGCCCGCACAGCCACGCAATCGCAGCCGAGATCGTCTTCGCTTACGAGCACGAGATGCCGACGACGATTGCGGATGTCTTGCTGCGCCGGACGATGATCGGCTTGTCATCCGACCAGGGCCGGGCGGCACTGCCGCGGGCCGTGGCAATCGCGCGCCGGCACCAGGGCTGGAGTCAGGCACGCGCCGACGAGGAAGAGCGGCGCTATTTACGGGAAATCGACCGAATGCGACCGTAGGCCGGAGCGGGATCGCTCTCGCGCAAGCTTCTCCCGGCCCCTTTTCCGTGTTTGCAGTGTTTCGGCGTTCACATGTTCTCGATCAGCAGCGTCCCGAACTCCGAGCACTTGACCTGCGTCGCGCCGTCCATCATGCGTGCGAAATCGTAGGTGACCGTCTTCTTGCCGATTGTCACGTTGATGGCCGCGATGATCAGGTCGGCGGCTTCGGCCCAGCCCATGTAGCGAAGCATCATCTCGCCGGACAGAATGATCGAGCCCGGGTTGACCTTGTCCTGGCCTGCGTACTTCGGTGCCGTGCCGTGGGTCGCCTCGAAAATCGCGAGGCCATTGGTGTAGTTGATGTTTGCGCCCGGCGCGATGCCGATGCCGCCGACCTGGGCGGCCAGCGCATCGGACAAATAGTCGCCGTTCAGGTTCATCGTCGCGATGATGTCGAATTCTTTCGGGCGGGTCAGAATCTGCTGCAGCGTGATGTCGGCGATCGCATCCTTGATCAGGATTTTGCCGGCAGCCAGTGCGGCAGTTTGCTCGGCGTTCGCAGCTTCCTCGCCCTGGTCGGCCTTCGTGCGTTCCCACCGGGGCCACGTATAGGTCTGGTCGCCGAACTCGCGTTCGGCCAGCGCGTAGCCCCAGTCACGGAACGCGCCCTCCGTGAACTTCATGATGTTGCCCTTGTGGACAATCGTCACGCTCTTGCGGCGGTTGGTGATTGCGTATTCGATCGCGCTGCGCATCAGGCGCTCGGTACCCTCTCGCGAGATCAGTTTGAAGCCGATGCCGCTCGATTCGGGGAAGCGAATCTTGACGAACTCATCCGGGAAGCTTTCCTTGAATAGCCGCATAAACTTTGCGGCCGCCTCCGAGCCTTGCTCGAACTCGATGCCCGCGTAGATGTCTTCCGTGTTCTCGCGGAAGATGACCATGTCGATGTTGCCCGGTTGCTTGACCGGTGACGGTACGCCTTCGAACCAGCGAACCGGGCGCTGGCAGACGTACAGGTCCAGCTTCTGGCGTAATGCGACGTTCAATGACCGGATGCCGCCGCCGATCGGCGTGGTCAGCGGGCCCTTGATCGAGACGAGATATTCCCGGCAGGCCGCGAGGGTGGAATCGGGCAGCCACGAACCCCATTTGTCGAACGGCTTCTGGCCGGCGTAGACCTCCACCCAGTGAATTTTCTTCGTGCCCCCGTAGGCCTTGTCAACCGCCGCATCCAGCACGCGGACCGCCGCAGCCCAGATGTCCGGGCCGATGCCGTCACCCTCTATGAACGGGATGATCGGGTTATTCGGCACCTGCAGCTTGCCGTCGGCGATGGTGATTTTCGCGCCGCCCTCGGGCGCCGTAATCCGGGGTTCTGACATATTCCTGGTTCTCCTCAAGCCATGCGCTGCTCAGCCCGGGATGGGGCTGTCCTGCGTCGGGCGTTGATTCGGTGGCCCGGTATTATCTGGGGTTTGCGGCTCCGGGACAATGAGTATTAATGCCCGGAGTTAACCGGGTTAAAACGTCCGGTAGGCCACTTCCACGAAAAACTCGCGCGTGCGGCCCGGGAAGTAGCGGTAGTCGCCGAACGCGAAATCGGCGCGGTCGGCGTACAGGTCGTCGGTGATATTGTTGACCCGGCCGGTGACCGACCAGGCATCCGAAACCCGCCAGACAGCCCGTGCATTCAGCAGGTTATGGCCGTCGTACCGGTGCAAGTTGGCGGCGTCCAGGTAATACGAGCCCAGGTGAATGCCCTCGAGTTCGAGCAGACCCCAGGCCTGTTCCCAGCCGAGCCGGAGGCTTGCCAGCGTGCGTGGCGCCGTGTCGACGTCGTTGCCGTCGACAATCGTCTCGCCGCGCGCGGCCTGGTCGAACGCATAGGTATGTCGTGCCCAGGTCGCTGCCAGACCCGCATATGCGCCGGACGCGTAGCGTGCGTCCGCCTGGATCTCCAGTCCCAGGTGCCGGGTCTTGCCATTGCTGATGTTATTGCGGTCGGTGTCCTGGAAGATATAGTCGCGCTTGACCATTGCAAAACCGGTGGCCTCGACCCGGTAGGTTCCCGCCTGCCAATGCACCCCGGTCTCGAAGCTGTCGATCGTGACGGTGTCCAGGTCCGCGACCTGCTGACCTTCCTGCAGCCGGTATAACTCGGTTGCCTGCGGGGCTCGAAAGCCGCGTGCCAGGGTCGCGAACCAGGTAGTTTCCGGGTTGATCCGGTAGGAGATGCCGAGGTTCGGTGCGACGTTCCAGAAATCATCCGTTCGGTCAGCCGGGCGGCTGTAACGACAACCGGCAGGACACGGTACGCCGTCATCCCGCGTGTTGCCGTCGAGCATATTGTTGTCATAGTCGTAGCGCAGATACTCGACGCGGATGCCGGCCTGAACCGTCCAGTCCGCATTGATCGGCACATCGATCTGGGCATATGGCGCGGCCATGATGCTGGCTACGTCGAAGTCATACTGCCAGCCCTGCGGCAATTTGCCGGCCAGGA
>SMWD01000107.1 GCA_004357495.1 Gammaproteobacteria bacterium
AAGGACAGGAGGACTTCGATGTGCTCCGCGAGGTCGGCGTCGACTTCGTACAGGGGTACTACGTGCAGGCGCCGGAGAAGTTGTAGGGGTATGCCATCGGCTGTTCTAGGAGCGGCCCCACACCAGCCGCTCCCACACAAGAGGTGCGCAACGCCAGATCCGGTCAGGTCAGATTACAGCAGCGGCACCATCAGCAACGCCACGATGTTGATGATCTTGATCAGCGGGTTGATCGCGGGGCCCGCGGTATCCTTGTAGGGATCGCCGACCGTGTCGCCCGTGATCGCGGCCTTGTGGGCAGCGGTGCCCTTGCCGCCGCAGTTGCCGTCTTCGATGTACTTCTTCGCGTTGTCCCACGCGCCGCCGCCGACGGTCATCGAGATCGCGATGAACAGGCCGGTGATGATCGTACCGATCAGCATGCCGCCCAGCGCCCTGATACCGCCGCCTTCACCGAAGGCGACATTAGCGACGACGACGAGTACGACGGGCGAGAGCACCGGCAACAGCGACGGGAGGATCATTTCGCGAATTGCGGATTTGGTCAGCAGGTCGACGCAACGGGAATAATCCGGCTTGGCCGTGCCTTCCATGAGGCCCTTGATCTCGCGGAACTGACGACGCACTTCCTCGACGACTGCGCCGGCCGCCCGGCCGACGGCTTCCATCGCCATAGCGGCGAACAGGTAAGGGATCATGCCGCCGATGAACAGGCCGATGATGACCGCCGGGTCGCTCAGGCTGAACTCCTGGAGTTTGCCCAGCTGCTCGAGGTTGTGCGTGTAGTCGGCGAACAGCACGAGCGCCGCAAGGGCCGCCGACGCGATGGCGTAGCCCTTGGTGACGGCCTTCGTGGTATTGCCGACCGCATCCAGCGGGTCGGTGATGTTACGGATCTTCTCGTCGAGCCCCGCCATTTCGGCGATGCCGCCGGCGTTGTCGGTGATCGGGCCGAAGGCATCGAGTGCGACGATCATGCCGGTCATCGACAGCATGGCCGTCGCGGCGATCGCGATGCCGTACAGGCCGGCCAGTTCCTGAGCACCCCAGATCGCGATGCAGATCGCGATGACCGGTGCGGCCGTGGCCTTCATCGACACGCCGATGCCGGCGATGATGTTGGTGGCGTCACCCATGATCGATGCCTGTGCGATTTTCTGCACCGGGGCGTAGTTGGTACTGGTGTAATACTCGGTGATCCAGACCATGAAGGCGGTGAGTACGAGGCCGATCAGGGCGGACAGGTAGATGCCCATGGCAGAGTACTCTTCGCCCATCGCCCAGTACTCTTCGATGCCGCTCATCATGGTCATCGTAATGGGGTAGAAGGCGATCGCAGCGATGCCGCCGGAGATGATCACGCCCTTGTACAGCGCGCCCATGATCGAGCCGCCCTCTTTGGTCTTGACGAAGAACGTGCCGACGATCGAGGCCACGATCGAGATGGCGCCCAGTACCAGCGGGTAGAGTACGCCGGCGTCGGTGCCTTCCAGCAGCAGGCTGCCGAGCAGCATGGTCGCGATCAGGGTCACGCCGTAGGTCTCGAACAGGTCGGCCGCCATGCCGGCGCAGTCGCCGACGTTGTCGCCGACGTTGTCGGCAATCACACCCGGATTGCGCGGGTCGTCTTCCGGGATACCGGCCTCGACCTTGCCGACCAGGTCGGCGCCGACGTCGGCGCCCTTGGTGAAGATGCCGCCGCCGAGTCGCGCAAAGATGGAGATCAGCGAGCCGCCGAATGCGAGGCCGATGAGCGCATGCAACGTCTCCTGTGTGGAAACTCCATTGGCCGTGAGTATCCAGTAATAGCCGGCAATCCCGATCAGGCCGAGACCGACGACCAGCATGCCGGTGATGGCGCCGCCGCGAAAGGCCACGTCGAGCGCCTTGCCGATGCCTTCATGCGCGGCCTGCGCCGTGCGGACGTTGGCCCGCACACTGACATTCATGCCAATGAAACCGGTGGCACCCGAAAAGACCGCGCCGATCAGGAAGCCGATCGCGGTAGGCGCGCCGAGAGCCCACCACAGTACGACGGTCAGCACTGTGCCGACGAGGCCGATCGCTTTGTACTGGCGGTTCAGATACGCGTTGGCGCCTTCCTGAATTGCGCCCGCGATTTCCTGCATGCGTTCGTTGCCGGCGGGTTGGGCGAGAATCCATTTGGTGGAGATCGCTCCGTAGATCAGGGCGATGACGCCCGCACAGACGCTAAGCATTAATGCCAGGTCACTGGACATGGGTATTCCTCCCGAGAGATAAAAAAACAGACCGGGCCGTCAGAAAGGCCGATCATTTCGAGTTGTCCGCGCGTTCCGCGAAACTTCCCGGAAACGCCCAATCGGGGCCATTCCGGCCCCAAATCAGCGCGCGATCATAGCACGAATCGGGTACCCAGCTTTTTAGCTACAGCAATGCCTTTCAGCTTGACATATTTCGGCAGCCCATCCCGGTAGGGTGGATAGTCCTCGCCCCGGATCAAAGGCGCAAGATACCGGCGGCAGGCAGCCGTGATGCCGAAGCCGTCTGGCGTGATAAATCGCCGCGGCATCATCTTCTCGCGGTTTGCGACCCGGCTCAGCGGCGCCATGCCGATCGTCCAGCGATAGGGTTTGTCGGCGTGCCGGACGATCGTCGGCATGACGGCATTTTCGCCTTGCAGGGCCATCTCGACGGCGGCTTTGCCGACCGCGTAGGCCTGGTCGACATCGGTCTTCGAGGCGATGTGGCGGGCGGAGCGCTGCAGGTAGTCAGCGATTGCATAGTGGTACTTGTAGCCGTGCGCGTCCCTGACGAGGCGGGCCACCGTCGCGGCGACGCCGCCGAGTTGCTTGTGCCCGAATGCATCGACCGTGCCGGTATCGGCCAGGAAGCGTCCGTTCTTGTAGGCTGCGCCCTCGCTGACGACGACGACGCAGTAGCCGTACGCGGTGACGCATTCTTTGACGCGGCGCAAAAAGGCCCGTTTCTCGAACGGAATTTCCGGGAACAGGATTATGTGCGGTGCCTCCGCGCGGGTTTGCCCGGCCAGTCCGCCCGCCGCGGCGATCCAGCCCGCGTGACGGCCCATGACCTCGAGGATGAAAACCTTCGTCGAGGTTTCGGCCATCGAGGCGACATCAAGCCCGGCTTCCCGGGTGCTGACGGCGACGTACTTTGCCACCGAGCCGAAGCCCGGGCAAGTGTCGGTGATCGGCAGGTCATTGTCGACCGTCTTTGGCACGTGTATGGCTTGTACGGGGAACTTTAACTTGCGAGAGAGCTGCGACACTTTGTAGCAAGTGTCTGCCGAGTCACCACCGCCGTTATAAAAGAAATAGCCGATGTTGTGCGCGCGAAAGACCTCGATCAGCCGTTCATACTCTGCGCGGTTCTCTTCAAGCCCTTTGAGCTTGTAGCGGGCCGATCCAAACGCGCCGCCGGGTGTATGCCGGAGCGCCGCGATCGTGGCCGCACTCTCCTTGCTCGTGTCGATCATGTCTTCCAGTAGTGCGCCGATGATGCCGTTCCGTCCGGCGTACAGCTTGCCGATCCGGTCGCGGTGCTTGCGTGCCGTCTGGATGACGCCGCAGGCGCTCGCGTTG
Source organism: Gammaproteobacteria bacterium (assembly GCA_004357495.1). Lineage (GTDB taxonomy): Bacteria > Pseudomonadota > Gammaproteobacteria > Steroidobacterales > SMWD01. The sequence goes on from SMWD01000107.1 coordinate 3,585, forward strand.
ATGACGGCGGTGACGCCGCCGGACTGTGCGTAAAAAGCGTTCTTCTTTGACATTTGGACTCCCAGGTGTCGGCGGGTGCCGGTGTTAAGTATTTAAGTATTGCCATAGATCGCCCAATCATCAACCTTCGGTGGGCAATACTTGACACCGGCACCCGATTGACGCGCCCGCGGCGAGTGCGTACGTTACGCCGACCATGAGGATCGTATTTCTTGGTGCGCCGGGATCCGGCAAAGGTACGCAGGCCCAGCGCCTGATGGCGGAATATTCAATGGTCCAGGTTTCGACCGGCGACCTCTTGCGTGCTGCCGTTGCTGCCGGCACGGAGCTCGGCCGGCGGGCCAAAGCGGCCATGGATGCCGGCGAGCTCGTGTCCGACGAGATCGTGCTCGGCATGATTCGCGAGCGGCTCCGGCAGCCCGACACGGCAAGCGGTTTTATTCTGGATGGTTTCCCGCGCAACCTCGCACAGGCGAATTCGCTGCACGAGGTGCTCGCCGAGCTTGGCAAGGAGCTCGAAGCGGTCGTGTTGCTCGATGTCGACCTCGATGTACTGATGAAGCGCCTGACGGGTCGACGGACGTGCTCGAAGACCGGGAAGCTGCTGAACATCCATTTTTCTCCACAGTCGGAGATCGACGAGTGCCTTGCGGCCGGTGGCGAGCTGGTGCAGCGGGCGGACGATAATGAAGCGACGATCGGCAATCGCCTGGCCGTGTATCGCGAGCAGACCGAACCGCTGATCGACTATTACCGGGAGTCCGGCCTGTTGCGCACGGTTGCCGGCGAAGGCGAGATGGGCGACATCTATGCGCGTCTGAAGACGGCGCTGGGTGTATAGCAGGGAATCGCGGCTGAAGCCGCTACGATGATCGGCAGGCAGCCGTTCCTGTCAGCTGGCCGCCGTCAACAAGGCTTCGCCGATTACTCCACGTCGCCAGCCGCTGAGTGCGCGGACCGCATCACAGCCATTCAGGATTCCCGCTACATCTTTGCGGGTGGCAAGAATCTCCGGCGCCATGCCGAGTTCATCCGCCGTACTGCGCACGATGCCGGACAGGTGTTTCACGAGTTTCTTGTCCGGTGGGGCTGGCACGGGTGCCTGGCGCAGCTCCAGCCGGCCGGCCGCAAGGTCGGCATTGGTCGCCTGCAGCAGCGCGCACAGTTCCTGCCCGCGCTTGCGAATCACCGACCGGGAAAGGTCTTCGAGCCCGCGTAACTCGCCCGGCGCCACCGGGTCTGCATACGCGATGGCGAGCAGCGCCTTGTCCGACAGAATCCATTGTCGCGGTCGGTCAAATTCGCGCGCGCGATCCTCGCGCCAGCCGGCCAGTGATCGCGCTCGTGCCTGAATCTGCACGGGAAGACGGGGAATGCCGGGCAGGCGCCGCCAGGCATCGTCGGCCGCTATGAAGTACAACGAGGTATCGAGCAGCGACGCGCAGTCCTGCCGTACCCACTCGGTACGCCCGGCAGCTTCCAGACGATCGCCGAGGATCGCGAACACCTCATTCAGATGTGCCACGTCGTCCAGCGCGTACTTGATTTGTGCGTCGGTCAGCGGCCGCTTCGACCAGTCCGTGCGGGTCTGATCCTTCGGCAAGTCGATGCCGAACAACTCCTTGACGAGCGATGCGTAGCCGATCTGCGGCTGGAAGCCGAGCAGGCCCGCCGCAATCTGCGTGTCGAATATGCGGTTGGGCAGGCGACCGTAGACACAGTAGAACGCCTCGAAATCCTGCTTGGCCGCATGGAAGATTTTGGTCTGCGGGCCGGTCATGAGCTGCTCGATCAGGCGCGACGTATCGAGCCCGGCCAGCAGGTCGATGCCCGATTGCACCTCATCGATGCACAGCTGCACGACACACAGGTGCGGCCGGTAAGTCTGTGTCCGCACGAACTCCGTGTCGCACGCGATCGCATCGGCCGACATCGACGCCAGGCGGTCGCACAATTCATCGAGTTGTGGTTGACTGTCGATCATGTGTACATGCTCATTGGTTGCTGCAATACGAATGGTGCTGACTTCGTGGGGTTGCTAGCAGACTGCCCGGTTGGCGGCAGCCGTCCGGCACAGGTTCAATGCGGGAGGGCAGTCCGTTGGTTTGCTGATACGCTGTTGCCGGGTTTTCCTGCGAATTTTCGCTTATTCTAATGCTTGCTTACGTTCAGGTGCTCATTAATATCGCGTTACGCAAACGCGGGCCTGAGGATCTGCCCGACTCCGGTTTTCTGCTCGGGGTCTCGTTCGCGGCCTATCTCCTGCTGCAGTTGCCGCTGGCCTGGCTCGATTATGGCCGCTATGGCTCGCCCGGGCTGCTGTTCAAGGCGACCGCGGTCAGTGTCGGCATTTTGTTCAGCTCTGTGTGGCTGCTGCTGCGGTTGACCGGTTTCCGTTCGCGATACCGGCAGACGCTGATCGCGCTCGTGGGCACGAGTGCCCTGCTGAACTTTATTTCGTTCCCCCTCAGTTTCTGGAACGTGGCAACCAGGGGCATGGAGCCGAGTACCTCGTTGCCGGGCATTTTTCTGTTCGCAATCGTGCTCTGGTCACTGTCGATCGACGGGCATATTCTGTCTCGCGCGCTGTCACGGCCTTACCTCATCGGCTTGCTGGCCGCGATCGCTTTGTTCCTGCTCCAGGTGACAATGTGGCTGGAGATGATGCCGGCGCCATTCATCGAGTAACCGAGGGCTATCTGCAGCCTTGATCGCTGTCCCGAAAGACCTTATGCATATTCATATTCTCGGTATCTGCGGCACGTTTATGGCCGGCATCGCGTCGCTTGCTCGTGCCGCCGGACACCGTGTGACCGGTTCCGATCAAGGGGTTTACCCGCCGATGAGCGATCAGCTGGTGGCACTCGGTATCGATGTGATCGAAGGCTACGCGGCCGGGCAACTCGATCTTGCGCCCGATATCGTCGTCATCGGTAACGCCCTGACGCGCGGCATGCCGGTCGTCGAGGAGACTCTGAACCGGCGCATACCCTATGCATCCGGGCCCGAGTGGCTCGCACGGGAGGTGCTGCGTTCCCGGCGGGTCATCGCGGTGGCGGGCACCCACGGCAAGACGACCACGACCAGCCTGCTGGCGCACATACTTGAATCCGCCGGCCTGAATCCCGGCTTCCTGATCGGCGGCGTCCCGCGCGACTTCGACACGTCGGCCAGGCTGGGCCGCGGGTCGGTGTTCGTCATCGAGGCCGATGAATACGACACGGCGTTTTTCGACAAACAGGCGAAGTTTCTGCACTACCGGCCCGAGATCCAGATCATCACGAACCTGGAGTTCGATCACGCGGATATCTATCCCGACCTCGCGGCTATCCAGAACCAGTTTCACCAACTCGTGCGTAGCTTGCCGGCGAACGGCCGCCTGGTCGTGCCCGCGGGTGATGCAAATATTCAGGCCGTGCTCGAGCGCGGTTGCTGGACGCCGGTCGATACGTTTGCCAGCGAGCCTGCGGCCGGCGCCGACTGGACCGGCACCGCGTCGGCAAGCGGGGAATTTCGGTTATTCGAGCAGGGGGTATCGCAGGGTGCCGTCAGTTGGGGCATGAGTGGTGACTACAACGCCGAGAATGCGGTCGCCGCGCTGCTGGCCGCGCGGGCAGTCGGGGTGTCGAATGATGCGGCGCTATCGGCGATTGCCGGGTTCGGCGGGGTTAAGCGCCGACTGGAGCAGCGCGGCGAGTTCGGTGGGGTTCGGGTCTACGACGACTTTGCGCATCATCCGACGGCGATCAGCCGCACGATCGGCGGCCTGCGGCGCGAGATGCCGGAGGGCAGGCTCGCCATCGTGCTGGAGCTGCGTTCGAACACGATGAAGCTCGGCGTGCACAAAGACACGCTCGCCGCTGCGTTGTCGGCGGCAGATCGGGTCTGGGTTTACCGGCCGGCCGGACTGGACTGGGATCTGGCCGCTGCGGTTCAGGCGTTGTCTTCGGTGCAGGTCTGTGACGATACGGCGACGATTGTCGAGGCCGCAAGCGGCTATGTCGAACCCGGTGACCGACTCGTCGTGATGAGTAACGGTGGCTTCGAGAATATCCAGGTTCGGCTCGAAGCGGCGCTCGAACGGCGATTCGGGCGGAGAGCCGCCCCGCATTCAGATTGACGCGGCGGGTATCGGCAGCGCATGATTCTTGACTGGTATCAGGGCAGTGACCGCATACTCGGCATCACCGCCGTGGGCAGCGAGCGTTTTCGTGTCATCAACCCATGAGCGAAGCACCCGAATTCAAGAAATACATGTGCCTGATTTGCGGCTTTATCTACGATGAGCAGCTTGGCATGCCCGACGCGGGTATTTCGCCCGGTACGCACTGGGACGATATCCCGCTGTCGTGGCGTTGCCCGGATTGTGGCGCCGGCCGTGAAGATTTCGAGATGGCCGAGTTTTAAAGTGCGGGTGTCGGTGGCCCGTTTAGTGAATCCGCCGGGATGAAATACCAGCCTCTTCGAGCATCCGGATAACGCTGTCTTCACCCACCAGGTGTAGTGCGCCGACAATAATCAGATAATCCCGCGATTGTTTCGTGAACTCGATGATCTGCCTGGTCCAGTTTCGGTTGCGTTGCACGAGGACGCTTTCGCGCAAGGCCTGCTGATCCTCCAGCCCGGCCATCAGTGTTTGCTCCAGCGTTGCCATGTCGCCAGCCTTCCAGGCCGCGACGATGGTATCGAGCTCCTCACTGATGGTGCCGGCGTCCTCCAGCGTTTGCATCAGAAACACGCGTTGCGCAGTTGCCGGCAGTGAGTCCAGCGCGCCGAATTGTTCCTCGAGGCTTTCCAACCCGACGATCGGCTTGCCGTCAGCGACGGCTTTGAGTGTCATTTGCGTCTCGACACCGAAGCTGCCGTCGAACCCGAGCTGCAGCAGTCGTAGCTGGGTGATCTGCAGGGCCGCGTACCAGGGCTCGTACGGCCGCAGGGTATTCAGGTCGATATCCACACCCGCTGCGAGTTGCGCCGCGGTTCGATAGTCCTGATGGCCCAGGATGTCCTCGAGATCGCGGCCTTCAGCATCGAGTGCCAGTCGCGCGAGTACGCTCTGTATCTCGAGTGGGTCGAGCCGGCCCAGGTCGACTTCGAACACGATCACGTCGGCATCTGCGTAGACGCGCGCGATGGCTTCGGGGAGCGGGGCATCTTCCGCGCGTAGGAAGTGCACCGAGCCGAGAATGACGATGCGATTGTGCGTGCCTTCCAGTTCCCACAGCGGCAGCGCGTGGCCCGTAACCGCCAGGCACAGCCATATCGTGGCGAGCAGGATGCGTAAACGATTCATCTGTTACTCCAGCCAGAACACTTCAGTCTCGATTGCACCATTATTACGCAGATTCAGCCAGCGAAAGCCGGGCGTGCGGCTGTCAACCGCGAAGTCATCGCTGTTGGGCAGAAATTGCAAGCAGGTCGATGGGGTGCTCATCAGACGTACGTCATTCCGGCGTCGGTCGGATGCCTGGTGCACATGCCCCCAGATGATGCCGCGGACCTGCGGGTGCCGGTCGACGATGTCGAGAAAGTCATCGGCATTACGCAGGGCAACCCCGTCGAGCCAGCGACTGCCCATCCGGATCGGGTGATGATGCAGGGCGATCAGGACGTGTTTTGCGCGGTACCCGTCCAGGGCATCTTCGAGCCGCTGCAACTCGGACGCGCATAGCCTGCCACCGTCGTCGCCGGGGCAGTGCGTGTCGAGCAGCACCAGTGCCCAGGCGCCTTGTTCGATCACACCGCCGACCTTGAATGGCGGTTCGTTGAGTATCTTCGCCATCAGGTCGGGTGCATCGTGGTTGCCCGGAATACAGTAGACAGGCAGGCCATAAGGCTTCAGCTCGTCGCGAAAACGTTCGTAGCCGGCGCGCGTCTCGTCCTGAACGAGGTCGCCCGTGGCCAGGATGGCGTCCGGCGGTGTCGGGTTCGACATGGCGCATTTGATGACGGCCCGGAATGTATCGAACGTGTTTATGCCGCGCATGCGAGCGTCCGCATGTGCGTGCAGATGCGGGTCAGTCAGATGCAGCAATCGAAATGAAGACGTGGCCGAAATCACGGTGGTCACCCGAGTCGATCGGACGAGGTCGGACTATAGCCCAATCCCACCCCAAAACCCGTAACTGCGTCGCACACACGCCGGAATCGCGGCTGAAGCCGCTCCCACAACACCCACAGGTTCTGTGGGAGCGGCTTCAGCCGCGATTCCGGCGTGTGCCTTTTATCAGTATCGATATCGATCCGCTTTGTAGGGACCCTCGACCTTGACGTCGATGTAATCGGCCTGGTACCGCGAGAGCGTGGTCAGTTTCGCACCGAGCTTTTCGAGATGCAGGTGGGCGACTTTCTCATCCAGGTGCTTGGGCAGGACATAGACCTCGTTGTCGTACTTGTCGGTGTGCTGCCAGAGTTCGATCTGGGCCAGAACCTGGTTCGTGAACGAGTTCGACATCACGAAGCTGGGGTGGCCCGTGGCGCAGCCGAGGTTCACGAGGCGTCCGCCGGCCAGCAGAATGATGCGCTTGCCGTCTGGGAAAATGATGTGGTCTACCTGTGGCTTGATCTCTTCCCATTGATAGTCTGACAGGCTGGCAACGTCGATCTCGTTATCGAAGTGGCCGATATTGCAGACGATGGTCTGATCTTTCATCTTCTGCATGTGCTCGCGGGTGATGACATGGTAGTTGCCGGTCGCCGTGACGAAGATGTTCGCCTGGTCGGCGACGTCGTCCATCCTGACCACCCGGTAGCCTTCCATGGTTGCCTGCAGCGCACAGATCGGATCGATCTCGGTGACCCAGACGGTCGCGCCGAGGCCGCGCAAGGATTGCGCGCAGCCCTTGCCGACGTCTCCGTAACCGCAGACGACCGCAATCTTGCCCGCGATCATGACGTCCGTCGCACGCTTGATGCCATCGACCAGCGACTCGCGGCAGCCGTACAAGTTGTCGAACTTGGACTTCGTGACCGAGTCATTGACGTTGATCGCCGGGAACGGCAGTTCTCCATCGCGTTGCATCTGGTAGAGGCGGTTGACGCCGGTCGTCGTCTCCTCCGTTACGCCGCCGATCGCATCTTTGAGCTTCGAGTACCAGCCAGGGTTGCTAGCAAGGCGTTTGCGGATCGCGGCGAACAGTGCAATCTCTTCCTCGCTGGACGGATTGTCGAGGACGGACACATCCTGCTCGGCCTTCGTGCCGAGGATCGCGAGCAGTGTCGCATCGCCGCCGTCGTCGAGGATGCGATCCGGATAGCCACCGTCGCCCCAGTCGAAGATGCGGTGGGTGAACTCCCAGTACTCGTCCAGCGATTCGCCCTTGAAGGCAAATACCGGCACGCCGGTGGCCGCGATCGCGGCGGCTGCGTGGTCCTGCGTCGAGAAGATGTTGCAGGACGCCCAGCGGACTTCGGCGCCGAGGGCCACGAGGGCCTCGATCAGCACGGCGGTCTGGATGGTCATGTGCAGCGAGCCTGCGATCCGCGCACCCTTCAACGGCTGCGTGGCCGCGAATTCAGTGCGGATCGCCATCAGACCGGGCATTTCGGTCTCGGCGATCGCAATCTCGCGGCGGCCCCAGTCGGCCAGGGACATATCAGCGACGTGATAGTCGTCGGTTACAGCTTCAGCTGCTGTTGTGCTCATGGATAAGCTCCCAAAAAAATGATGTGGTGATGAGCGCCGGCTGCGCGCCGACCGATCAGGCTGCGGCGGCACAGCGCAGGGCTTCTGCCTTGTCGATGGCCTCCCAGCTGAACTCCGCGCGCCCGAAATGGCCGTAGGCCGCGGTAGCGCGATAGATCGGGCGTTCGAGTTGCAGCGTTTCCTTGATGCCGTAAGGCGTCAAATCGAAGTGTTCGAGGATCAGAGCCGTGATTTCGCTTTCCGGTATCGTGCTGGTGCCGAACGTGTCGACCGAGATCGAGGTCGGTTCGGCGACGCCGATCGCGTAGGAAACCTGGACTTCGCAGCGTTCGGCAAGACCTGCCGCGACGAGGTTCTTCGCGACGTAACGGGTCATATAGGCCGCCGAGCGATCGACCTTGGACGGGTCCTTGCCGGAGAATGCGCCGCCACCGTGACGGGCCATGCCGCCGTAAGTGTCAACGATGATCTTGCGCCCGGTCAGGCCGCAGTCACCCTCGGGGCCACCGGTCTCAAAGCGGCCGGTCGGGTTGATGTGAATCTTGTCGTCGGCTACGGCGGCGAGCCATTCGGCCGGGATTACCGGTTTGATAATGTGCTCCAGCACGCCGGCGCGGATGTCTTTGTTCGAGACGTCGCGCGTATGTTGCGTCGACAGGACGATCGCATCGATGCCGACGGGCTTGTCGTTCTCGTAGATGAACGTCAGTTGACTCTTTGCGTCCGGTAGCAGCCATGCCAGCGTGCCGTCTTTGCGGACCTTGGCCTGCTGTGCGACGAGCCGGTGTGAGAACGTGATCGGTGCGGGCATCAGCACGTCGGTCTCGTTCGAGGCATAGCCGAACATCATGCCCTGGTCGCCCGCGCCCTGATGTTTCTCGTCGGTACGGTCGACACCCCTATTGATGTCGCCGGATTGTTTGCCGAGCGCGTTCAGGATGCCGCAGGTCTTGCCGTCGAAACCTTTGTCCGAGTCGTCGTAGCCGATATCACAGATGACCCCGCGGACCAGTGCCTCGAAATCGATCTTTGCATTGGTCTTGATTTCACCGGCCAAGACCACGAAGCCGGTCTTGATCATCGTTTCCGCGGCGATCCGCGACTTCGGGTCTTCCGCGAGGAGCGCATCGACGATCGCGTCGGAGATCTGGTCGGCCATCTTGTCCGGATGGCCCTCTGAGACGGATTCGGACGTAAACAGTTTCCTGGTGCCCATGCGGTTGGTGCCTGTGGTATATCGCGAAACGCGCCATTATACCGGGGCCCGGCCTTGGGAGTGCCCTTGCACGGAAATATTCACTGTGCCCCGCTCGGCGCGTATTGCCAGCCAACGGGGAGTACGCGACAATGCGCGCCCTGTTCACAACACTCTGAAATGATGGCAACAAATCCAACAACAGCTGTCCCCCGGCCGGGTCGTCAGGAATTGGCCAATGCCTTGCGTGTATTGGCAATGGATGCCGTGCAGCGGGCTAACTCCGGGCACCCGGGCGCGCCGATGGGCATGGCCGATATCGCCGAGGTCCTCTGGAACGATTTTCTGCGCCACAATCCGGCCGATCCGGGCTGGCCTGACCGTGACCGGTTCGTGCTGTCGAACGGGCACGGCTCGATGTTGCTGTACGGGCTGCTGCACCTGTCCGGATACCCGATCTCGATGGAGGATATCCGGAACTTCCGCCAGCTCGGCTCACCCACCGCGGGTCACCCGGAATATGCGCCCGGGCTTGGCATCGAGACGACGACCGGCCCGCTGGGCCAGGGCATTACGAATGCGGTCGGCATGGCGCTGGGCGAAAAAATACTGGCCGCCCGGTTCAACCGGCCAGATTTTCCGATCGTCGACCACTGGACGTATGTATTCCTTGGCGACGGCTGTCTGATGGAGGGTATCTCGCACGAGGCGGGTTCGTTCGCGGGCACCATGCAACTCGGCAAGCTGATCTGCATCTACGATGACAACGGCATCTCGATCGATGGCGAAGTGCAGGGCTGGTTTACCGACGATACGCCCGAACGTTTTCGGGCCTATGGCTGGCATGTCGTACCGGACGTCGATGGGCATGACCCGGCGGCGATCGGTGCAGCACTGCAGGCGGCCCGTGACTGCGACGACCGGCCGTCGCTGATTTGCGCCAGGACCGTGATCGGATTCGGTGCCCCGAACAAGCAGGGTACTGCGGCCACGCACGGTGCGCCGCTCGGTGAGTCCGAAGTTGCTGCCGCCCGCGAGTCGCTCGGCTGGTCAGAGCCGCCGTTCTCGATTCCCGAGCGCGTCTACCAGGGCTGGAATGTGGCGAGCGCCGGAGCGGAGCGTCAGGCCGCCTGGCAAGAGCTCATGACAGGCTACACGGCCAAATACCCGGAACTTGCCGCCGAGTTCACGCGTCGCATGGCCAGCGAATTGCCCGGTGACTGGGCCGGGATTGCCGACCGGGCCATCGCCGCCATCGCCGCGGCCGGCGAGACGGTTGCGACGCGCAAGGCCTCACTGATTGCGCTGAATGCGTTTGCCCCCGCGCTGCCGGAGATGCTGGGCGGCTCCGCTGACCTGACCGGTTCGAACCTGACACATCACGCCGGCTCGACGCCGATCAGCGCGGCCAATGCCGACGGCAACTACATCTGGTACGGGGTTCGCGAGTTCGGCATGGCGGCGATGATGAACGGCATGGCGCTGCACGGTGGCTTGCTCCCGTACGCCGGCACGTTCCTGACGTTCTCGGATTACTCACGCAACGCGTTGCGCATGGCCGCGCTGATGAGGATTCGCACGATTCACGTGTTTACGCACGATTCGATCGGGCTCGGCGAGGACGGTCCGACCCACCAGGCCGTCGAACACGTGTCGAGCCTGCGGTTGATTCCGAACATGCGGGTCTGGCGTCCGTGCGACACAGTCGAGACCGCGGTTGCCTGGCGGCACGCGATCGAGCGCGCCGATGGGCCGACGAGCCTGATCCTGTCGCGCCAGAGCCTGCCGTTTCAGACGCGCGATCCTGCGCAGATCGCCGCCATCAGTCGGGGTGGTTACATATTGTCCGTTACCGAGGGGTCCAACACCGGGGCGCCGGCGATCGCACTGATTGCGACCGGTTCCGAGGTCGGCCTGGCGGTTGCGGCGGCAGACCAGCTGGCGGAAGATGGTTTTTCCGTGCGGGTCGTGTCGATGCCGTGTCTGGAGTTGTTCCTGGAGCAGGACGCGTTGTATCGTGAAGCGGTTCTGCCGGCCGTACTCACGCACCGGGTCGCGATCGAGGCGGGCAGTACCGGGCTCTGGTACCGGTTGGTCGGGCTGTCCGGCGCGATTGTCGGTCTCGACCGATTCGGCAAATCGGCGCCGGCCGGCGACCTGTTCAAACATTTTGGTTTTACGCCCGATAACGTCGCGGCAATAGCAAAGCAGTTAGTGGAGAAAGACTAATGTCAGTCAAGATCGCGATTAATGGTTACGGTCGTATCGGTCGAAACATATTGCGGGCGATTTACGAAGCGAACCGCACCGACGAACTTTGTATCGTGGCCGTCAACGATCTCGGTGACGCCGAGACGAATGCTCACCTGACGCGCTACGATACCGCGCACGGCCCGTTTCCGGGCGAAGTCGTCGTCGACGGCGACTACATGGTCGTCAACGGGGACCGCATTCGGGTACTGGCCGAGAGGAATCCGGCCGACCTGCCGTGGGGCGATCTGGGCGTGGATGTCGTCATGGAGTGCACGGGTTTCTTCGCCAACAAGACCAAATCTTCGGCGCATCTTGCGGGCGGCGCGAAAAAAGTCATAATCTCGGCGCCGTCCGGTAATGACATCGACGCGACCATTGTGTATGGCGTCAATGAGGACACGCTCAGGCCGGAACATACAGTCATCTCGAATGCTTCGTGCACGACCAATTGCCTCGCGCCGCTGATCAAGCCGCTGCACGACAAGATCGGTCTGGTAAAGGGCATCATGAACACGATTCACGCCTACACCAATGATCAGGTGTTGACCGACGTCTACCACACGGATCTGCGCCGCGCGCGTTCGGCTACGCATTCAATGATTCCGACCAAGACCGGCGCCGCCGCCGCGGTGGGCCTCGTTCTGCCGGAATTGAACGGCAAACTCGATGGTTTCTCGGTGCGGGTGCCGACCAGCAACGTGTCACTCGTCGACCTGACATTCGAGGCGGCGCGCGACACCAGCGTCGACGAGATCAACGAGATCATGAAAGCGGCAGCGGCTGGCTCCGATGCGCTCGGTAGCGTGCTGACCTACAACGATGGTCCGCTGGTTTCGGTTGACTACAACCATAACCCGTCCTCATCGAATTTCGATGCGACGATGACGAAAGTCATGGGCGGTAATCTCGTCAAGGTCTGTTCGTGGTACGACAACGAGTGGGGTTTCTCCAACCGGATGCTCGACACGACGCTGGCGCTCGTCAACGCTTGAGCAGACGTATTCGATGAACGTTCTACGTATGACAGACCAGGCGCTGGCCGACCAGCGCGTCATGATTCGCCTCGATCTGAACGTACCGCTGAAAAATGGCAAGGTGGTCAGCGATACGCGGATCCGCGCGACGCTGCCGACAATTCGCCTGGCGCTCGAACGGAATGCCGCGGTTATCCTGCTGTCGCACCTCGGTCGCCCGGCCGAAGGTGAATACGACGCGCAGTTCTCGCTGCAGCCGGTTGCCGATCATCTCGCCGGCCTGCTCGATCAGCCGGTGCGGGTCGAGACGGACTGGCTCGACGGCATCGACGTCAGCCCGGGGCAGGTCGTACTGTGCGAGAACGTGCGCTTCAATATCGGGGAGAAAGAGAACGACGAAGCGTTATCCCGGCGCATGGCCAGGCTGTGCGACGTGTTTGTCATGGATGCCTTCGGCACCGCGCATCGCGCTCAGGCCAGCACGGTCGGGGTCGCGCGGTTCGCGCCGATTGCCTGTGCCGGGCCGCTGCTCGTCGGTGAACTCGAGGCGCTGAGTCAGGCCATGGAGAACCCGGCCCGCCCGGTCGTTGCGATCGTTGGTGGCTCCAAGGTATCGACCAAACTCACGGTACTGCATTCACTGTCGGCGCACGTCGATCAGCTGATCGTCGGCGGCGGCATCGCGAACACGTTCATTGCGGCGCAGGGCCACGAGGTCGGCGAGTCGTTATACGAGCCCGGCCTGATCGATGAGGCGCGGCGCCTGATGGCGGCGGCGGAAAACGACGGCGCCGAGATTCCCGTGCCGGAAGACATCGTGGTCGCGAGCGAGGTCAGCGAGTCGGCGCCGTCACAGGTGCGTTCGGTGGGCAGCGTCGAACCCGACGAGTTGATCCTCGACATCGGCCCGCGCACGGCCGAGCGCTATACCAAGATGTTGCTGGCGGCCGGCACGATCGTATGGAATGGTCCGGTCGGCGTGTTCGAGATCGATCAGTTCGGCAGCGGTACGGAGCGCGTCGCCCGGGCGGTTGCACAAAGCGACGCGTTCAGCATTGCTGGGGGTGGTGATACGCTGGCGGCACTCGACAAGTACGGTGTTACAGATCGTATTTCCTGCATTTCGACCGGCGGCGGCGCTTTCCTCGAGTTCCTGGAGGGCAAGACCCTGCCCGCGGTCGACATACTCGAGCAGCGGGCGGCCGGCCATGAAAGCCCTGCTGCGGCAACTGTTTGACGCCGCGGTTGCGGCGGTTCAGCCGGCTGAACGTCTGCCACCCTTTCTGCCTGCCCCGGACGACCGGCGAACGCGGGTCGTGGGTGCCGGCAAAGCCGCCGCGAGCATGGCCGATGCGTTGGTTAATGCGTATGGCGCAGCGGTCGAAGGGGTAGTCGTTACGCGTTACGGCCACGGGCTCGATCATCCGATTGTCGGGATCGAGGTCCTGGAGGCCGGGCACCCGGTCATCGATGCGGCCGGCCTGGTGGCCGGCCGACGGATTGTCGAGTTGGCCAGAGCGGCGACTGCGAATGACCGCCTGATCGTACTGTTGTCGGGCGGCGCGTCGGCGCTGATGGAAAGCCCGCTGCCGGGCCTGAGCCTGAACGATTTTCAGGTCGTCAACCGGGAACTGCTGGCCGTTGGGGCGACCATTGTCGAGATGAATACCGTCCGCAGGCAGTTGTCGGCGATCAAGGGCGGCGGCTTGGCGCGTGCCGCAGCGCCTGCCGAGGTGCGGGTTCTGGCGATCTCCGATGTGCCCGGCGATTGCATTGCCGACATCGGTTCGGGACCCTGTGATCCCGGCGCTTCGCCTGGCGTTGGCGGGCGCGCATCCGGGTTCAACATCCTGCGGCGTTACGGTTGCAAGGCAACGCCGGCGATCTGGCAGGTGCTCGACAACTGGCCGCGACCCGCGCCGGCGCTGGACGAGCAGTTTGTTCGGCGCATGACTGCAAATATTATCGCGTCGGCTGGCGATGCCTTGTCGGCCGTGGCCAAACAGGCGCGCGCCGCGGGTTTCGAGCCGGTCGAACTCGGCGCTGATGTCAGCGGCGATGCCACGATCGTCGCGGCCGAACAGGCAGCGCTGGCGCGTGATTACGCGCAGCGGGGCGGCCGGTTCGCACTGATCTCCGGCGGTGAAACCACTCTGCAGCTGGTGAACCCGCACGGCCGGGGCGGGCGCAATACCGAGTACCTGCTCGCGTTGACGTTGGCGTTGCGCGGTCATCCGGGCATCTGGGCGCTGGCAGCAGATACCGACGGCATCGACGGTACCCAGGACAATGCCGGTGCGCTGTCGGCGCCGGATACGATCGAACGTGCGGCAGCGAGCGGTCTGGATGGTGCCGCATTGCTGCGCGAGAACCGGACCTACGATTACTTCGCAGGCCTCGGGGATTTGCTCGTGACGGGTCCGACGCGGACCAACGTCAGCGATGTCAGGGTCGTGCTCGTCGATGGCTCGGCGTGAACCGGACGGCGTCATCATCTCGAGTCGCACGTCGGCCGGAACCTTATGGGATAATCGCTCGATGCGTCGAACGAAAATTATCGCGACCCTGGGGCCGGCAATCGACGATCCGGAGGTTCTGGCAGAACTCCTCGAGGCCGGTGTCGATGTCGTCCGCCTGAATTTTTCGCATGGCAGCGGGGACGACTTCGGGCGTCAGGTGCGGATGGTGCGCGACGTGTCCACAAAACTCGGCTTGCACGTCGGGGTCCTCGGTGATCTGCAGGGTCCGAAGATTCGGATTGACAAGTTTCGTGACGGCACGATTACCCTGACGGAAGGCCAGGCCTTCGCGCTGGATTCATCGCTGGACCCGGAGGCCGGGGATGCCGCGGTCGTGGGGGTGGCCTACGATGCACTGGCCGATGATCTGGCCCCGGGCGACGTCATGTTGCTTGATGACGGTCAGATTGTCCTGAATGTTGAGCGGGTCGCGGGCACGCGGATCGAATGCACGGTCGCGATCGGCGGGGAACTCGGCAGCAAGAAAGGCATCAATCGCCAGGGCGGCGGATTGTCTGCGCCGGCGCTGACCGAGAAAGATATTGTCGACCTGCGCCTGGCGGCCGAACTGGAGGTCGACTGGCTGGCCGTGTCGTTCGTGCGCGAGGCTGCCGATATCGATCGGGCGCGCCAGCTTCTGCGCGCGGCCGGTGGCCAGGGGCACATCGTCGCGAAAATCGAACGCACCGAGGCTATCGATAATCTGGAGTCGATCATCGATGCGAGCGATGCGGTTATGGTGGCGCGCGGCGATCTCGGCGTCGAGATGGGTTATGCCGGGCTGGCCGGCCTGCAGAAGAGCATCATTCGAAAGACGCGGCTGCGCCACAAGGTGTGTATCACTGCGACGCAGATGATGGAGTCGATGATCACGAGCCAGATGCCGACGCGTGCCGAGGTGTCGGATGTCGCGAACGCCGTCATGGACGGCACCGATGCCGTCATGCTGTCGGCCGAGACCGCTATCGGCAAGTACCCCGTCAAGGCCGTGGCGGCGATGGCCGAGGTTTGCCTCGGCGCCGAAAAGTATCACCAGAGTACGGCGCGTATGGACCGGCACCGGATGGCGGATCAATTCGCCAACGTGGATGAAGCGATCGCCATGGCCGTGATGTATACCGCGAATCACCTGGACGTGCGGGCAATCATCGCCATGACCGAGACCGGCAGTACGCCGCAATGGATGTCGCGCATCCGCTCCGATATCCCGATCTTCGCCTGTACGCCGAACGAGGCCACCCTGCGGCGCGTGGCCTTGTATCGCGGTGTCACGCCGGTGGCCTACGAGAACGCAAATGCGCATGACCGCACGGAACCCGTGTTCCGGGAGCTCTGCCAGTTACTGACCGAACACGGGCACGTCGAGCCCGGCGAACTGGTTATTTTCACTAAGGGGACTGCCAAGGGGGTCACCGGCGGTACCAACGAGATGCGCATCCTGTCAGTGACCGGAGAGTGAATACGGGAGCCGGGCTGGCGTGGGGCGCAAAATCTGCAGGATATACTCTGCGGCTCTCGGCAGAGCCCGCTCCGGGCGGTTCGCGACTGCCGATAGACTCATAGCGATCCGTAATCTGAGCCCTGCGGCTTGCCAATTGGCGATGGGTTCGTTCGCCCATTTGGCACCGCACGGCCGGCTAACCATAGCCTGGAGGAAAACAAGATGTTTAACCGAACGAATCGAAACTCACGACGCGGGTTCACAGCGCGGACGCTGGTGCTGTGGGGCGCCATGCTGGCCGCGGGCCCGGCGTGGGCCGACGATGTTCAGGTGGCCGACGCCGGTACCGATGCGGCAGAGTTGGTGCTCGTGGCCGGTGCGACGGGGCGTACCGGGCGCGAAATCGTGGCCGATCTGCAGTTGCAGGGCTACCGGGTCCGGGCCTTCGTGCGCGATCGCGGGAAGGCGCGCATGACACTTGGTGACGATATCGAGTTTGCGGAAGGCGACGTTCGCGAACGCGCAACCATCGATGCGGCCCTGGCCGGCGTCAGCGCGATCATTTCAGCAATCGGCGCGGGGCGCGGCGATCCGGCCAACGGGCCGGAGTTTGTCGACTACGGTGGCGTCCGGAATCTGGCCGAGGCGGCCGCAGCTGCGGAATTGCGGCAGGTCGTGCTGGTCTCATCCGCCGGTGTTACGCAGGAAGACCATATTCTCAACAAGATGTTTAACAACGTATTGCGCTGGAAGTTCAAGGGCGAGGAGGCTCTGCGCAGCAGCGGCGTGCCGTATACGATCGTCCGTCCGGGCGGCCTGATCAATGCGCCGGCCGGCGAGGCCGGTATCGTATTCCGGCAAGGCGACACGGAGGCCGGTACGATCGCACGGGCGGATCTCGCGCGTGTCTGTGTGGCCGCGCTGGGCTCATCGGATGCGTTGAACAAGACTTTTGAGGTCAACAGTGACAAGTCCGCGTCTGCCGGGAGCATTACGGATTCATTCGCGGCCCTCGCGGTTGATTAACACGTGGTTGAAAAACCTTCTGGCGAATGGCCAGGCATGCTGAGGTCCCGACACGGGCGACGATGGAAGGAAGTTAATGGCTAAAGAGCACGACAATATTTTCGTACGCATCATGAAGATCGCATCGAATGTAGAATCAAACGAGATCAAGGCAGTCTGGTTGTCGTTTTCCTTCGTATTCACGCTGATGGCGTCGTATTATATCCTGCGGCCGATTCGCGATGCGATGGCGAGCGACTGGACGGACGCGGAACTGAGCACGCTGTTCACGGCGACGTTTTTTTTCAGCATTCTCGTCGTGGCCGTATACGGAGCCGCGTGTTCGCGAATACGTCTCGGGCGCCTGTTGCCGGGTATCTACGCGTTCTTTTCGGCCTCGTTTCTTGCTTTCTATGCGGCGTTCCAGGCGATGCCGGATGTCAGCCTTGTCGGTAAGGCATTCTACGTGTGGATCAGTGTCTTCGGCCTGTTCCAGGTGTCCGTCTTCTGGACGTTCATGGCGGATATATTTAGCAAACAGCAGGCGCCCCGGCTGTTTGGGTTCATCGCGGCGGGTGCCAGCATTGGTGCGCTGGTGGGTCCGGCCATCGCGTTGATCCTGATTGCCCCGCTGGGTAAATCGAACCTGGTGTTGATTTCCGCCGTGCTGTTGCTGGCGCCGATTCCGCTTATCGGCTGGCTCGAGAAGTTGAAGCACAGCGAGCTGCATAACGACGACATCCCGGTTGAGAAAGACTACGGGCAAACGCTCGGCGGCAATCCATTCTCCGGCTTCGTGGAGTTCGTCACGAATCCGTATCTGCTCGGTATCGGCTTGTTCCTGTTCCTGTATACCAGCATCAGCACGTTCGTCTACTTCGAACTGAAAAATCTGATGACGGGCCTCGACTCCGTGCTTCGTGCTCAGATCTGGTCCGGCATGGACCTCGTAGTCAACACGCTGTCGATCGGTACCGC
>SMWD01000108.1 GCA_004357495.1 Gammaproteobacteria bacterium
CGACCAGTTCATTCCTGCGGCAGAACAGGCCGGGAATATTTCGGTTGTGACGAACTGGGTGCTGGCCGCAGCAATTCGCGAGTGTCGAGTCTGGGCGGACGCCGGTCTCGATCTCTCGATTGCGGTCAACCTGTCGGGTCGCGACCTGCTGAATCAGAAATTGCCGTTCTATGTCACCGAACTTCTGCGTGAGTCGCGTATCGATCCGCGCAAGCTCGTACTCGAGGTGACCGAGGAAATGTTTGTACGTGATCTCGATCGTGCCGCGTTGTTGTTGCAGATGCTGCGAGACTTCGGGGTGCGAGTGGCGATCGACGATTTCGGCACCGGTTACTCATCGCTCGGTCAGATCAAGCACCTGCCGGTCGACGAGCTCAAGATCGACAAGTCGTTCGTCATGCCGTTGCCATCCGGGGAGGAGGATGCGGCGATCGTTTCGGCTGCGATCCAGATCGCACATACGCTGGGGCTGACCTCGGTGGCAGAGGGCGTAGAGTCTGAGGCCGCTTTGCAATGGCTGACTGCCCGGGGATGCGAGATCGCCCAGGGGTACTTCATCGCCCGCCCGATGCCGGCAAGCGAATTTTGTGGCTGGGTGCTCGATTTCGAGACGAGGCGTGCGGGCAGCGAGCGAGTATCAACTCCCCAGCCCCAACCTGCCTGAGGGTATTTAACAGCTTGCGAGGCCGGCTTACTTCGCCTTATTGCTCAGCAGGTAACGGATGCTGAGCATCAACTGGTTCTCGTCGATCGTCGGCTCGAAGCCTGCATCAACGAACTGGGGTCGTGTGCTTTCGATATTGATCCACTCGACACCGAAGCGAACGGACCGGGAATAGCTGAACAGCCACGCGACGGTCAGTGCCTGGCCGTCGTCGAGCACCTGCTGTGGCCCCCAATTGCTTGCCTGCTTGTCCATGAAGAATTCTTCATAGCGAACGGATACGCGGTGCTTGTTGAAAGTGCGGGTCAGCAGCACCGTCCAGGCATCGAAGCCGATGTCGAGGTCTTGCCAGACGGTGCGACCGTCGAGCCATTGCCCGATCAACCCGACCTTGGCCGGCAGCGCCAGTTGTAACCCGGCGGAATCGAAGTACGTCAACCATGTGTCGCCCCATTCCGGGCCCTGCTTCGGATTGCCGTGATTATTGTAGTGGTGGTATTTCAGCTTGATGCGCCGGCCGTACTGGTATTGTGTGCCGGCATAGAAGCCCGCCTGGTCATCGAGTTCCTGAAACGGTTCGAAGGTCGTGCCGAAATGCAGTGGGAGTTCGGCACGGATGCCGCTCTGGCGGTTATGAACCGACCAGCCCTTCGCGGCCAGCAGCGCACCGGTGGGGTCATTAACCCAGAAGACCCCGCCCTCGAAGCTGACACGATGTTGCGAGGTCTTGCCGAAGTCCCGCAGCACCTTGCCTTCCGCGCCGATGATTCGCAGCTCTTCGGCGAGCCAGGTGTTGATCGTCGACGATGACAGCGTGTATGGGCTCGTCCATGCGTTGTCGACATTTTCCATCGACAGGTGTGGGTAGAAGGCGCCGAGCCTGAAGCGTGTTCGCCAGCGGGACTGCGGTATGGGCCGAAGCTCGAAATACGCCTCGGTGAAATCGAGTTTGTTCGACAACTCCGGGTTGTACATCAGGGTCGCTTTCAGGTTCAGCGTCTGAGTCAGTCGGCCCCTGTAATCGAGGAACACGTGCGATAGTTTGACTCCGTCGGAGTCTTCGTCATAGCGCAGCTTGCCGAGCCCACCCTCGGTCCAGGAGGCCAGCGGTGTGTCCGTGGTTACGTACCCGCCGTCGATGCCGAGCGTGAATACATGGTTGTCGTTTTCAGCGAGCGCTGACGCTGCGATCAGGCACAGCAACAGGCCGGCCAGCAGAAATTGTGGCCGGGCGATACTCTGCTGTGTCCTGTCGACTTGCATCACGCGGTTCTCCGTGGTCTCACTGTATCGGGACGGGCACGTCGCATTCTGTGACCTGTGACACAAAAAAACCTCCCCCCGGATTGCACGGGGTGTGTCGGGAGACACGAGACCCGTGGCCGGCTACCACCCACGTATCCAATTGTTGCTATGATGGTTGTAAGAGCAATGCCGTATTTTGGACACCCTTCAATGAGTAACCTGACACGCGAATTTTTGCTTTGCCTGGCCCTCGTGTTCGCCGTGCTACCGGGCGCGGGCGCTGAAACCATCCTCGTCGGCGGCGCGACCGGCCGCCAGGGTAATGCCGTAGTCGACGAATTGCTGGCCAGGGGATACGAGGTACGCGGGCTGACGCGCAAGCCCGACGGCAAGAAGGGTGTGCGACTGGCTGCAAAGGGCGTAGAAGTCGTGCAGGGCGACTACGGTGACCGCGATTCGCTGATTGCCGCTATGGAGGGTGTCGATAAAGTGTTCTTTTACAGCGGCTTCTCGCGGAATGAGATCGCGGAGGGCAGAAACGTCATCGCGGCGGCCAGGGCTTCGGGCATCAGGCATCTGATCTATTCGTCGGGCGCGGCCGCGGAGCCGGGGAATGGCATCGAGGGCGCGAAGAAGATGCAGGTCGAGTTCGCGATCGTCGACAGCGGCGTGCCGTACACGGTGTTAAGGCCCGTCGCGTTCTACGAGAACTTCGACCGACAGCAGGCGCGCACGGCGAAGGTGGGCATCACCGATTCACGTGACCCGGATCGCATGCTGCATTTCATCGCCATCCGCGACATCGGCTTGCTCGTCGGTGAGGCCTTCGATCATCCGGATGAATGGCTGGGCGTTGCAGCCAATATCGCCGGCGACCGGATGACGGTGCAGACCTATGTCGATACGTTCAGTCAGGTTATGGGGCAGGTAATTGTTTTCAACCAGCCGCCGCTCGAAGAATATCTGGCAAGCTTGCCGAAGCCGCTGCGGCCGCTGTTTCGCTGGTATGACGAAGTTGGCTACGAGGCCGACGTCGCCGGCCTGCGCAAGAAATACCCGGACCTGATTACGCTCGAAGAGTATCTGCGGGCCACGGGCTGGGAGAACCGGGAATAGGTAAAGAAGGTGCCTTTTTTCTATTTCCGCCCAACCACCTCGAACCATGTCGACAGGTAGACGGCCGCCGGATTTTCGGCGAACTCGATCCACGCCTGCGCCTCGACTTCGAGGTCTTCGCGCGTACACCAGCCCAGCGCCTCGTATTGCGCAGCCAGAACCTCAAAGGACAGGTCGTTGTTGCGGCCGACAATCTCGCGAATTCGCTCGACGTCGGTCCGCTCCGCGTAGCTCGCGTGGACCAACTCGATCGAACAGCCGGCCGAATCGAGCCACCCCTTCAGTCGCCGGCCGGCGAGTTGTTCATGACCGTTATGTGCGCGCAGCCGATGGTAGAGCTCGATGCTGCGTTCGATGGCCGGCGTCAGCGGCCAGATGATGTCGCCGCCGTGGTCGAATTCCTTCAGGCCGATTACGCCACCGGGCTTCAGTACGCGCACCATCTCGCCGACAACGGCCGCTGCGTTCCCGAGGCTGCCGAGCACGGCCGAGCCGAACATGGCATCGAAGGACTCGTCATCGAAGGGCAGCGCGTAGATATCACCGGTCTGGAAACTCAGATTCGTGATGCCGTCGCGCCGGGCGGCCTCCATCGAGTCCGTAAACTGCGACGCCTCAAGATCAATCCCGATCGTCTCTCCCGGTGCAACATGTGCCGCGAAGCCGAGGGTCAGCGTGCCGGGTCCGCAACCGCAATCGAGGAAGCGCATACCGGGTTCGAGATACGGCAACATGAATGCACCATGCCCTTCGGCCGTGCGCCTCGTCATCCATTCCATCGAGCGGTCGCCATAGCCGAGCGTGTACTTTTCCCGGGCGCTCATGGAGTCGATTTTTTTCGGCATCAGCGCAACAACTCGAATGCCTCGACCCACACCGGCATGTCCTCATCGACGACGAGATTGTGGGGAGCCAGCATCGCGTTCCAGTATTGCGTGTGCATCGGTTTCCAGATGGCCAGATCGCGGACCGGCGTGCCATCGAGCGCGGTATGCGTCGTGGTGATCTGGCCGAAGGCGACTTGTTCGATGTTTTTCAGGCGTACTATGAGTCGCGGGTGCCCGCCGAAGTCGACCAGGATGATCGCATCGCCGACGGCCGGGGTCGGCTCTGCCGTCCGCGCGACGATCCAGGGCAGCGTGAAGGTGCCGGTCTTGTCACCGGCGCGGATCAGGTCGATAACCTGCTCGGTCGACTCGTCATCGAGGCCGATCCAGCGCACCGCGTAGGGTCCGGTCAGGTCTGCCGCGGCCCAGAATGCATCCAGTTCGGCAAGGTCGGGTCGCGCGCAGCCGGTCGGCAGCCAGGTCATGTAGCACTCATTAATAGTGTCTTGACGGACGACTAGTCGCCGGCCTCGATCAACTCGATCCATTCACCGGCACCGCCGAGCGTCACGCCGACCCGGCGACCGTCATACGGAAACCCGTCGATGGACTGCGGCGCTGCCCGCCAGTCGACGTCCAGCGCGTCGAGGTCTGTCACCTCGAAGCTGACCATCGCGATGCCCGGCGGCAGGTGGCCCTCCGCAATCGGTCGTGGCGGCGCCGAGGGCGGGTACTCGTCGAGTTCCAGCAGGAATTCGGGCGACACAGTTGCGACCGCGAGCGGGTAAGTCGTCTCCTCCGGCAGTCCCTGCGCGTTAGTAATCCCCGTGATCTGGAATGGCGTCGCCTCGCCGACTTCGAGTCCCAGCCGGTCGCGATAGAACGCACTCATGTCGTCCATGGACGGGCCGGCGACGACCATGATGAACATCCGGTCGATCGGCGTGTTGATTTCGAAGTCAACGTTGCGCGTCAGGTACACCACCTCGTTGCCGGGCCCGATGGCCTGCATGGCGCGGGGCGCGTCCGGCGCATTCCACAGATCCTTCGGCCCGCCGATGATCTTAAACGGCGAGTCCGCCAGTCGCTCGGCCATGGCATCCGGATCCTGTACCAGCAACTCCGTGCTGTTCCAGCCGTGCGTCGTCATCGGCGCATAGCCGTCGACGGGCGGGTTTTCGACGAAGCGCAGGTACACCGGCGCTTCGCTGGCCGGCTGCATGATCAGGTAGTCGTGCCCGGTCATCGCCGGCGTGGCCCATGTCGTGGCGAGTTCTTCGCTGACGACGCCGTGCTCGACGGTTGCGTAGTCGAGATACTCCTCGTAGGCAGTCTCCACGGAGTTCAGGTTCAAGACCGCGATCGTGACGATCAGGATGGATTTCAGCATGGTGGGTTCTCCCGCTCTGTTGTGCGCCTGAGTTTACCCGATCCCGGCGGGATTCATGCCAAAAAAAAGCCCCGTCGCGAGACGGGGCTTTTCCTGGCCGACAGACGGCGGATCGAATTTACTACATGCTGTACGTGACCTGTAACAGGTATTGCACGGGCGGCAAGAGGATAAAGCCACCCAGGCCGCGGCTGCCGGTCGTGACGTTGTCCTCGTCGGTCAGGTTGCTTCCGGATAACTTCACTCGCCAGTTGTCCGTGATGTCCGCGGCAATATACCCATTCAACGTGTCCCAACCGGTGTTGCGAAATTCGTTGGTGGCGGCCGTGATGTAGCTATCGATCTTATAAAAATCCATCCCGAACGTGACCGCGCCCAGGTACTTCTGGCGGAAGTCGAAGGTATAGTCGAAGCCGATGTTGTACGAATAATCCGGCGTCTGGGGTGTTTCTGCCGGGACTCCAAACAGGTACTGCGCCTGTGCCGCAGCGCTACAGCCCTCCGGCTCGTCGGGGGGGCCGCAACCTTCTTGGAGGGTCGTGAATTTTCCGTCCGTGAAGGCGGTACCGCTCAGGAACAGGTTGAGCCCTTCGACAGGCACGGCGCTGATCTCGAATTCCAGACCCTGGATCGTGGCATCACCCGAGTTCTGAACCGGGAAACTTTGATTTCCGTTTTCATCCACGACCGTGGCGTTCTGCTGGAGGTCTTCGATGTCAGAGTAGTAGTAGGCGAGGTTGGTCCTGAGCCGGTGGTCGAACCAATCGGCCTTCATCCCTATTTCATAGGTCTGGTTGGTTTCCGCGTCATACTGGGCGACGGGACCGGTGTCGAATATGGCGATGGCGCTGAAACCGGAGCCCTTGAACCCTTCAGCATAACTGGCGTAGAGCATCATGCTGTCCATGGGCGTCCATTCGATGACGAACCTCGGCGTCCAGTCATCGGGATCCGTGTCTAGAATGATCGTTTCCTGAGGCATCGGAAACGGGAAGAAGCCATCGAAGACGAATTTGAAGTCTTTATCTTCTTCCGTATAGCGCAGGCCAGCGGTCAGCCTGAGTGAATCTGTGAAGTTGAAACTGGCGTCGGCGTACACGGCGATGGACTCGGTCTCCACGTCGATGGTGCTCAAGGAAATAGGCACCCCCCCGAAGGCATTCCAGCCCCACAGCTGGTCCGCTTCATCGTTCAGGTAGAAAAAGCCGGCGATATAGGTAAGCCGGTCATCCACTGCGCTGCCCAGGAGCTGGAATTCCTGGGTCCACTGGTCGCCGTTCGACTCCGAGCCGCCCACGATAAACCCGGTTCCCGTGAAGTCCGTCATGAAGTTGGAGTCCAGGCCGACGTAACCCGTGATGGACTTCAGGGTCAGGTTGTCCGTGAAATCCCAGGACATCGTGAGCCCGACGATGGTTTGCTCGGTTTCCGCCTGTGGCTTGTTCACCAGGGGCGGTTGCGGGCCATACGGTATCCACGGGGTATTCACACCGCGCGGACCTTCGGCGAAGACCAGGTCGTCCTGTGAGAACTGCGTGTTCACGCCCGGCGGGCAGGTTCCCGTCGCGGGGTCAACGATAGCCGGATCCTGGCAAGTCGACGGTATGCCCGGGGTCGTGCCGTTCGGCATCTGGTTGGAATCGTTTTTGGAGTTGGTATAGGCGACCGTCAGGATGGCATCGAATTTGTCCGTACCCATGTAGCGCAGCTTCCCGCGCAGGGTCAGGTTCTCTTCCAATCCCGTGGGCTGATTTACGTCGTCGGCAAAATTGAAGTACTGCTCGTCCTTCTCTCTCCATTGGCCGGCCACTGAGCCTGCCCAGGCCTCCCCGAGGGGGCCACCGACGGAG
>SMWD01000109.1 GCA_004357495.1 Gammaproteobacteria bacterium
CGACGGCGCCGAACGAATGCCCGGCGACCGCCACGCGCTGTGCGTCGATTTGGCCTTCGAGGCGCACGCCGGCGGCGATCTCGTCGAGCGAGTCCAGAACGAACGACAGATCGCGCACCCGGGACGCCAGCAGGATGCCGTATTGCGACGGCTGCAGTTTCTGCTCGTTATTCGGCGAATCGAGATGATTCGGCAAGATGACGACATAACCGTGCGACGCCCAGTGTGCCGTCACGCGGTCATACATCTGTGGGAAGCACATCATGCCGGTCGAGTACACAACCACCGGAAACGGGCCATCGCTGGCCGCGCCATCCGGAAACAACACGCGCAGGGTCACGTCCCGGCCCTGCAACGAGTCGGTCAGCACCAGGTCATCGATGGTCGTGACTGCGTACGGGCCGGGTTCGAGCTTGTACAGGTCGACCCCGCGGTCAGCCGCGTAGCCGGCGCCGGCAAACGCCAGCAGGCAGACAAGCAGCGGCACGCTGCGGTGGCTGACGTGTTGAACCGGCAAGCGCATTGATGTGTTTCCTCGTATCGGCCTGCGGCGCCCTGGCTTACAAGGAGCCAAGGAATGCAAGCAGGTCGTCGCGTTCCGCGCGGCTCATGTTGCGAAACACCTCGCGCGGCTGCTCAGCTTCGCCGCCGTGCCACAGGATCGCCTCGGTGAGACTGCGTGCACGGCCATCGTGCAGATGATAATTAAATGCGCCGACGTCGTAGGTCAAGCCGATACCCCACAGCGGCGCCGTCCGCCACTCGCGTCCGGACGCTGCATAGTCTGGACGATTGTCCGCCAGCCCTTCACCCATATCGTGGACCAGCAAATCGGTGAACGGATGAATTTCCTGATTCGAAATCGCCGCAAACTTCCCCTGGCCTGTCACCAGTGTCGGCATATGGCAACCGACACAACCGGCGCCGCGAAACATGGCTTCGCCACGCTGCACCGCCGGATCGCCCGCGTCACGCTGCCCCGGCACGGCCAGCAGGAACATGTAGAACTCGACCGGCGTGAGTAACTCGTCGAGGAACTCCGGCGCATTCGCCGCTGCCGCGATCTTCGCCGCCATTGCCTGGCAGTCGGTCTGCACCGGCTCGCAAAGATCCTCGGCGAACACCGGCGACGTAATGCCCATGTCGCCGAGCGCCGCCCCGGCGCTCTGGTGGCGCAGGCTCGGCACGTTAGCCTTCCAGCCGAAACGCCCCGGCAGCATTTGCTGTGCGACCGCGTCCCAGGCCATGTTGACCCGGCCCGAGATGCCGTCGCCGTTCGCATCATCCGGATCGGCCAGTGCGCGCATGGTCTGCTCGGGCACGCTCTGCAGCAGGCCGAGGCCGATGACCGGCGAAGCAACGCGCGGGGAAGCCAGCGTGTCTTCCGGCAACACGCCATATGCCATGTTGACAAATGTGACCGTCGGTTTTCTGAGCGAGTACGGCGTGCCGTCGGCAAACCGGCCGGGTAACTCCTCGTACTCGATGATCGCCTGCCCTTCTGGCGCAACGCCGGGCACGGCGCGATCCTGTAGCTGATCGCCATAATTCGGCACCGGGTTCGGGCCGCCATGCGCGCCGACGCCCGGGATGCTGATGCGCACCAGCATTGACTGCATCGGCGCACCGACCGACTCGGGCGGCCGGCCGCGACCGTTGCCTTCATGACATTCGCGGCACGACCTGCGGTTGAACATCGGCCCGAGCCCGTCGAACAGCGGCGTGATGATCGGCTCGTGATCCCAGACGACATCGAAAATCCGCTGCCCGAACAGGAACGTCGCGAGCAGCGAGTTGTCGGCATTGGCGGCGATCGATCGGAAGGCCCGCGGGCCGATCGTATCGACCGTGCCATCGCCACCGAGGTTCGACGTCAACGGTCGCGCGAGCAGCTGCGCCCGCAGATCGCCGTCATCCATGCTATCCGTCGCGGCGTCCGGCTGGGTCGTCCCCAGCATGAGCAGCGCCGCAGCGCCAAGTACCCCAAATCGTGCCCCGATTGGCGAAGATGCCCCACTCATAAACCCTCTCCAACCCACTGCGGTACGAATTCCTTCGTCCATGTGCCCGGATATTGCATATCCGGCAGCACGGGCCCCTGGCTCGTGTAATTCGCATTCGCCGTGCACTTCTCGGTCGCCGCACAACCGAAGTGCGTCGCGTCGACTTCGGTCAGATCCTGACCGTAGATGCCGCCGTTATGCGCGGTCAGGAACGTATTCCGGCGCACATCGTGAACGAACAGGATATCCCACGCGGCAATGTTGCCGTCGGCGTCGGTCGTCACCGCGAAGGTGCGGACCTCGTGTTTGGAAGGATCGATACGGTTGCCTGTATCCTTGACGGTATCGACGAGGTCGTCGCGGCTGATCGTCCGCGCCCCGTCCGAAAATGCGAAAGTTTCCGGCAGATTCGGAAATGGCCAGCGGATATCGGGATCCAGGAAATCCGTAGTCGTGGCCGGCGGCAACTCCGGCGCGATGAAGTAGCCCGTCATGCGCGACTCGGTCGTCCACGGCACCACGACCCCGGTCATGACCGTCATGTTCGGCCCGGTGTAGGAATATTTGACCCGCGGCGCGTCAGCAGTCGACGTGCCGGTCGGCTCGGGTGGGCCGCAGGCACCGAGCAGCAATGCCGCTCCCGCCAACACGATATGAATCCGTCCCATCGAAGCCCCCTGCGTCGTGTGGATTGTGTGGTCGCGAACCCGGCGTAATTATTTGACCGGGGTCAGGATCGTGAGCGAGCGACCCTGCCGACTACGCCGGTGACGACGATCGTGATGAGCACGCCGGCGACGAGGTAAAACGGGCCGGCGACATATTCACGTCCGGAATCGGGTGCCGATGAGACGGCACCGAACAGATACCAGAGAATGCCGACGCCGGCCGGGATCAGCGTCGGCCAGAGCGCGATCATTTGCCCGTTTCCGGATTTGTTCGCGGACCGGAGATAGAGCGCGGACGCCAGCCCGCCGATCAGCATCGGCGCCGCGTTCGTGCCGAACACGAATATCTGCGTGTCCATGCGCACACCGAACATCAGGATCGAACCAAGCACCGCCACCAGGGGCAACGCAATCATGCCGATCAGGTTTAACTTGCCGTAACTGCTCATGGCACCCTGCCCCTCCGCGCTGCGTATTCTTATGCTGGCTTACCAATACCCGAAGATCGGGCCATGCATGACACTTTTAGGTGCGTAAGTCCGCAGGACGGGCGAGAACAGATGCGGTCACCGGCCGCGGGGCATATTTCTGGCACAGTGAGCAGATCGGTGAAGCGCCGATGCCCGACGGTAAATAACCCCGGCGACGAATAGGCCGGAGACCGGATTGAAGAAGCCCGCGCTGGCGCAACGGCCCCTTGCGCGACAATCCGGGGACAAGAAAAAGCCACAGGAGCGATTGCATGTGCCGCATTTCGATGCACGTCGAGTACCGTTCATGAACTGCATGATGTCCGTGCGCGGGCGTGTCCGGCGCGGCATACCGGCCCGCATGGCACTGTCACTCGTGGTACTGTCAGTAAGCGCCTGCGGCGGCGGGCCGGCCGAGTCTGCGGGCCCGGCACCGGCCGTCTACACGAGTTCGTGTTCGCCGTGTCACGACGACGGCCTGGGAGGTGCGCCGATGCTCGGCGACCAGGCTGAATGGGAGCGACGCATCGCCAAGGGAATCAACACCGTGCGCCGGAACGCGATCGATGGATTCGAGGGCGGCACGGGCATCATGCCACGTATGGGCGGCCGGCCGGATTTGTCCGCCGATGAAATTTCGTCGATCGTCGACTGGATGATCGCAGCATCCCAATGACAGATACGCAAACCTGCTCACTCACCGGGCTTGACCGACCGACCGCACGAAAGGTAACTGACATGAGACGCATGGCACCCCTGTTCATTATCTGGTCGGTTACCTGCTCGCAGGTGCTCGCGACCGACATCACCGACGGCTGGCCGACCTGGGGCGGCCCGGCGGGGGGCTCGAAGTACTCGCCGCTCGACCAGATCAACCTCGCTAACGTACAGGACCTCGAAGTCGCATGGACGTACCGCACCGGCGACTTTGAAGGCAAGATGGCGCCGTTCGGCAACTCGTTCGGCCTGCAGGCCGTGCCGATCCTGCTGCCCGCAGCGGCCGGCGGACATCTCGTGCTGTGCAACCCGTTCTGGGACGTCATCGCGCTCGATCCGGCAACCGGCGAAACGGCTTGGAGATGGCGCCCGCAACCGGCCGTAGAGAAGGGCCTGCGGGACCTGCAATACAAATGCCGCGGCGTCTCGCAGTGGGTCGACACCGAAGTCGAAGACGGCGCATTCTGCAAATACCGCATCTACCAGGTCACCGGCGACCGGCGCATGTTTGCCATCGATGCACCCACCGGCAAGGCGTGCACGAGCTTCGGCGACAACGGCGTCGTCGTCATGGATGAGGCGATCGGCTCGATTCCGCACGCGCATGATGTCGCGGCGATTCGCACCTACTTCCCGCCGGCAATCGTCAGCGACACGATCATCAGCGGCAGCGTCGTCGGCACGAAGTTCCACGATGCGAACGCACCGAGCGGCGCGGTCTACGCATTCGATGCGCGCACCGGCAAACTGAAGTGGACGTTTGACCCCGTGCCGCGTAACCCGGACGACCCGGCAGCGGCCGAGTGGACACCGGAAGCCCTCGCGACGACCGGCGGCGGCAACGTCTGGACCTACATGACGACCGACCCGGAACGCGACCTCGTGTTTCTGCCGACGTCCAGCGCATCGCCGAATTACTACGGCATCAATCGCCCGGGCGATAATCGCTATGCCAATTCGGTCGTCGCGCTGCGCGGTTCGACCGGTGAGCTCGTCTGGCATTTTCAGACCGTGCATCACGATGTCTGGGACTGGGACACATCACCCGAGCCGCTGCTGATCGACCTGACGTGGCAGGGCGAAAAGATTCCGGCCGTGGCGCAACTGACCAAGCAGGGCCTGATCTTCGTCTTCCATCGCGAAACGGGTGAGCCGCTGTGGCCGATCACGGAGGTGCCGGTCGATACCGATGGCATCCCCGGAGAACCCCTGTCGCCGACGCAGCCGTTTCCCGAAAAGCCGGCGCCGCTGGCCAAGTTCATCACGACCGAAGACGATGCGTGGGGCTTCACGTTCTGGGATCGCAACATATGCAAGGAAGTCTTCCGCAAGTATCGCCACGGCACGATGTTTACGCCGCCATCGCCGGAAGGCACGATCATCCAGCCTGGCATGGTCAACAACTGGGGTGGCGGCGCGTTCGACCCGGAGAGCAACCTGCTGATCACCAACTTCCGCCGCTTCTCTCTGTTCATCGGCCTGCCGCTTACGAAAGACATCGACCTGGAGGCGGCGAAGAATCCGAACGCGGGCTTCCCGGGCGGACCGCCGAAGCCGATCGCAGGCACCAAATACGCGATGGAACGCGGCCCGGAGAAAGTATTCTCGCCGTTGTGGGCGCCATGTACCAAGCCCCCATGGTACGTGCTGGCCGCGATCAATCTGACTACCGGCGATGTCGAATGGGAAGTGCCGCTCGGCGTACTCGACAAACAGATGCGCATCCCGCTGCCACTGAAGTTCGGCGCCGTGGGCATCGGTGGCCCGATGATCACGGCAGGCGGCCTGGTCTTCATCGGCGCAACGGCGGATGAACGCTTTCGCGCGTTCGACATCCGCACGGGCGAAGAGGTGTGGGTGGCGAACCTGCCGACATCGAACATGACCGTACCGATGACCTACGAACGCGACGGACGCCAGTTCATCGTGCTTGCGGCCGGAGGGCATCACATCTTTTACCCGCAAAAACTCAGCGACTGGCTGATCGCCTACGCGCTGCCGGAATAAATGATCTCAAGACGGTTTTTACTGCAAGCAAGCGCAACGTGCGCTGCCGCTTACTCGGCAGTGGCGGGGCTGTTTAACAAAGTGGCCGCCGCCGGTACCCACTCGACAAGGAGAACTCCAATGGCAAACTACATGGACAAGCTGCCGCCCGGCTTCAACCCCGGGCCGCTCGATCTCGAAAACAAGCTCGACAACCAGGTTGCACTGCTGAAACTGCAGGCGGACCTGTCCGGCGAGCCGGTCATCGGTATCTTTCCGGGCAAGGCGTGGCTGTGGATTCCCGGCGAGAACAACATCGAGGCATTCCACACCTACGGCGTCGGCGCGAGCCGGCTCGAGTACAACGAGGAAGAACAGGGCTGGCGGTTCTATCATCGCGAAGTGCTGCTCTACACCGACCCTGCGACCGGTGAAGTCATCGACACCTGGAACAACCCGGTCACCGGCATGAAGGTGCGCGTCGTGCACGTGCTGAACGACCCGGTCCAGCGGTTTTATCCGCTGGAGAAAGGCCCGTTCGCCCCGCCCTATCCGTACCTCGTCAATGGCGACAACCTCGTCTTCCAGCTCGACGTGTTCCGCCCGCCAGTGCCCGGCAACAACCCGCTGACGCGCAAGGAGTACCCGCTGCACTCGCAACAGGACGTCTACCAGACCGGCGAACTGTGGGCGATCCACGGCAGCCTCGCGGCGTTGAATAACCCGGAGAACACCCGCGTGCCGTGCCACACGGCCTGGGGACGGATCTCGATGTGGGAACCGTTCTTTGAAATGGGCAACCGGCCGGGCGTCGTCATCTATCACAGCCAGGCGTTCACGACGCAAAACGGCGTCGACGATATCGATCCGAAGATCCGCAAATACCTCGAGAAGAACCACCCCCAGTTTGTCGAAGCCCCGTACGCGCCGACCGAATGGGGCGAGGGTTTCCAGGAGAACCACTGGACCTATGCAAAGAAACTCATCGATCAGGCCCGCGCGGACGGGAAAACCGTCGGCGAAAGTGTCTTCGGCATATTCGACTGAGTCGGCCTGAATGACTGCCGAGGCCGCCACTCTCAGGTTCGGGCCGATCGCACTGGCGCCGGGGATCAGCCGACTGAACGCATCGGCGTTCATGCTGGCATCGTTCATCACGATCGGCTTCATGATCTTCATCAACATCGGCAATGCCTACGTCCTGAACGAAAACCTTGGCATACCACAGCGGGAACAGGGGGGAGTGACCGGTCTCTTCCTGATCATCAACGAGATCTCGCTGCTGATCCTGATGCCGCTGGCCGGCATCCTGTCCGACCGCATCGGCCGGCGCACGGTCATGCTCGGCGGCCTGCTGATCATGGCGCTGGGCTACGTCCTGTACCCGCTCGCGACCTCCATACCCGAACTGGTCGTCTACCGCGCACTGTTCGCAGCCGGCGTCGCCGGTGCGACGGGCATGCTCGGCACGATCACGCATGATTACTCGCAGGAGCAATCGCGCGGCAAAATGATCGCGCTGTCATCGATCATGATCGTGCTCGGCTCGCTGTTCGTCGCCGACGTATTCCGGCGCCTGCCCGGCGTCTTCCAGGCGCGAGGCATGGACGGGATCACGGCGGGTCAATACACCTTCTGGATCGCCGCGGCGGCCATCGCCGTGTCCTGTATCTTCCTGCGCCTGGGCCTGAAGGGCGGAACACCGGCGCAGCCGCAAGACCGGCCGCCACTCAGGGTGCTGGTCAGGAGCGGCCTGAAGCACGCGACGAACCCGCGCATCGCGCTTGCCTATGCAGCGGCCTTCATCGGCCGCAGCGACCTGGTCATCCTCGGCAGTTTCACCGTGCTGTGGGGTACGATGGCCGGTCTGGACCAGGGCATGGGCACGGCCGAGGCCGTCAAGAGCGGCACAATGCTGTTCATCATGGCGAACATTGCCGCGCTGTTCTGGTCGTACTGCATCGGCCTCATCATCGACCGCTGCAATCGCGTAACGGCGCTGGCCATCGGCACGGCGCTCGGCACAGTCGGCTTCACGGCGATGGGCCTCGTCGACGACCCGCTCGCGCCGGCGGCGATCCCGTTCATCATCATGCTCGGCATCGGTCAGGTCAGTTGTTTCAGCACCGCCCAGGCCCTGATCGGCCAGGAAGCACCGGTCAGGGAACGCGGCGCCGTGCTCGGCACCTTCGGCCTGTGCGGCGCCATCGGAATCATAATTGCCACCGGGATCGGCGGCTGGCTGTTCGACAACTGGAGGTACGCGGGGCCATTCGTCCTGGTCGGGCTCGCGAACGCGGTCATCGTGATTTTAGCCCTGATCGTGCGCCTGAAATCGCCGGGTACGATGCCGGCGGCAAGGGATGCAATTTAATTGAAGGGCCGACACCCCGGGGCGTCCCGCAAACTTCAGCGACCCGACGATGGAAACTTTGTTTGTGGGAGGAGCGGCTTTGTGGGAGCAGCTTTGTGGGCGCGGCTTTAGCCGCGAAAAGCGCGCCCGCCGGGAATCGCGGCTGAAGCCGCTCCCACAAAACCCATAGCTGCCTCCAACCCCATAGCCACCACAAAAACCATAGCCGCCACAAAAGCTGCGCACATGCAGCGTCAGTCCAGCGCCACCCAGAGCGGTGTGCCGGCGACGATGTTGGTGTCGATCGAGCGGAATTGACCTGCCGTGGCCGTATCGGCCTTGCCGTCGCCGGTTGTATCGATCCGCGCCGGGAAGAAGCGCTCATGCGTAAACGGGCTGACCATCGCATCGATCTCGCCGTTCAGCAAGCGGGCCAGGCAAATGTTCAGATCCTGTACGTATTCGGTCTTGACCTGCTGCCCGGGCAGGTCGAAGTAGGCTTTGGAGAGCTGGTTCGATAACGGCCCGACGCATAACTTCAACTCCGGATCGTTCAGCGCATCATTCGCGGTCTGCCACGACGGCCCGCCCTCCTTCTTCAGCCACAGGATCTGGCGCGTGGCCGTCAGCGTGCAGGTAAACCGGCGTGAGCTGCGACGCCGCAGGTCCTCCGTCTCGCCGCCCAGCGCGTTGACCTGACCGACGATATCGATAGCGCCGGAATTCAGGGTCGAGGTGATCGGGAACGGCGGCGCAATCGTGACGTAATTGATGTCTATTTCGCCGACGCCATACTGCGTCGACAATTCGGCAAACACCGCCGCCAGGATATCCTCGCCCATGTTGTGAAACCGGGTCGCGGTCGCCCCCTCGTCGAGCGTGCCCCCCGAGCTTACGCCGACGTTGATGCGTTCCTCGTCGAGAACCCGCTGCAACTTGCCCGCAGGGTGCTCGGGAAACGGCGTGACGTCCGGATTGGGCAGGCAGTCGGCAATGTTGAT
Source organism: Gammaproteobacteria bacterium (assembly GCA_004357495.1). GTDB lineage: Bacteria > Pseudomonadota > Gammaproteobacteria > Steroidobacterales > SMWD01. The sequence goes on from SMWD01000109.1 coordinate 9,199, forward strand.
GATGACATCCTCGAGGTCGTGTGCGCTGACGATCTTGCGGAATTCGCGTGTCTTCAGCACCCGAACCCAGGCGGCATCGAGCGCGTCGACCAGTTGCTGCCCGCCCTCTGCCTGCGCGGCCGTCGCCGGCAATATGCCCGCCCAGAATGAAACCATGCAGGCCCCGATCAGTAAGCGGGTGCCGGTCAGCATAGCGCCTGGAATCATCAGTCTCGGCATCATTGCGTCAGGAATCATGAAATTCTCCCCATACCCAAACTCGCGACCCGCTGATCTTATGCCAGCCCCCGCCGGTTGTCTGCACCGCAGCCGCAGCTCGCCATGGGTTGGATCGTGTCCATCCGGCTGAGTCACAGAGCCCCGGCGGTCGGTTTGCAGAATGAACAGAAACGAGCCAGCCGCGCTAATAGTAACAATTCAAAAGTAATATCCGCAGCAGGTACGCTGGAATAGCTCGTCGTGTCGATCGCAACCAGGGGGAACCCGAGCAGATGAAAAGAAGAGCATTTGTCCAATCCGCGCTCGCGACCGCAGTCACCGCCGCCTTGCCCGCCAACGCGCTCTGGGCCGCCGCAGCCGCTGCGCGGACCCGAATCACCGGCGACATCAACGCCGTCACGGGCGACGGAAACGAGAAAGTGATCGAGAAAGCGGTTCTGAAGGAACTGCAGGCCAGTCTCCGCGGCCAGATACTCCTGCCCGGAAACGCCGGGTACGACGCCGCGCGCCATGGCTGGAACGGCATGATCGACAAACATCCGGCACTGATCGTACGCTGCACAGACGCGGCCGACATCACGCATGCCGTCAATCTCGCGCGCGATTACAATCTGCTGACAGCCGTGCGCGCCGGCGGCCACAGCGCCGCCGGCAAATCGGTTTGCGAGGGCGGCATCATGATCGACCTGTCGCAGATGCGCGGTGTGCGGGTCGACCCGAACGCGCGCGCCGCCTGGATTCAGCCCGGCGTGCTGCTCGGCGCACTCGACCACGAGACCCAGTTGCATGGTCTGGCCGTGCCGGCCGGCGTCGTGTCGCATACCGGTGCGGCGGGGCTGACACTCGGCGGCGGCTTCGGCAAGCTGAGTCGCACCTACGGCCTGACCGTCGACCACACACGTTATTTCGATGTCGTGACGGCCGCCGGCGAATTCAAACGCGCCAACGTCAGCGAAAACCCGGACCTGTTCTGGGGCCTGCGCGGCGGCGGCGGAAATTTCGGGATCGTCACTTCGTTCGAGTATCAACTGCTGCCGGTCGGCACCGACTTCCTGTCGGGTGCTGTCCTGCACCCGATCAGGGATGCGCGGGCCACACTCGAGTTCTTTGCCGAATTCCAGGAACAGGCACCGAACGAGCTGGAGGCCAGCTGCACCGTGGTCTCGTTCCCGAACGGCAAGGGCTTCGTAAGCGTCTCGATCTTTTATAGCGGCGACCCGGCCAAAGGCGAGGCAGTCGTGGCCCCCCTGCGCGCGTTCGGCAAGCCGATGAGTGACGACATCGGGGTCAAAAAGTATCTCGACCTGCAGCAAAGTACAGATCGCAACGTGCCGTATGGACAGCAGTATTACCTGAAGGCCGGCTTCCTGAACGGCATCGAGCCCGGCCTGATCGATGCAATCATGCGCATGGTCGGCAACCCGAAGCCGTTTACCCAGACCATAAACTTCACCCAGGTCGGCGGCGCAATCAGCGAGTTCGACATGCGCGCGACCGCCTATGCAAATCGCGATGCGAAGTTGCAGATCGTCAGCGGCGGCGGCTGGCCGAAGCCGGTCGACGAGGCCGAAGCCTGGGTCGCCATGCTGCGCAAAGACTGGGATACCATTTACCCGTATACGAAGGGCTTTTACATCAACAATATGATGGGCGATGAGAGTGACCAGAGCATTCGCGCGAACTTCGGCGTGAGTTATGATCGTCTGGTGGAGTTGAAGAACAAGTACGACCCGACGAACCTGTTCCGGCTGAATGCAAACATCAAACCGACGGTGTAGCCCGGCCGGTCAGCAGTCATTGGCGTAGGAGCGGCTTTAGCCGCGATTCCGCCGGCAAGGAATCGCGGCTAAAGCCGCTCCCACAAACAACTGCTGCCCCCCACAAAAACAGCGGCGGCTATACCCTCTGGCCGAACGGCAGGGTGCGAATGCGCCGGCCGGTCGCGGCGAAGATTGCGTTGGCGATTCCCGGCGCGACACCGGGTACGGCAGTCTCGCCGATCCCTTCCGGCCGGCCGCCCTGGGGTAACAGATAGACTTCGACCTCGGGCATGTCCGCCATCGGCTGCTCGCGGTAATCGTGGAAATTACTCTGCTGAACGCGGCCGTCTTCGAGGGTGACCTCGCCGTACAAAGCCGCGCTGACGCCGTAGAGCATGCCGCCTTCCATCATCGCGTGGACGGTATCGGGGTGCAGGACCTGGCCGGAATCGGCCACGCAAACGATGCGATCGATCGACAATTCACCGGCCGCGCCAACCGTCACGTCGACAACCTGCGCGATGGTCGTGCGCGCTTTCTCGAACAACGCGACCCCGCGGCCACGACCGGCCGGCAGCGACTCACCCCAACCGGCCTTTTGCGCGGCCAGTTCGAGCACCGCGCGACGCCTGGAATCCGGGGCCAGGTTGGCGAGACGGAACTCGACCGGATCGATGCCGGCGGAGTGCGCCAGTTCGTCCATGAAACTCTCGATAACGAAAGCACCGTACGACACACTCGTA
>SMWD01000110.1 GCA_004357495.1 Gammaproteobacteria bacterium
CGGAATAGGTTCCTTCATCGCCGGCGCGCGGGGTACCGGACAGGTGCCCGGTACTCGCACTGAAGCTGGTCCACGCCGGTTGCCCGGAGATCGTGAAACTCAGCACGTCCCCATCCGGGTCGCTCGCAGTCGGCGTGAACGTATAGGCTGCATTCACCGTGACCCGAGTTGCCGGCGATCCCGAAATGGTGGGCGCCTGGTTCGGTACCCCGCTGACCGTGATGACGAACGGCGGCAGGCTGGCCTGCGCCTTGCCGTCGAAGACGGTGATCTGGATGCCGTTGAAGACGCCCACGTCAATGGCCCCGGGCGCGCCGGACAGCCGACCGCTATTCGGTTCGAATGTCGCCCAGTCAGGCAGATTCAACACCGAGAACGACAGCGGGTCGCCGTCGGGATCAGCAGCCGTCGGTGTAAAGTCATAGAGGTTACCGACGGTCACTGCAGGCGACGGCGCGCCGGAGATCGCCGGCAGCCGGTTCGGCTGCACGACAACAGTGATTTGAAACCCGGGCAGCTCGACGCTGGCGAAGCCGTCCGAGACGCTGATCTGTATGACCGCGGATATCCCGATGTCCGCATTGCCGGGTGTGCCGGATAATCGGCCCGTACTCGTATCAAAGCTCGCCCAGGTCGGCGTACCGGAGATCATGAAGCTCAACACGTCGCCATCGGCATCGCTCGCCATGAGCGTGAACTCATAGGCAGAACCTGCCGTGACCAGAGTCGCGGGCAACCCGGAGATCACCGGAATCCGGTTGGCCGGCGGATCGACCGGCAGTGGTTCATCCGGCGGCGGCGCAAGCTCGCCGACCACCGCGTTGACGCGGGCCAGCTCTGCGGGCGTCGCGAGGGTGACCTGCTCGATCGTCGCCCCCAGTTCGACTACGGCATCTGCCGGCAGTATTGCGGCTACCTGAGCGCCTGACTGACCGGCTACCACCAGCGCCAATGCATCCTGCAGGGACTCCAGCCCCGGGCTGGAATCGATACTCATCGCCGCCTCGAGAAAAACATGTGCCTGTATCAGCATCAAATCCGTGACGTTCAACGTGTGGGTCAGCGGTGCAGCCAGGTCACCACCTGTGATTTGCCGGATCGAGGAATCGAGTGCATCCGTGACCACTATGCCGCCAACCACCAGACGATTGGCCATCGTTTCGAGCATCACCTGAGCCGATACGATGCGAATCGTCGCGGCCAGCCGTGCATCGGCTCCGTCGGCACCGTGGCCGTCGAGTACTCCGTCGATCAGGTCAGCACTCAAGGCTTCGATTAATTGGTCGGGATTTACGAACTGACCTCCGGATAACAGCGCGGCATGTGCCCGACGAATCGCTTCGCCGAGTGCCTCGCTCGACCTGACAACGCCGGCAACATGCGGGTTACTCATGACCGAGTTGATCGGGTTGCTGATGATCTGTGTATCGATGCCGAAACCAAAGTTCTGATAAACCGTATCGATCGCGGTATCGATATTCTGCGCAGACAGGCCGCCGGGCATTTTTTGCGCAATTTTAACCGCCAGCGTACCGAACGGATTCAGGTTCGCGGTGTGTTCGCCGCCGGGCTGCATTACCGCGGACAACAGCGTAAATGCCGGGGAATCTCCGGTCACGATGTCGGTGCCGTCATCGACCCTTACCGTCAGCGGGTACTCGGCATTACTGATATCCAGTTCGATCTGATAGCGAGCCTGCTCGTTGCTGCGTTGAGTTGCGAGTACCTCGCCGCGTCGATTCAGAATGACGACGTTGCCGCCGGTGATCGGGCCATCGCCAACGCTGCCGGCGATCGTCGTCGTGACGAAGTCATCGCCAATCGCCAGCGACAGCGTTGCGCCTTCTCCACTGCCTCCACCGCCACCACCGCAGCCCGACAGGACGGATGCGAACACCAGGAAGGTTGCCGCGCGTATTACCCTAAAGTTAAAAGATTGTTGCACTCGATATTGCCTCTGAGCAAATCAGTGGCTCTGAGACACAGGCGGGTAAAGCTGCGGTGCGGTGCCGACACGCATACGACTCGATCGTTGCGAATCAAGTCGTGTGTAGAACTGGCAACCCCGCTGTCATAGGATCTTTCGGGAAAATGCCCGAAAAGGCCCGTAGACCGGTGGCTTTGCGTCCCCGCCTTTCGACGGGTTTGCCCTGTTTCAGAACCGGGAAAAACCCTCACTAAATAAACATCATGTCGTTCAACTTGTTACACCCTTATTTTCAGGTGTCACAGGCAGACGCAAGTCCGTTGTGAGATAGATCTCTGGCAGGGAGGCTACGCGACTCGCTATGCACAGGATGAACATCGTGTGCGTTGCACCCGGTAGCCTCGCTGTCCGGAATCCATACCCGGATCGATGGCTTTGCGTCCTCACCTCGCGATGAGTATGCCGTTATCAAGTGACTGCAGTATTTAGAATATCTCGCAGGCGCTCAACCGACTTTTGACAATAAGCGCAATATCGATTTTCGCGCACGAAAACATTGAAGTTCAGAGGTGACACGACAATACATAAGCCGAATTCAGTCGCGGTGCTGAGGGGCTGATGCGCAGACAAGGTGGTTGCGTTATTGCAGCAAATTTCGGGTCGGACGTGAGTGGGGTTTATACGTATTAACGGTAATTCCGTATTGCATCGCTACAGTGAGAGAGTAGCTTGGCTATTCATATGGAGATTCTCTCTCTGATGTTGGCACTCATAAGGAGGCATCATGAACAGTCAATATATTTCAACACTGGTTGCGCTGGCCGTCGCTGGCCTGACCCTGTCACAGCCGGTCCTGGCCGGAGATAACACCTGTGCCAGCATCGACTGGAAACCGCAAATTCTTGAGCGCTTCGCGCACATTGACCAAGCCTGCCAGGAAGTCGTGGTGCGGGACGGCAAAAAATTCGCCCGCTTTGAAGTCACGTTAATTCGCGCCAGGGCGAACGGCAAAGTTACCGTGCAGATGAAATTGCGTGATGGCAGCCGCATCAAGGGTACATTTTTTGCACCCAGTGATTTTCAGGTATGGTCAAACAGCGGGCAGACCACGTTCCACATGAACGAATTAGCCCGCGGCGATATCCTGGATATCTACATTCCCCAGAGCCGTATTGAAAATGCGACTCTCGGAGAGGATTCAGCCTGAGCCACCGCCCGGCTGACCGGTGTGCCGCGCAGCATCGGCTGAAGATCGCGGCTATATAGCTGCTCCTGCGGGATGCCGGTGTCAGACACTCTGACACCGGCGTCGCTGGTACTATCGATTCAGAACGTCGTCTTTCACCGACATGGCCACTGCCGCCGCCCGGGCGATGAGATCTTCCGGAACATTGAGTTCCTGCAGGGCAGCACCGAGGTTTTCCAGGACGGCATCGAAATCGCCCTCACTTAAATTCATGTGTGCATGAGCCTTGCGCATGTCCTTGCCGGTGTAATTATTTTGGCCGCCAAATGCAAAAGTCAGAAATGCCTTCTGCTTGTTGCGCTGACGGGCCATATTAACCGTCTCGAAGTATCCAGAAATCCACTCATCGGCAAGAACTTTTTCATAGAAAAGATCCACGGCTGCGTCTACTGCAGCCGCGCCGCCGATGCTTTCATACAGGCTGTCTTCCATAACTTCGGCCATCGTCCTGTCTCCTAGGGTAAGCAGCCTTATCCGAAGGATCAGGCCTGTATTCCAGAATCATCGGCCTTCGACGGAAAAACTTGAGATCGGAAGCGAATATCGACGCCGGCGACAACCTCAATACCGCCGACCATGGCTTGCGGCGGATATCAGTGCATGCCATGCATTTCCAGTCACGAGTCATAGGCAGCTATAATCAAAAAATCGAAGCGAGATATAAAGCTTCCCTGAGAAAATAACAATGGAATCACACGCCCTTGCCCGTATCCTCGTTTGGAGCGACTACGTATGTCCTTATTGTTACTTTGCAGAGCGTGAACTCGATCGTATCAGAGCACAGCATGGCCAGAAGGTCCGCATTGAATACTACGCTTTCGAGCTCAGGCCGGAGCCCGTACCGACGCTGGAACCACGCGGTGAATACCTGCTGACCGCCTGGAGTCGTTCGGTCTACCCCATGGGAAAACGCTACGACATGCCGATTCGACTCCCTTCGGTTCAACCGCGAAGCAGCCTGGCGTTTCAGATGTGCGAGTACGCCCGCTCTGTAGATAACCAGCATAGAACTCATGTGGCGCTGTTCCATGCATTTTTTGTCGACGACCGAAACATCGGCGAGCTGTCGGTCTTACTTGGAATCGGTAGAGACCTGGGTCTTGATGTCGCCGAGCTGGAGCATCATCTGACGACGGGAACCTTTAAAGCCGAGGTTGATCGGCAGCGTCAAACCGGGCTGGCCCGGCAGGTGACGGGCGTACCTGCGCTGTTTCTGGAGCCGGTGGAACCCGGTGCTTTCCCTGCAAGCGGGGCGATTGGCGGCAATACCGACTGGTTGCAGCGACGCCTGGCGGAAATTGCGTAATTCCAAAGGCAGCTTACCCAATAGCGAAGTAAACTGTTTGCGGAACTCGAATCACAAGACCCGCCACCGGAGTACACCATGCGACTCAGCGAACCCAGGATCCCACCCCTGTCCGAGCAGGACTTGAGCGAGGAACAGGCCGAACTCATTGCGCCGACCCTTGCCAGAGGCGGCACACCCGCCACGGTCATCATGACTCTGATGCACCACATGCCGCTGTTCACTAATCTGAATGTGCTGGGTCGCCACATCATGTCCGGTTCCAGCCTCACGCCGCGACAGCGTGAAATCCTGATCATGCGGGTGGGCTGGAACACTCAGTGCGAGTACCAGTGGGGTCAGCATGTATTAATGAGTCAATCGGCGGGTCTGAGCGCCGAGGACCACGAACGCATCAAGCAGGGTTCGGCGGCCGGTTGGGATGAACTCGAATCCGCGCTGCTGACCGCGGTAGATGAGTTGCTGGCCGACACGATGATCGGCGACGCTACCTGGGGCGTACTGGGCCAACACCTGGCAACGGAGCAACTCATCGACATGATCTTCACCGTGGGGCATTACCACATGGTGGCGATGTCGCTGAACGCCATCGGTGTGCAGCGGGAAGCGGGGATACCGGGTTTCGACGGCATCCAGGATGGCTGAAGCCACGCCGACCCCGGCGCCCATCGAGCCGCCGACCAGCCTGGCCGGTGCGCTCGGCTACGTCGGCCCGGGTCTGCTGGTGGCGGCCACGGTGGTGGGTTCGGGCGAACTGATCGCCACCACCAAGACCGGCGCCCAGGCCGGGATAACCCTCCTGTGGCTGATTATTCTCGGTTGTCTGATTAAAGTGTTCGTGCAGGTGGAACTGGGCCGCTACACCTTGAGCGCCGGCGAGCCCACCCTGCAGGCCCTGAACCGGATCCCGGGGCCCCGGTTCCGGGCCAACTGGATCATCTGGCTGTGGCTTGCGATCGCGCCGGCAGCCTTTGCCATTATGGGTGGCGTGCTCGGCGGTGTGGCCCAGATCATGGCCATGATGCTGCCTGTCACCGGCGACTACATGGTGGCCCTTGCCCGGCCCGACGGCGATGCGGGCAGCACCTTTGACGTCCGTTTCTGGGGTACGACCATGGCGGCGGCGACTGCCGCGCTGTTGTATTTCGGCCGCTATGGTTTGATCGAGCGGGTAGCCGTGGGCATGGTGGTGGTGTTCACACTGGTCACCATCGGCAATGTGTTCATGCTGGAGTTCAGTGCCTACCGGTTATCCGCCGGCGACATCGTGCACGGCCTGAGCTTCGGATTGCCGGATCAGCCCGACGCCTGGTTTACCGCTCTCGCGACGTTCGGGATCATTGGTGTGGGTGCGATCGATCTCATTTCCTATTCCTACTGGTGTCTGGAGAAAGGTTACGCCCGCCACTGCGGGCCCCGCGATGACAGCGCCGCCTGGCTTGACCGGGCGCGGGGCTGGGTACGGGTCATGAAGGTGGATACGTTTGTCGCCATGGCCGTCTACACGATCGCCACCGTGGCGTTCTATCTGATCGGCGCCGCGGTGCTCCACCGGGACCGCCTGGACCCGGACGGCATGCACATGATCAGTACGCTGATCGCCGCCTATGTCCCGGTATTCGGCCCCTATGCCGAGTGGCTGCTGTTGATCGGCGCTCTGGCGGTGCTGTATTCATCCTTTCTGATTGGCAGTGCCGCCGCCGCGAGACTGTTCGCCGATGGGTTCGCCGTGCTGGGCATCGTCAACGGCCACGACCCCGAAGTTCGGCAACGCACGGTGGATCGGCTGTCGCTGGCTTTGCCCATGGTGGCCCTGGCGTTTTTCCTGTCGGGCTGGAACCCGGTGCTGCTGATACTGATCGGCGGTATTGCCCAGACCGTACTGTTGCCGGTGGTGGGTTTCGGGGCCCTCTATTTGCGCTTCAAGCTCACCGATCCACGACTCGCGCCGGGCCGCGTCTGGGATGCGGCGCTGATCGCGTCCTGCGTCGGGTTTGTGGTCGTTGCCGGGTTCGGGCTGTATTGGATCTTCAGGACAGAATTTGCGGCCCCCTAAGCCGCACTCTCCACGCCGGCCGCGCTCGTCCGGGCGGCCGGCAGCAGCGGAACCGGGTCGAGCACCCAGTTGCCGGAGTTGCGCCGGTCGGGGCACGGAATCGCATAGGCCACGTCGCCATGATTTTCCTGCAGCGTCTTGGTATCCAGACGCCAGCCTTTGGCGTTCCATTCTTCGAGAAAATCGCGGTAGCGCACGACGGGCTTGTCGCCCGGAGTCAGGATTTCCCGGGTGCGAGTCTCCGGGGTCCTGACCGGGTAGAGCCCTTCCAGCACGGCAATGTCCTCGACGGTAACCCGCAGATTGGCATTACGGATGTATTCATCGTGTTCCGGTTCCAACATGAAACTCCGCAGGTTGATAAAAAAGATCTTGGTATGTCCACCGTCGACCGGCGCTTCAAATATATACTGATGAAGGGAACGGTTTTCCCCGAAGGTGATCCAGGTAATCAGGGTGTTCGGGCCGTGATGCCATGTGCCTGCGTTCAGAACGTTGGGGTCGCTCTCCATCGCCTCATCCCCTCTCGGTTTGGCACCCATTTCAGCCATTTTACTGGTGACCCCGCTGCCCCACGGAGTTTCGGGATATTTAACTGTACCCGGTATCGGCTTCGGGCTGGCCTGGATGGGATGCACGAATTCGTTGTGGACGAAATCAACGCCGTTCTCCATGGAGCGCTCGTAATAACAGTTAATGTCGAGGAGTATGAGTTTGTGCTTGCGCCAGGCCGTGTCCTCGTATTCCTCGATGGTGTACAGAGGTGGCCGCTCTTCCTCCGGCAAGTCGCCGAGGAATGCAAACACGATGCCATACTGTTCCCGTACCGGGTAACTGTCGACTTTGGCACGCGCCGGAATTTTTCTGCCCGCCTCGAATGACGGGAGCAACTGACACTTGCCGTCACCACCATAGCGCCAGCCGTGATAGGGGCAGACGATGCAACCGTCCTTGACGGAACCTCTGGCCAGGGAACCACCGCGGTGCACGCAGGTATTGGCGAGTACATGGGGCAGCCCTTCGGTATCGCGAAACGCGACGAACGACAGCCCCATGATCCGGGCCGACAGCGGTTCGGCGGCCTGCAACTCTTCGCTGGTGCAGATGGGATACCAAAAGTTGATGTACATGGCACCGCTCCTGGATACGTGCGCTGATCGCAGTTCAGTAAAATCTGCTCAATCTTAGCATGGCCCGGTCAAAACCCCACATCGAACGTCTGCTGTGTTGATCCGACTGGCTGACAAATGCGATGATCACCAGTATAAACCAGGTGAAACGGTGGCTACCTTGATGCCGCGGCTCGTCAGGAATCAACCATGACACAGCAACTGACTGCGAACGAAGAGCACGTCCTGCCTTACAAACATTGGTGGGGCTTGCTGGGTTGTGCGGGGCTGATGGGCGTTATTCTCATGATGGGTCCGTACAGCGAAGGGTTGGTGCTGGCGCCGGATCGCGGCGACATGTGGTACTTCTGGCAGTTGCAGGAGCCCAGTGCAATCACGCGACTGACGGCCTGGTTGCCGTTCAGTCTGCACTGGATCGCAATGTGGTTCCTGATCTCACGTGGGCGCAGCGAGCGGCCACGTTATGTCTTTGGACTGCATTCATTCAATCTCTGGGCGATTGCCGTCAACGCACTGTTTATTCTCCTGCATATCGCGCAGACCAAACTTTTCTATGATGGTCTGGCGCAGGACACGCATGAAGCAACATCATTAGGGTCCGTCGTCATCATGTTGTTCGCGATTATGTTGATGGAAAACAGGCGGCGCGGACTCGTGTTTGGCAAGAAATTGAAGTTCATGTATGAAGCCGGTGACGTGGTACGCCGCTATCACGGCTATTATTTTTCGTGGGCGATCATCTACACCTTCTGGTATCACCCTGTTGAGCTGACGCAGGGTCATCTGGCAGGATTTGCATACATGTTTCTGCTGCTTTTACAGGGCAGCCTCTTTTTTACCCGTTTTCACGTAAACCGGTGGTGGACGATGTCACTGGAACTATTGTTCGTGACGCACGGCGCCCTGGTTGCCTACTTCATTATGCAGAAAGGTCAGAATGGACCCTGGTCGATGTTTCTCTTCGGCGGAGTCACTCTGTTCCTGATTACGCAGATGCATGGTCTCGGCCTGAGCCGCAGGGGAAAATTGATGATTGCGTTACCACTGATAACCATCATGGCCACGTTTTATATGATATTCCCTGAAATAGTCGGAAGCCTGCCCCGAGTCCCGCTGATCAACTATACAGGTACGTTCCTCGTGATGATCGTTGTCTGGTTGCTGCTGCGCTTTGGCAGGCTGGTAAAATGGATGCGGGCCGATTCGCCGCCGGTTTAAAACCCTGCCACCGGTAAACCTTAAAAATTTAAATGGGGTTTGGTTCTAGCCGGTGTCGCGCCGATAGTCGGCGACGTATGCCTCAGCAGCCTTCCCGAGCGGCACGTTCTCCGGCCGCGTGTCGAGAACCGCAGCATAGAGGGCTTTCTCGCCGGCGAAATACGCCTCGTCGATATCGGCGATTTCGACCCAGTCAGACTCGTCGAACAACTTGCGCGCCAGATCGGTGCTCGGCGCGTGGTGCCCCATCCGATTATGGATGTAGTCGATATATGCCAGGCTCGTCGACTCGAATGCTTCGACTGCCTCGCGATCCGGGCCATTGGCGTCGAGCGCCGTCCTGCAGGCGAGGAATCGTTGCAGGTGCTCGCGGTTGCCGTCGAGCCGCCGATGTACCTCGGCGATGATTTCTGCGTCCTCCGGATTGGCAACGCCGAGTTTCTCGCCGAGTCGCGCCAGCATTTTTACATCCTGTGCGTTCAACCGGCCCATGGAGGCTTCCATGTAGTTGGCCACGGCAATATAGAACGGCACGAAGGAAGCATCTCTGGGCTCGGCGTCCAGTGCAGCTTTCAACATCTCGTGGGTCGTGCGCAATCGGCCGCGCTCGCCCATCAGGCTCTCGATTGCAGATTTGGTGTCTGTCATGCTTCTCTCTCCGCACAAAAATACCGGGCCGTGCGTCTTTATGGCGGTGTCACACTGCCGCGCGCGACCGCGTTTGCCAAGCTGTCCTTCAACAGATCGGCCGATGCCTTACGAGAAGGCATGCGATTCTCCAGATAGGCATTCGGTGCGATGAATAAAGCCTGCGCGTAGACGTCGCGATAGATATCGTGGCGCTGGCTCAAGATCCGGTTATATGACATGCAGTCCGTCCGTTCGCGCCGCAGGGCCTCGATATCGATCGTTGCGGACGGCAGCACCGCTTCGCCGGGCCCGCCCGACTCACCGAGCAGACGCCCGTTGTAGTCATAGATCTTCGAGTGGCCCATGTTGAAACTATCCGGGATCGCACCGTTAACCGAACCACCCAAATTACACGATACGAGGTACAGCATATTTTCCGCTGCCCTGACCCGTTTCGCCGATTCCCAGGCCCAGAGATCCATCGCGCCATTGTCGCTGGTCGGATGCAAAATGACCTCGGCGCCACGCATCATGAACGCCCGCGCAGCTTCCGGGTACATGATTTCGGCGCAAGGCATCATCGCGATCTTGCCAAGCTCGGTATCGGCCACCGGGAACGTGCCTTCGATGCCGTACATATCGAGATAGCGATCCATGACATCGTGCGGTGACACCGAGTGCAACGTGTTGATGCGGCGATACTTCAGAATGATGTCGCCGGCCGGGTCGATGAGATACGAACAGTTAAAGTAAATTCCCGGCCAGTCAACGTGCCGTTCATAAGAATTTGCCGCGATATAGAGCCGGTGCTGTTGGGCTATCTTCTGCAGCCTTTCCGTTTCCGGCCCCGGGATTTCGAAGCAGGCTTTCGCGATCCACTCTTCGGTGCTCTCGAGGATCGGGAATCCCTGCAGCGCAAATTCCGGGAACAAAACCAGCTGGTTGGGGTTGTTCGGGCGGGCCTGTCCGGGCGCGATACCGCCCAGTATCAGGATCTCCCAGCGATCGAGGCTGCGATGCACGATTTCCATCGCCTCTTCGCGAGTCCTGGCGTGATTCACGGTATGGTTCATGACCTGCACACAGGTCGCCGTCCACGGCTGAATCATTTCCATCCCCTACCTTTTTTTGGGCAGGTTCTCGCCACGCTGCAGTGGCGCCTGCTGTTTTATCTCCGGGTCGGTTGCATGATAAATGTGCCCGACCGTGCTGTCATCATCCAGACACTCGACGACGAGGCGACCAAGGTCCGCCGTCCTGATAACGCCCATGAGGCTGTGATCTTCGGTCAGCACACCGGTACCTGTACCCGCATCCGACGACAGTCCACCCGGCCGGAGAATCGTATATTCAAGCCCGCTCCCGACCAGGTAGTTCTCCGCCCTGGTTTTCGCGATGATGGCATCGCCGAGAAATTCGATGACCTTCGCAGAGACGGCGCTCTTACTGTCGCCGGCGCCGATCATGGTCACCATGAGCAGCCTTTGCACACCGTGTTTCTTCGCCGCATCGACAATGCATACGATGCCTTCATCGTCTGCTCGTGGCCCGGGTTCGCCGCGCCTGGCGCCGATGGTGCTGATGACGGCCCGAAACCTGTCCGACGCGAAGGCGGCGTTGACGGGCTCCGAGTCCCGCGCATCGCCGCGGACGATCGTGATGCCGAGCGCCTCGAGCGCGGATGCGTCCTTGTCCGGCCGCACAAAAGCTGTGACCTGTTCCGCTCGTCCGGCCAGCAGTTTGGCAATCTCGAACCCGGTTCGGCCCGTGCCGCCGAAAAGCAAGATCCCGTCTGTCATTGTTCTTCCTTCTCGTCGCCCCGACCGAACGTAACTCCGAACTCTTCCTTGCAACGCTTGAACACCGCTTCATCCGGCCGCTCGGTCAGCGTCTGCATGTAGCGAATGAAGCCCTCGGCGGGACCACCCGGCGCATTGATGATGATCATGCGTGCGTCGTCCGAGGTCGCCCAGAAACACCGCGGTACACCGACGCCCGCCGTGGCCAGGAAATACGTCACCTCACGCCCGGGTACTTCGTAAATCTCCGCGGTCTCCCGCGTGATCTTGTGATATCGCCAGTCACTCATGAACTTCTCCCTCTCGTTAATTCTTGTTACCGATCGCGGACGCTCGAATCGATGCTCGAGATTTTCGATGTCGCGGACCCGGCCTCCGCCGGGATGAGCGGCAACGGGTCCAGCGTCCAGTGTTTCGACGTACGGCGCGCCGGACTCGGAATCGCGTACGCCACTTTCATTTTTTTGCGATCGACCTCGTCCTGATCGATGCGCCAGCCCATCGCCGTCCATTCCTTGAGTTTGTCGCGGTAATGGGCCATGTGGCTGTCGGGCTGCACGAGATTTTCCCTGATGTTGGTGGCCGGCTGCAAGACCGGACGGATACCGAGCAGCACCCTGGCATCTTCCTTCATGACGAGGGTATCCATGTAGATCATGCGCTCATCGTCCTTCGGATCGCGCATGGCGTTGCGCATATCGACTGTGAATATCCGGGTCTTGCCGACCTCGACCGGTGTCTCATAGAAATGTTGCCGGCGAATAAATTTTGGCGTTGGCTCGATGAACGTCCAGAAACTCGAAATGCCGTGATAACCGGCATGAATATGAAAAATACTCGCTTTTGCCCGGCCCGCTGTCGCGCGCATTTTTTCCTCGAACATCGGCGGGGCCGGCATCTCGATGTGAAAGCCCGTACCCCAGTCGTGATTGATCAGTTCCAGCGGCGGAATACGGAACGGGTTGTCTTCCTTCTTGTCGATATGTGTCGTGTGTACGAACTCGTTGTGCGCGGGGTCCAGTGCATTTTCGATCGAACGCTTGTAGTCGAAGTCCCAGTCAAAAACTATTGTGGTCGCCCGCCAGCCTGCCTGGCCCCATTCCCTGCATTCCATGATCGGCGGCCGTTCTGCTTCCGGCAGGTCGCCGAGAAACGCAAACGCGATGCCGTAGCGTTCCACGGTCGGATAAGCATCAACCCGGGCTCGCGGCGGAATCTTTGCGGCAGCCTCGAGAGATGGAATCGCCCGGCAATGGCCATCCCCGTCATACCGCCAGCCGTGGTAAGGACATTCGATACAGTCACCCGTGACCTTGCCATCAGCGAGCGCGGC
>SMWD01000111.1 GCA_004357495.1 Gammaproteobacteria bacterium
AGGCGGTTGCTGCAAATGTCGCTCAATGTGCTTTACGCACGCCGGCGACTAACGAAAAAACCCAACGTCGTTGCTTATGTATTCCTCGCGAATCGGCGACCAGATGTCGAGGGCCACGCAGCCGTCCCCGGTCGCAACTACCCTGTGCGGGACATCGCCCGGAATGACGTAGTGGTCCCCCGCCCCAAGTAGCTTCTCGTCATCGCCAACGTAAAACCAGGCTTCACCGGAAAGTATCCGTCCCGCCTGCTCGTGCGGGTGCTGGTGTTTGGGGACCTCCGTATCGGGATCGATATCGATGATCCCCATCATGATCTTTTCGCCCCAGATCAGCCGGGCAAACACGCCGGGTAGCAACTCCCTGCGCTCGACGTCGTTTTCGCTGTAGAAATACTTGTCTGGAAGCATGGCGACCTATCCGTGTGAGCCCATTTTGCGGTTGATGGCGGCCTCGGCCACCGGGCTGATGATCTTGCCGATATCGATATTCAACAACGCCGGGCCATCGTAGTCAAAAGCCCGTTTCATCGCCCCGTCAAGGTGTTCTGCCTTCGCCACGTGCTCGCCGTACGCTCCCAAACCCTGCGCCATTACGTCGTAGCGGGTCGGCAGCAGATCGGTCCACACTGGCCGACCGTACATACCCTTCTGAATCTGCCAGTCAATGCCCCAGATCGCGTTGTTCCCGACAAACATCTTTACCGGCAGGTTGTGGCGGACCATCGTATCGATCTCCATGCCGTTGAAACCGAGCGAGCCATCGCCAACGGCAAGCACCACCCGGGTGCCCGGCAGCGCAACCTGTGCGCCCAGGGCGTAGGGCAGCCCAACGCCGATCATGCCGAAGCTCGACACGTTGTGGAACCTGTAAGGCTGATCTCGCTTGATCGAAGCACGCAGAAAGTGACAGTAATCGCCGCCGTCGAATGTAATGTGTGTATCGTCATCGACAAATTTTTGCAACGTTTTCGACACGTACATGGGATGCATCGGGTCTTCT
The DNA here is from genome assembly GCA_004357495.1 of Gammaproteobacteria bacterium. Classification (GTDB taxonomy): domain Bacteria; phylum Pseudomonadota; class Gammaproteobacteria; order Steroidobacterales; genus SMWD01. Next base: position 1,001 of record SMWD01000111.1, read on the forward strand.
GCTTTCCCGAGCGCTTCAAGCTCCCCGTGCCACTTCTCGTTGGTCGACCGCATGGCGGCGACCCACTCCGTTCGCTCCGACCAGCTACGTTTTTCCGCTGCATCGGCCAGTTGCGAGATCACAGGGCCAATGTCGCCGACAATGCCGACGGCCGCGGTGCGGGCCCGTGCGACCTGTGCGGGTGATGGATCGACGACGATAAACTTCGTATCAGGGGCAAACGGCGGACTGCCGCCGAATCCAAGCGTGTAATCGAGTTTCTTCCCGAGCATCAGCACGACATCGGCATCTCGAACATGCTGCACCGCGGGGTTGAGGGGTTGGTATCCGAATCCCATCGAATATTCGTGGGAATCGGGAATCAGAGCGCGCGCCGAATCCTCGGATACAAACGGAATGCGCATCGTCTCAACAAGCCGTTGCACTTCGGCAGGTTCTGCGGTCGCACCGGCTGACGAGCCGGCGAAAATTACCGGTCGCTCTGCGGAATTCAGCATGTCGATCGCACGCTCAACCTGTACTGGGTCACCCATCACCGTAAGGGGCGTTCGATACTCGCTTGGCGCGTATCGGGCGGCTTCAGCATCGTCGACTTCGGCTTCCTGGAAGTCGTGCGGGATTGTCAGGTGAACCGGGCCCTGGCGACCGCCGAGCGCGGTTCGAAACGCAAGTGCGATGTACTCGGGGATACGGGCCGGACTCGGCACCTCCCACGCTCCCTTGGTGACGGCGGCGGCCACCCCGACCTGGTCAAATTCCTGCATCGCACCGCGGCCAAGGTTTGACGAGTCGGCAGAGCCGGCGATGTTGATGACCGGGGCTTCAGAGTGCTGTGCGTTGGCAAGTCCCGGTATCGCGTTGGCGTGACCCGGCGTGGTCGAGAGCATCACCCCGCCGCGCCTGAGGATTCTCGAGTAAGAGTCGGCGGCGTGGACGGCACCTGACTCGTGCCTGAAGTCGATCATGCGCAGCGGCTCGTCGAACATCGTATCGAGCATGTGCAGGATGTGGTCTCCGGCGACTCCGAAGACGGTGTCCACCCCTTCCGCCCTGAGTGCACGGACGAGGAGATCGCTACCGGTGGTTTTGGTCATGGTTTTTCTGGATTTGACGAACGAGGTGTGGGAGATGAATCGGACGACCGATCAGCCAACCGTTGTCGCGGGGATTTTTCATGGATGATCGGAAAATTGCAAACAGTAGAGAAGATTAGCACCGGGACAACGACCCGTACTACCGGGCGTTGTCAGAAGGCACCAGGAGGTCCATGAGTTCATCGACGGCCATCGATTCAAGTGCTGATTGATCGCCGAACAACTCGACCAGCCGCTGAACTTTCGTGTCGTCAAACCGGGTCGCAGCATTCGAGCGGAACTTCTCGACCAGTACCGGCTTCGCCTCGTCGCGCCTGCGCCGGTGTCCGAGCGGATATTCGATTACCACTTTCTCGGTTGAAGTGCCATCGGCGAACGTGACCTGTAGCGCGTTGGCTATGGAGCGTTTGTCGGGATCGAGATAGTCAGCAGAAAACTGCTGATCGTGCTCCACGACCATTTTTTCTCTCAGTTGATCGATGCGCGGGTCATCGGCAACCCCGTCCTCGTAATCGTCGGCCGTGAGCGCCCCGTTTAACAGTCCGACTGCCGTCATGTACTGGATGCAGTGATCGCGGTCGGCCGGGTTGTTCAGCGGGCCGGTCTTGTCGATGATCCTGAGCGCCGACTCCTGCGTGGTGATCGTGATCGACTTCACTTCGTCCAGTCTCTCGACCACCTCGTTGTGAAGCACAAATGCGGCCTCTACCGCGGTCTGGGCGTGGAACTCCGCCGGGAACGAGACCTTGAACAGGATGTTCTCCATCACGTAGGAGCCAAGTGGACGCGCCAGCGTGACCTCCTCGCCACCAAACCAAACGTCCTGAAATCCCCAGTCCGGGGCGGTCAGCGCCGATGGATAGCCCATCTCCCCCGTCATTGCACTGAGGCCAAACCGGACCGCTCGGGCAAGCGCATCGCCGGCCGCCCATGACTTGCGCGATCCGGTGTTCGGTGCGTGCCGGTACGTTCGCAGAGTCGCGTCGAGCCATGCGTTCGACACTGCGCTCTCGACCTGTGCCCGGTCGCCCCCCAGCATCGCAGTGACCACCGCAGTCGCGGCAACCTTCACCAGTAACACATGGTCGATTCCGACTCTGTTGAACGAGTTTTGCAGCGCCAGCACACCCTGGATTTCATACGCTTTAACGGCCGCTGTTAGCACCTGTCTCAAATCGATCGGAAGATCGCCTTCCGAACGGGACTTGCGACTCATGTGATCGGCTATTGCCAGGATCGCCCCGAAATTATCGGACGGATGACCCCACTCGGCGGCAAGCCAGGTGTCGTTGAAGTCGAGCCAGCGGATGGCAGCCCCGGTGTCGAACGCCGCCTTCACCGGGTCGAGCTGGAACCCCGTGCCCGGCACCCTCGATCCATCAGGGACCACGGTGCCTGGCACGTCGGGCCCGAGCAGCCGCGTGCACGCCGGGTAGTTCAGGGCCAGCAACGCGCAACCGATCGAGTCCATCAGGCAGAGCCGGGCTGTGTCCATTGCAAGTTCAGACTCGGGCTCGTAGCCGATCGCGTACTCAGCGATTTCGGCTATAACGGCGTCGGTAGCCTGCATTCGACTAGCCGCGCTCCGCAATCGCCACGTACTCCCTCGGCTCAGGCCCGGTATAGTCAGCCAGCGGTCGGATCAGCTTGTTGTCGCCGCGCTGTTCGATCACGTGGGCGGTCCATCCCGACGTTCTTGCGATCACGAATACCGGAGTAAACATCGCGGTTGGGATCCCGCACATGTGGTAGGCGGTGGCGGCGTAGAAATCGAGGTTTGGGAACATCCCCTTCTCGCGCATCATCACTTCCTCGATACGCTCTGAAATATCATAGTACGAGGTATTGCCGTCAGCCTCGGAAAGTCTTCTGGCCCACTCTTTTACGATCGGTGAACGGGGGTCCCCGTCCTTGTAGACCCGGTGCCCGAAACCCATGATCAGGCGGCGTGCTTTCAGCATGTGAAGCAGAGATTTTTCTGCGTCCTGCGGCGAATCGAATGACGAAACCAGTTCCATCGCCGCCTCGTTTGCACCGCCATGGAGCGGACCGCGCAGCGCGCCTATGCCACCGGCGATCGCCGAATAGGTATCGGATAGAGTCGATGTGATGACCCTGGCCGTGAAGGTCGACGCGTTGAATTCGTGTTCGGCGTAAAGCACCAGCGTGGCGTCGAGTGCGTCTCTTTTCAGGGAGTTGGCTGGCCTGCCGGAAATCAGGTCGAGGAAATGACCGGCCACGGTATCGTCGTCCGACTCCGTGTCGATCCTCTCGCGCCTTGAATGAAATCGATACCAGTAGGCCAGCATGGACCCGAAGCACGCAGTGAGCCGATCGCCGACTGACGCCGCGGTACGGCCACCTTCACCTTCCGGCTCAAGAGTGCCCAGGAACGACGTACCGGTCCTTAGTACGTCCATCGGGTGGGCTGAAGCTGGGATCGCTTCGAGCAGTGACTTAAGCGGATCCGGCAATGTCCTCAGTCCGGCGAGTTTTTTCCTGTAGGCATCGAGCTGCTGCTGACCCGGGAGCTTGCCGTAAATGAGCAGATATGCGACCTCCTCGAAGGTCGATTGAGCGGCCAGGTCAGTAATCGAATACCCCCGGTAAGTCAGGCCCACACCGGCTTTCCCGACCGTCGATACCGCCGATGCGCCCGCCGTTATTCCCGTAAGACCTGAAGTTGTCATTTCGGTGCGTCCTGTTCGTTTGCTTCGGAAATGTCATCGGTGTCGAATAGTTCGTCGAGCTTGCTTTCATAGCTGTGATAATCGAGATATTCGTAAAGTTCGTCGCGCGTCTGCAGATCGTCGATCAGGTCGCCCTGCGTACCTGCTTTTCGCAGCGTCCTGAACACGTTTTCGGCCGCTTTGTTTGCAGCCCGGAAGGCCGTCAGCGGGTAAAGGGCGATCGCAACTCCCACCGATCGGAGATCATCGACTGTAAATGCCGGAGTCATTCCGAATTCGGTCAGGTTCGCAAGTACGGGGACTCCGGTAGCATCGCTGAACCGGCGATAGTCGCCCAGCTTGGTGACTGCTTCAGCGAAGATCATGTCCGCCCCGGCCTCGACGTAGGCAACGCACCGTTCTATCGCGGCGTCGACACCATCGGTCGCAATCGCGTCGGTCCGTGCCATAAGTACAAAATCATCATAGGTTTTTGCATCGGAGGCGGCTTTCAGCCGGTCGCACATCTCCGCGGCCGAAACGATCTGCTTTCCCGGCCGGTGCCCGCAGCGCTTGGCCTGCACCTGGTCTTCGATATGGACCCCGGCGGCTCCCGCCCTGGCCATTTCGGTGATCGTACGGGCGATCATGAAAGCGCCGCCCCAACCGGTATCAATATCAACAAGCAGCGGCAGGTCGACCGCAGCCGTGATGCGGCGGACGTCTTCGAGTACGTTATCGAGCGTGGTCATGCCGAGGTCGGGCAGACCGTACGAAGCGGTTGCAACGCCAGAACCAGAAAGATACAGCACACGATACCCGGCGGCTCGCGCCATCACCGCGTGATAGGGGTTGGTGGTGCCTACGACTTGAAGCGGCGATTCTTCGTCGAGTGCGGAGCGAAATGCTGTTCCGGGCAATATCGTCATGATTTGCGAATTATAGGTGGGTCCAGCCGGGCAAAACGGGTATGCCACAGCCGGGCATGAAAAGCCCCCACCCGGCCACCGGCGGAAACTAGCCCCAAAACGCGTCGAAGAACACTAGTGGCGATACAACCAGCAACACAACACCTACACCCAGGCGGAGCTTTGTGGGATCGATATCGCCTCCGAGTCGCGAGCCGGCGAACATGCCAACCATCGCCGGAACGCCCACCGCGGCTGCAAGCATCCAGTCGACCCGACCGCTAATGAGATGGCCCGAAAACCCGGACAGGCCGACCAGGATCGTGAGGGCAAGGTTTGTTCCCGCGGCGAGGGCAGGTTTCATCTTGAGTACATGCACGAGTGCGGGCATTCTCAGAACGCCCAGCGCCAGACCAACCGCCCCGCCGATGACTCCGATTCCAAGCCCGAGAACGCTTTCACGGGCTACCGTCCTGGGATTCAGGTCGCCGCGCCCTGCCTTCGGGTCGTCCCCGCCAGTGGCGGTTCGGCTCCGGAGTTCGGCGAGAGCCCGGATGATCATTGCTGCCGAGGACCAGACCAGCAAAAGTGCAACGATGGCCAGTAGAACGGTTCGAGATACGAGGTCTGCGTACAGGCCTCCGACAAACGAACCGATGACCGCCGGAATGCCGATCACGACAACCACCCGAAAAACTATCCTGTTTTGCAGAATCGCGGGCCAGGATCCTGCAACGGAACCGAGCACGCTTACGAGGAGGTTGGTGCTTGCCGCTATGAGCGGATCGATATTCATCGCCGTCATCACAGGCAGTCGTATTACGCCGAGCGCGATCCCGACAACTCCTCCGATAAGCCCAACGATCAGCGACATGATGATCAGGCCGGTGAGTTGCACCCCCGAGAGATCGCTGCCTACCAGCGCCAGGGTCGTTGCGGCTTCGATCAACTGACCGCCACCCTGCAACTGTGAACATGGTTGGTGGGCAGGTTGGTTGACGTGATCGGTCCCGGGACGGACATGTGCCTACAACAGCCGGCGGGTGAGCGGCGACAGCCGGCGGGACAGTCCGCAGATCCGGATTCTTGAGCAGGCACGGTGTTTTCTCTGAATACTAAATCGCAACCGGGTGGATTCTACCGTCGCCCAACATCGGTTGCACCTTCAGGATTACTGGCCGATCAGGTCCAGTTCTTCAAGAATTCGATCGATCTCGACGTACTGCTGAGGATCGGGTTTCAGAGCCGGGTGCCGTGCGAAATCTGATCCCGGTGAGAAGACTCCCCTTCTGACCATGATGTGCTTGTAAACCCATCCGGCAAGCCCCTGGCCCTGCGCCAGTACCTGGATCAGTGGCGCATGGCGTTGCATCTCCGCTTCGGCAGCGTTCTCGTCGCCTGCCTGGAAAAGGTCCCAGACCCTCACAAACATGTCGGGCAAAGTCGAGCCGGGCATCGTCCCTACCGACCCCCGCCGGAACTCCTCAATGGCGAACGCACCCCCTGCTCCTCCGAACAGGATCAGCCCGGAGCCTTCGGCCAGTTTTTGCGTTTCGCCCATTCGAGGTATAGTCGGCGGCGTTTCGACCTTGATGTAGCAGAGGTTCTCGTGCCGCTTTGCACACTCGACGGCCATCGCGGGCGGAACCAGGGCGGTGCCCTGGTCCTGCAGGAAAATTGGCAGCGAGACCGACTCGGCGATCCGCACGAAATAGTCGATGTTTTCTGACGTCGGGACCGGGATGAAAGAGGTCGGGCGAATCATCAGCGCATCGGCACCCAGTTCCTCCGCCCTCTTCGAGAGGAATATCGCCTGTTCGGTACCCTCGGCCCCGGTGTTCATCACCACTTTGACCCTGTTGTTGTTCACACGCACGACGGTGTTCAGGATCAGGTCGCGCTCTTGTTCGGTGAATTTGTATATCTCGGTGGCGACCGCGATTCCCACGCCGTGCACGCCCTTGCCGATTATCCACTCGACCTGACGTTCCAGGTCTTCGACTACCAGCTGGCCTTTTTCGTTGATCGGGGCTGAAAGGATCGGATAGACGCCCTTCATTGAACGGTCAGGCATATCGAAGATTCTCCGTGGTACCGCGGCCCATGCGAAATAGGCTGCGGAGATGGTGGCAAAGAGGGATTAGTCAGCACATTGGGATTTACGAGCCAGATCGTCGCGCCTCCGCCCACAGAGCGCAAGATGCGAAGCCTCCTCAACCTGAAGCCTTTGCGGGCTACAAGAGACCCTCGACGATTGCCAGCAATACTCCGGCCACTGTCGCCGTGCCAATTACACCGGCAACGTTTGGGCCCATCGCATGCATGAGCAGGTAGTTGTCGGGGTCTTCTTTCTGACCCATTTCCTGGACTACACGGGCTGCCATCGGTACGGCAGAAACGCCGGCGGCACCAATCATCGGGTTGATCTTGTCGCGCGAAAC
>SMWD01000112.1 GCA_004357495.1 Gammaproteobacteria bacterium
CAGCGGCAGGCTGGCCGCGATGCCGGCGCGGCCACGGGCCGTGTCGCGGGATTCGCCCCACCACTCCAGCGAGTATCCGGATGGCAATTCGAGCGCTTCGATCTGCGGTCGCACCCGATTAAAGACGATGTTGGCGACACCCGAGGCCGGGTCCGCGTGTACCGTCAGGGTCGCTTTACGGTTTAGCCGCTGAACGATCGGGTCCCTGATTTTCGTTTCGAAATCAGAGACCACCTGGCGCAACGGTATCGATTGCTGCGCCGTCGGGCTCCAGATGAGCAGGTTGTTCATGCTCGAGACATCGGAGCGCTCCGCTTCTTCCGCGCGTACGATGATCGGCAATAACTCATCACCATCGCGAAACACTGCGATGCTCTCGCCCTCGAAGCCCGAGCGCATGGCCGATGCAACGTCCGGGCGCTCAATGCCTGCCAGGTTACTCTCGAGATCGGTCAGCACCGGGCGCAAGTAAAGGACCTGGTTCCTCCAGTCGGAGCGAATCGCCTTGGCGCCGCCATCCTCGCGCAGAATTCGCATCGTCTCCATCTCGAGCTCACGCAAAACGCGCGATTCCGGGCCACTGAAACGCGCCTGGATCTTGCCGCCGCTGCCCGGACCCAGGATGAACATGCGCCCAAAGACTTCCGACTCGATGAGTCTTTGCGGTATCTCCCGCTCAGCCTGGTCGATGAGTTCGGGCACGAGACTATAGTCCTCGACATCGACGAGAAACTGCGCGTACGCACTGCTTGCCTTCTCTGGCGCGTAGGTCAAAATGAAACGCAACGCCCCCGCGCCGACCACGCTCGTTACGTGCGTGACGCCTTGCAGTTCACCCAGGTACTTTTCGACCTCTTCGACCTGTGCAAGCGTCTCGTCGATATGCGTGCCCTCGGGCAGCCAGAAATCCAGCATAAATTGCGGGCGCGTCGAATCAGGGAAAAAGCTCTGGTCGACGTAGCGAAAACCCCACATCGAGACGGCGAACATGGCGACGACAACTGCAATCGTGATTCCGCGGCGGCGGATCGCAACCTCGAGCACATTCCGGTATTTTACGTAAAACCCACCCGAATAGGGGTTCGCGCCATCCCCGTCCGCCGCTTTTGGTGCTTTCAATAACATCACGCAGACGACCGGCGTCACCGTCATGGCCGTCACCCAGCTCAGTGACAATGAAATAAGTACGACCTGGAACAGGGAACGGCAGAACTCGCCGGTGGCATCGTCGGACAGCCCGATCGCTCCGAACGCCATGATGGCCACGGCCGTGGCCCCGAGCAGTGGCGTCGCGGTTTGCCCGACCACTTCGATCGCGGCTTCTTCGGCGCTTTGCCCTTTCTGCATTCGGACCAGTATGCCGTCGACGACGACGATGGCGTTATCGACGAGCATGCCGAGTGCAATAATCAAAGCACCCAGGGAAATTCGTTCAAGCGCGACCTCCCAGGGCGCCATGAAAACAAATGTGCCGGCAATCGTCAGAGTCAGGATGAAACCGATAATGAGCCCGCTGCGCAAACCCATGAAAAGCAATAATACGGCGACGACGATGGCGACGGCCTGCAACAGGCTGACGATGAAACCCGAGATCGCCGTGGTGACCGCGTCCGACTGCATCGAGATGATGCCAAACTCAACGCCGAGCGGCAGTTGATCGAGGATCTCTTTAGTCTTCGCCTCTAAAGCGTCGCCCATGGTGACGACATTTCCACCGGATGTAGTCGAAATGCCGATTCCTATCGCCACCTGCCCGTCATAGCGCAAGATTTTCGTCGGCGGTTCCTGATAGCCGCGGCTTACGGTCGCGATATCGCGCAAATAGAATTGCGCATCGCTTTCGCCGCGAATCAACATGTCGGCAATGGACTCGGCTGTCGGGAACGTGCCGGTCGGATCAATATCAATGAAACGTTCGCCGACCCTAACTCTTCCGGCGTCCACGACCATATTCTTGTCCAGGATCGATCGTTGCAGACTGCCCGGGGTTACACCGAGTTGGGCGGCCCGATCGCGATCCATTTCAATATGAATCACCTCCTGTCGATCACCCCAGAATTCGACTTTGGCAACATCCGGCACGAGCATATACTCACGCCGTAGCAGTTGCGCGACTTCCTTGAGTTCCGCGTAGCTGTAGCCCGGACCGTAAAGCGCGACGAACACGCCAAACACATCGCCAAAATCGTCATTCACAAGCGACGGACCCGCCATCGGCGGCAGCTGCCCCTGGATGTCATTGATCTTGCGTCTCAGCTCATCCCAGACCTGCGGCAGTGCATCCCGGGTGTACTGATCCTTGATTCTGACCGTCACTGTCGACAGTCCGCGCTCGGACCGGGATTCGACTTCCTTGATCTGTGACATTTGCTGCACGGCGCGTTCGATTTTCTCAGTCACCTCCCGCTCGACTTCGACCGGTGATGCGCCTGAATACGGCGTGAAAACCAGTGCTTCCTTAATCGTGAACTCGGGGTCCTCGAGTCGAGCGAGTTGCTGGAAAGACTGAATACCGCCCACGATTAAAACCGTGGTCAGTACGAGTGTCGTGACGCGATTGCGCAGAGACAGTTCAGCGAGATTCATCGTCTGGATCGTCCGCTATTCAAGGACTACCGCCGAAGCGGGACACCTGCATGCCTTCGGCAAGCTGGGCGGCGCCCGTTACCGCGATCATTTCCCCGGCCTCGAGTCCCGCGACGATGTCAACTTCGTCACCGACCATTTGGCCAAGTTGCACAACGCGAGCATGCGCGGTCATCGTGTCGGGATTGATAACCCAGACTGTGGCTTCCGCGCTCGGGTTCGCCGCGAGCGCCGAGACCGGCACCCTGACCGGCGCGTTACCCTGAAAACGCCCGCTGACGCGCGCCGTCATGCCGGGCAACAGGCCGGCATCTGGCGGTGCCTCGAAGGCGATACGCACGGCAAACGTGCGAGTCGTCGGATCAGCGCGAGTTGCAACCTCGCTGAGAGTGCCCGGATATTCAACGTCGGGGAACGCGCTGAGTGCAACCATCGGCTTCACGGCGCGCTGAATCGCCTCGAGTTCCGCGCGCGTACGTCTGCCGGATCCGCGGCCCAGCATATCCCTCTCCGGTACGCTGATCTCGACTTCGATGCGATCAAGGTTTTCGACGATTACGATCGGTTGCTTGGCGTCGACATTCTCGAAAACTTCGACGAGCCGCCGCGAAACGACGCCGTCGAACGGTGCACGCATCACGGTATCGTCGACGGATTTTTGGGCCTGGGTAAGTTTCGCCTCGGAAACCTCTACGGCCCGACGATCGGAATCAATGCGTTCCTGGGTGATGGCGCCCGGATCTTCCGCGAAGATATTCTCGCTACGATTCAAATCCGCCCGCGCCTTGTTCAAGTTCGCCATGGCGACGTCGAATTCGGCGACAAAAAGGGTGTCATCGAGCACCGCTAGTATGTCGCCGGCCTTAACTCCAATCCCTTCTCTTGCATCCAGCTTGATAATGCGCCCGGCGACTTCGAAGCTGACCTCGGCGCTTTCGGCGGCGCGGATAAAACCCGGATATTCGCGCACGGTGCCGCCGCCCAGGCTGCTGATTTCCATGATCTTCACGGGTCTTACGATTGGCGATGTATCGGGTGGTTCCTGACCGCAGCTGGAAAGGACTATCGCGGTTGCAAGCAATGCGAGATACCGACCGACAACCTGATTACAGTAATTCGTCTGGCCTATTTCGTTCATCCGATCACTCCATCCATACCAAACTCCCGGCGTGGCATTATCTTTTCTGTTTCCGTCGGCTAATCCGGCGTTCCAAATAGCGGCTGGTCGCTGGCCGGTGCCGGCAAACTCACTTCGTCGGGTACCTGCGCCGGATCGAGCAACTTGCCCCAGTTCGTTCTCTGCATCATTTGGTCCGCAGTATCCTGATCCACCACGGGATTTCCGGCGCGGATCTCCCAGCCGCCGCCCAGCGCTTTGTACAGCACCACGAGGCTCGTGGCGACGTCGCCTTTAGTTTGCACGTAAAGCTGTTGCTGGGTATTCAAACTTCTCTGCGTATCCAGCACGCGCTGGTAGTCGACGATGCTTTCGCGATATTGCAGCAGTGCGAGGTCTACGGAGCGGCGTGCCGCAACGGCACTGCGACGATAGAATTCCAGGGCCTCTCTTTGGCGAAGGTGCGCGGCAATTGCATCCTCGACTTCACGCGCCGCGTTCAAGACAGAACTCTGATAGGCGACGAGCGACTGTTGCAGGCGGGCGTCCTGCACACGGACGGAGTTCTTGATACGCCCATAGTTCAGTATCGGCCACGAAAACACAGGCCCGGCGATGAATTCGATACTGTCGCTCGAAAATAAATCGCTGAGCTCCGAGTTACCGGTATCTGATGCGCGCAGACCGAGCGAACCCGTCAGACCAAAGCGGGGGTAGCGATCGGATTCGGCAATTCCGACCCGCGCCGACTGCCCCGCTGCGCGTAGTTCGGCTGCCATCACGTCGGGTCGTCGCCGCAGCAATTCCGCCGGGACGCCCACGGCAATCTGCGCCGGCGGTTCCGGAATCGGGCCCTCACCCAGTCGGCTGTCCAACAGACCCGGTGGTTGGCCCAGCAGAAAACTCAGTGCATTCTTCGCTTGCACGAGGCTCGACTCAATGAGCGGCACCTGCGCGGCGGTCGATTCGAGCAAAGTTATGGCTTGCGCGACGTCAAGTTCGGTGACGCGTTCATTCCTGGCCAGCACGTCGGCAATTTCGTAACTTCGGCGCTGCAGTGCTACGTTTTCATTGGTGACACGCAGGAGCTGTTGTAGCGAACGGATGACGAGATAAGCGCGCGCCGTTTCGGCGGTGACTGTTACCAGTGACGCATCGTAGCCGGCCAGCGACAAGGCCAGGTCTGCCTGGGACGCCTCGACGCCGCGCCGGTAGCGGCCCCAGAAATCCAGTTCCCAGCTGGCGTCGAATCCCAGATCGGCGTTCCAGTATCGATTCTCGGCGAGTGCAAAAAAGTTCGGGCTGTTGTCGCTGACGCCGGTACTCAACGCGCCACCGCGAAGGGATTGCTGCTGCGGGAAGCGGTTGCCGAGCGCGATACCGAGTGCCGCGCGGGCCTCGATAATCCTGAGCCCGGCAACTTCAACATCGAGATTCTCCCGGTACGCTTCGTTGACGAGCTCATTGAGCAGCGGATCATCGAATACCTGCCACCAGGACGCGGGGGCTGCCGGCAACTCCTCGATGAGCTCGGCGGCACCGGACTCGGACCATTGCTCCTTGAGTTCGACTTCGGGTCGCTCGTAGTCGGGACCCACGGCGCATGCGGAGACCATCACGCCAGCGGCGACGGCGAAGATCGTCCGATTCTTTAATAAACATGTCTTTACAAACATGACTGACGTCGCAAGACCATTAGCTATTGTTATTCTCTGCTACATAAGGTCAGCCTTAAGAGTCTACTCGCTACCGAGGCGATGAGCGACCGGCGTCGCTCAATTACAACTATGGGTAGACTTTCATCCAAGCCTTGATCGAGTAGACTGATCCGGATTCCTGGAGAGTCTGATGGACATCAAGCC
>SMWD01000113.1 GCA_004357495.1 Gammaproteobacteria bacterium
AATCTTGATATTGGCTTTACCAACCGGATCCGGCGGTTGCGCTGTGATGGTTATGTCGCGAAATTGCATCTTGCACTGAATGCGTTGCCGGAATTCGACGGCTTGAAGAATCCCGATGGCCGAATGATCATTGCTCCGGACATGGACACCATCGAGTTTGCGTTCGATGACGCGAAATACGGCGAATGCTCGACGCAACCGGTGATCGAGTTAGTCATTCCCAGCGTACACGATGCGTCACTGGCGCCCGCCGGACAACATGTTTTGTCGGCGCATGTTATGTACGTGCCGTATCGGCTGAAGGGGGGGTGGGACGGTCAGGCAAGCGATGCGCTCTGCGAGCGAGTAATCGACACGATTGCTCGATATGCGCCGCGTCTGCGCGAACATATCATTCACAGGGAATTGTTGACACCTGCTGACCTCGAGCAAACCTGCCGCGTAACGGGCGGTCACTGGCATCACACCGAACTTGCGATGGATCAGCTACTGATGATGCGACCGACCTATGAAGCAGCGCAATACACCACGCCGATACCCGGCCTGTATCTTTGTGGCGCAGGTTGTCATCCGGGCGGCGGCATCATGGGCGGGCCGGGCCACAACGCCGCGCGTGAGATTCTGCGATGAAAGACTACGACGCGATTATTATCGGCGCGGGTCACAACGGCCTGACGAATGCGGCCTACCTGGCAAAGGCCGGGCTGCGCGTCGTCGTGGTAGAGAAGAACGACTATATAGGCGGAGCCGCAGTATCGCGCGAAATGCACCAGGGCTGGATTTACTCGAGTTGTTCCTACGTCTGCAGCATGATGCGGCAAGTACTGCACCGCGACCTCGACCTGAGCCGACATGGCCTGCTGCTGGTGCCGTATCTCGGCACGGTTAATTTCGGCGATGACGGCGAAACATTACTTGCCTACCATGATGAGGAAGCCGCACACCTTGAGTTGAAACGACATTCGCCACACGATGCCGATGCAATGCATCGCTTCCAGACCGATCTGGCGAGATACGCGCAGCTCATACGCAAGACACTGTTGCGTACGCCACCTGATCCGACTACGTTCCGGCCACGTGATATTCGTGAACTGTTGTTTCTTGCCAAGCAATTCTGGGCATTGGGCGAGCACGAGATCTACGAGTACGTCCGTTTTTTCACGATGAGCGCCGCCGAGTATCTGGACGACTATTTCGAGAACGATATGATCAAGGCGGCCATGGCCAGCCCGGGCATTATCGGTACGGCGCTCGGCGTTTACTCACCCGGGTCGGCCTACATCTTGCTGCATCATGTCATGGGCGATGTCGATGGCAGCATCGGTGCGTGGGGTCTCGCGCGGGGCGGCATGGGGGCTATCTCGAACGCGATTGCCGGGGCATTGCGACAACATGGCGGTGAGATTCGGACCCATGCAGGCGTGCAAAAGGTGCTGGTAGAGCATCGTAAAGCAGTCGGCGTGGTGCTCGAAAATGGCGACGAGATACGGGCGCGAATCGTGGTATCCAATCTGGATGCCAAGAGAACATTCACCAAGATAATGGACAGAGCGGATTTGCCGCCCGGTATTTATGAGAAGGCAAAGAACTTCAAGATTCGCGGCTCCTCGGGCAAGGTCAATATTGCATTGTCCGGGCTGCCGAAATTCACAGGCGTACCCGACAATCGGTACATCAACCGGGGTGGGCAGGGTTTTACCGGTTCTCTGGAAACGATGGAACGTGCCTACGACTGCTGGAAGCACGGCCGCTGGTCTGACGACCCGTTCGTGGAGTCGGTTATACCATCGGCCTGGGATCCGACCGTTGCGCCGCCCGGCAAGCACTGGATGTCGAACTTCGTCCAATATTGTCCGTCCAAACTGGCTGATGGACCCTGGACGCCGGAGAAGCGGGATCAGTTCGGCCAGGCCGTGATCGACAAGATCGAGCGATACAGCCCCGGCTTCAAAGATCTGATCGTCCATATGGAAGTTCGTACGCCACATGAAATCGAGGCGGAGATCGGATTGACGGAGGGCAATATCTTCCAGGGAGAATTGACTATCGACCAGTTGTTGTTCAACCGACCGTTCCCCGGTTATGCGCAATATCGGATGCCGGTCAGGAATCTGTATATGTGCGGCTCGTCAACGCATCCGGGCGGTGGGGTATCGGCCATCTGCGGCGCAAATGCGGCCCGCGAGATACTGATGGATTTGAAACGTCCCAATACCGTTCCCGAAGACGATTGTTTGGACGAATAGCCAATGAACATGAATGACCCGTATGCCGGCGAACGACTGAAGGAGTCCCCTTTCCATCCCCGCGAAGATGCGCTCAATATTCGTAACGCCTGGGGCGCCTGGAATGGCTATAAATTCGCTGAGTATTACTACGATGCGGAATACGAATATTTTTGTGTGCGCAATACCTGCGCCACCTACAACATTTGCCCGATGCAGAAATACCATATCAGCGGCCGCGACGCCGAGGCCATGTTGAATCGCATGGTGACCCGGGATATTGTGAAACAACCGCTTAATCGCGTGGCCTATGTGCTTTGGTGTACAGATGAGGGTCGCATGATCGATGACGGGACTATTTTCAAATTGGCCAGCGACAAATTCATGTTGACCTGCGGAAGCCCCTGCAGTGCCTGGCTGGAGAAGAGCGTCTTTGGCTTCGACGATGTGACGGTCACCGATGTGTCAGATGAGATTGCGGCGCTTTCCCTGCAGGGACCAACGTCATGTGCGGTGTTGAAAAAAATGGGTCTGGATGGTATCGAGACAGCCAAGGCGTTCGACATTATGCGCTTTCCGTTTCACGGCGATACCCTGATGGTCTCGCGCACCGGTTTTACCGGCGATCTGGGCTACGAACTCTGGATTGCGCCGGAACTCGCGCTCGATCTCTGGGATGAGTTATATGCAGCAGGCTCGGACTATGGCATACAGCCGTATGGCGAGGCGGCGACTAACATGGCCCGGCTCGAGGCGGCATTTATCATGCCCGGGATGGAATTTAACGAAGCGCTCAAGACCATTCACTTCGAACATGACCAGACACCGTTTGAATTGAGCCTCGGCTGGCTCGTTGATTTCAGCAAGCCACATTTCAGTGGCCGGAATGCGCTGTTGAAGGAGAAAAAACGCGGCCCGATATATACCCTGACCAAACTCGACATCGAGGGCAACAAGCCGGCCGAGGGCTCCTACATCTACGGGAACACACGTTGTACCCGGGAAATCGGTTATGTCACCTCGGCGATGTGGTCGCCGGCCGTCAAAGCCAATATTGCGCTGGCCATGATCAGGACAGAGTGCCTGCAGGGTGATCTATGGGCAGAAATCTACTACGAGAAGGAACTGCGGCAATACCACAAAGTGGCCAGATGCACGGTCAGGAAAAAGCCTTTCTGGGCGCCTGCTCGCGCACGTGCAACACCGCCGCCGGATTTTTGACCGCCGTGCATCCCAGCCGAGCGAGCCATTGATTTGCCGTCAGACAGCCACCCGCGTCGATTCGGCATGACATCGTCCGGGCCCTGCGATAGGATATAAAATCGATTTGATTCTGCTGGGGTCGGTGATGCACGCAGCAAGATTTGTAGATAGTTACTTTGATGCCTGGAACCACGGCGATTCTCGGGGTGTGGCCGAACATCTCGCTGCTGACGGCATTTACCGCGATATTCCGGAAAACCTGCAGCGCTCGCACGACGAACTGATCACCAGTTTAAGCGCTTTTTTTTCCCATGACCGACATCAGTATGAGTTGATCGGGGATGTTCTTACCGGCAAAGATTCCATCGCGTTCCAGTATCGCGTGTCATCATGCGACGATGTCGATGGGCTGGCAGGCGCCTATTACGGTGCGGAGTTCATGACCCTCAGTGGCGACGCGGCCATTACAATTACCGACTATTACAATATTCCCGGAATGGTGCGTCCCGAGAGCGTGGCCCGCGAAGCGGCGGGTCGTTCACTGAAGCGCAAGTATGCCAAGTCAGGGTTGAACGCCGAGCAAATCGAAGCGTTCAAATACCGTCTCGAATCCGTAATGCAGGCAGAAAAGTTATTCCTCAGGCCCGACCTGACACTACCAAAACTTGCGGCGGTTCTGGATTGCTCGGTTAATCACTTGTCGCAAGTTATCAATTCAGGATTTGGCATGAGCTTCTTTCGCTACTTGAATCATTACAGAATCGAATACGCCAAAAATCTGCTTGGCGAATACGACGGCCATAATGGTGCGATACTGAATGTTGCATTCGCGGCCGGCTTTAATTCCAATTCAGCGTTTTATGCGGCCTTCAAGAAATGCATCGGGCAAACGCCGGCTCAATTTCGCCGGGCCCGGTTAAGAAAATCGCAGCGCTAGCGTTCTGACCGGCTGATACCGGTTCCTTCGGTTATTGGATATCCAGCAGCTCGACCTCGAACATCAGAGTTGCGTTCGGCGGAATGGCGTCGCCTGCACCGCGCGCGCCGTAGCCCATGTCGGGCGGAATGATGAGAATGCGTTTGCCGCCGATCTGCATGCCGGCAAAACCTTCGTCCCAGCCGCGGATCACCCGGCCCGTGCCGAGCGGGAACGAGAACGGTTCGCCGCGATCGACCGAACTGTCGAATTTCTCACCCTTGTTATCGGGCTGGCCCGGGTCGTAGAGCCAACCGGTGTAATGGACTATGACCTTCTGTCCCGCTTCGGCCGTCGGCCCGTCACCGTTGACGACATCGGTGATTTGCAGCTCGGTCGGCCCCGAAGCGGCGGTGTTTTCTGACATTTCCGTGTTTCCTTGTTGCTGACAGGCCGTGACGAGCAGAATGCCCAGCAGGCCGACGATTGTTGGGGTGATTTTGGTGAGGGCTTGCAGGATCATGGCGGGTCTTCCTTGCCGTGCGTTCGTGCCGGCTGCGCATGATGCCACGATGGCGGAGCTAAAGGGTGCTTTTCCTGCCGCAACGCGACGGACGCTACTGGTTCGTCGGTCGATGAATGTCCTGCAACCGGAATCAGGTTCCGGCACCCAGCGAATCGTGCGAAAATCTGCGCCTGCAAACGGGCGGCAGGTTGTTAGCCTGCCCGGTTATGGCAATGCGGGTACTGGAATGATGATGGATTTCGATTTCAATTTAGGTGATGACATTGACTTGTTGCGTGAGTCAGTGGAGCGGTTCTGCGCCGCGCGGATCGCCCCGCGCGCCGCCGAAATTGATCGCACGAACTGTTTCCCGCGCGACCTGTGGCCCGATCTCGGCGAGCTCGGCCTGCTGGGCATCACGGCGGACCTGCAATTCGGCGGCGCGGGGCTCAGCTACCTCGCGCACGTCGTTGCTGTGGAAGAGATCAGTCGCGCTTCTGCCTCCGTCGGGCTTTCCTACGCGGCGCATTCGAACCTGTGCGTAAACCAGATCAATCTCTGGGGCACGGATGAGCAGAAACGCAAATACCTGCCACCGCTCATTTCCGGCGAGCACCTCGGCGCGCTGGCGATGAGTGAGACAGGCGCCGGGTCGGATGTCATGGGCATGCGGATGCGCGCGGTTCGTGTTGGTGACAATTACGTTCTGAATGGTTCCAAGATGTGGATTACCAACGGGCCCGAGGCGGACACACTGGTCGTCTATGCCGTGACGGATCCGGAGGCCGGCTCGCAAGGCGTCACGGCATTCATCATCGAGAAGGACATGGCCGGTTTTTCGACGGCGCAGAAACTCGACAAGCTGGGCATGCGGGGTTCGGATACCTGCGAGCTGGTGTTCGACAATTGCGAGGTTCCGGCGGCCAATGTCCTGCACGCGGAAGGCAAAGGTGTCCGGGTCTTGATGAGGGGGCTGGACTACGAGCGCGTGGTCCTCGCCGGCGGGCCGCTGGGGATCATGCGCAGCTGCATGGACATCGTGATGCCGTACATACATGAGCGTCACCAGTTCGGCCAGGCGATCGGCACCTTTCAGCTAATGCAGGGCAAGGTCGCCGACATGTATGCGGCCATGAACAGTTCACGCGCCTATGTCTATGCCGTGGCCAGGGCTTGCGATCGAAACCGGACCACTCGTTTCGATGCGGCGGCCTGCATCCTGCTCGCGTCAGAGCGCGCGACCGAGATGGCGCTGCAGGCTATCCAGGCTCTGGGCGGCAATGGTTATACAAATGAGTACCCGGCCGGGCGCCTGCTGCGCGACGCCAAGCTTTACGAGATCGGCGCAGGCACCAGCGAGATCCGCCGCCTGCTCATCGGTCGTGAACTCTATGCAGCGAGCCAATAACGCGACTCGGGAGCCGATCGCCAATGCCTGATTACAAATCAAAGATTGACCCGACGGCTACGGAGTTTCAGCAAAATGATGCGAGCAACCGCGCGCTGGCCGAGGATCTGCAGCGCGTCGTCGCCGCGGCCCGGGCCGGCGGGCCGGCCCATGCCCGCGAGAAGCATGTGGATCGCGGCAAGCTCCTGCCGCGGGATCGTGTGCGCAAGCTGCTGGATGCGGATTCCGCGTTTCTCGAATTCGGCGCGCTCGCGGCCCATGGTGTGTACGATGACGAACTCCCCGGCGCCGGCCTGATCTGCGGCATCGGCTGCATTCACGGCATCGAGTGCATGATCGTTGCCAATGATGCGACAGTGCGTGCCGGCACCTATTACCCGTTGACCGTAAAAAAACATCTCCGCGCGCAGGAGATTGCACTCGAAAACCATTTGCCCTGTGTCTACCTCGTCGACTCCGGCGGCGCGTACCTGCCTATGCAGGATGAGGTTTTCCCGGATCGCGATCATTTTGGCCGTATTTTCTACAACCAGGCCCAGCTTTCGGCGCGGAATATTCCGCAGATCGCGGTGGTCATGGGTTCGTGCACGGCGGGTGGCGCCTACGTTCCGGCGATGTGCGACGAGACCATCATCGTGAAAAATCAGGGTACGATTTTCCTTGCCGGGCCGCCGTTGGTCAAAGCCGCGACCCGTGAGGAAGTCGATGCCGAGACGCTCGGCGGCGCCGAAATGCACACGCGGGTGTCGGGCGTCGCCGACCACCTCGCCGACGATGACGAGCATGCGCTGTCGATTGCGCGCGGCATCGTCGTCAGGCTGAATTGCAGCAGTCAGGCCTCGATCGAGCAGCAATCGATCGAGGAGCCGGCATACCCGGCGGAGGAAATTTACGGCATCGTGCCGCGCGACATGCGTTTCCAGTATGATGTCAGGGAATTGATCGTGCGTATTGTTGACGGCTCGAAGTTCGACGAATTCAAGGCGTTGTTCGCGCCAACCCTGGTCTGCGGTTTCGCGCGTCTGTGGGGCTATACGGTCGGTATCGTCGCGAATAACGGCATTTTGTTTTCCACGTCGGCGCAGAAAGGTACGCACTTCATTCAGTTGTGCAATCGGCGTGGGATACCGTTGATTTTTTTACAAAACACCATGGGGTTCATGGTCGGCAGCCAGGCTGAGCGCGGCGGCATTGCGAAGGACGGGGCCAAGCTGGTGACCGCGGTATCGTGTGTTCGCGTGCCGAAATTTACGGTCATCATCGGGGGCTCGTTCGGCGCCGGCAATTACGGGATGTGCGGTCGGGCGTATGGCCCGCGCCAGCTCTGGATGTGGCCGAATGCTCGCATTGCGGTCATGGGTGGGGAGCAGGCCGGAATGGTGCTGGCCTCGGTACGCCGCCGTTCGCTCGAGGCGCGCGGGGAGTCATGGTCTGCAGACGAGGAACGCCACTTTACCGAACAGATGCTGATCGATTACGACCTTCAGAGCCAGCCCTATTACGCGAGCGCAAGACTTTGGGATGACGGGATCATCGACCCCGTTGACACCCGGCGCGTTTTAGGCCTGGGGTTATCCGCAGCGCGCAACGCCCCCCTGCCTGACGAATTGCCATTTGGCGTGTTTCGTATGTGACAAGAGTTCAGCGCGGCTGATCATCGTGCTGATGTCGGCTCATTCAATGGAGCGTAGTCCCTGTGATGCTTCCGGAAGCCGGCGGCGACCGCGATCCGGGGGTGGGCGCGCACCATCACCTGCCAGCGTTTGAATCGGTGCGCTGTAGTGCACGAGGAAATCGATGCCGGTCAGATCGCGGGTCAGGTCGATGACCTGGGACAGGTCGAGTGTCGGGAAGGAGCCACAGGCCTCGCCCGGGTCACAGATGAAAAAGTTGTTGTTTGCATCGGTGCCCGCGATCAGCAAGTAGTCGCCGCGGCCGACGCCGGTGAATTGATACTCATAGGCAGTACCATTGAAGTCCGCCTCGGTACCGAACACGCTATCGCCCGTTTCGGGATCGATCAACACGATATAGAGGTGTCCGACATCGCCGCCGGTCAGGGTACTGCCGACGGTCATGATGATCGGGATCTGAATGTTATTCACCGACGAGCTCACGGAAATCGTATCGGTGTGAGTCCCGTCGACGAGACCGTTACGATCAATCGTGACGAGGTAAGTGCCGAGCTTGTTCCCGTCGACGTTGATTTCGGTGACGTTGGCCCACGGCTGTGTCGTGCCGACCGAGCCGATGGTTAGCATGCCGCCGCCGGTGTTGCGGAGTTGTATTTCGATGGTGCTTGTGGCGGCGGCGAAGTTCAGCGACGCCGGTGTTGCCGCGAGCATCGGATTGTCGCTCGGCGGAGTGCCGCTGAGCGACAATGCGGCGACAACCGATTTTTGCGCATTCAGCAAGCCCCAGCCGTACAGGTCATCGCGCCCCGCCGCTCCGATGTCGTCAGTCATAGCGCCGCTCGTCAGCAGTTGATCGATTTGCGTCGGTGTCAGGCTTGCATTGGCGGATTTCATCAGCGCGATAACGCCAGCGACGTGTGGTGCCGCCATCGATGTGCCACTCAGGAACCGGAACTCGTACTCGAGCGGCCCGGACGCATCGTTCGCGTGCGTGCTGAGCACACCGTCGGCGAAACCGTCACCATTGACGTCCGTGCTGTTGTCCCCGCCGGGTGCCGCGATGTCCACGAAGGCACCGAAACTCGAGTAGGGCGCGCGCGTTCTGCGTGGCCCGACGGCACTGACGGAGATGACGCCGTCATACGAAGCGGGGTATGAAAGCTGGCTGCTCGACTCGTTTCCGGCCGCCGCGACGACGACCAGGCCGGCGGCACGCACGGCGCTGACTGCGGCCTGCTCCGCGCTGCTGAAGCCCGGCCCGCCGAGACTCAGGTTGATGATGTCAGCCGGTGGATTCGCGGTCAGGCCGGACGCATTGCCGAGCCCGGCCGCATAGCGCATCGCTTCGATCTGGTCAGCCACCGCGCAGCCGAATACACCGCATACCCGCAAGGGCATGAGGCGCACATTCCATGCGACGCCGGCAACACCGGCGTTGTTGTTGGTGGTTGCGCCGACCGTGCCGGCGACGTGTGTGCCGTGAAAGATGCTCCCCGCGCCACCGGAGCCCGGGTCGGTCGGGTCGGGGTCGATGCCGGTGGCGTCCGCCGCGTTAGCGGGATCGCTGACGAAGTCATACCCGGCCACGAGCCGGGCCTGCAGGTCTGGATGGTTGGGCAGGATTCCGGAATCGATCACGGCGACGGTTACGTCGGCCGAGCCGGTCTCCAGTTCCCAGGCGGCCGGCAGGTTGATCAGCGGATAATGCCACTGGAACGGGTACGCCGTATCGTTTGGCGTCACGAACAGTTGCCGCATGAAGTTTGGCTCTGCAAACTCGACTTCCGGACTTTGTGCGAGCTTCTTAATGGCCATCAGCGTGGCCCATTTTACGTGGTCCCCGGGGCTCCGGAACCGCAACTCGACCGGGGTCGCCGGTGCGCCGGCCCCTGCCGTTGATGCGATTGCCGACGGCATGTCGATGTCGACCAGCAGCATGCGGTCGGACAGGTCTCTTCTGATCTGCAGGCCACGGGCAGCGAGTGTGCTTGCCGGCCAATCGGCCTGCCGTTGCATGGCCGGATTTGCACGCAATCGAACGATTGCCTCGCCAGGCACGAAGTCGTTCGACAGCCGCATGGTGCTGCCGGCGACTGCTATTTGCGGCTGGCCGATAATCAGATTGTAGTTCGACGCACCGCTTTGTGCCGTGACACGCACGAAGTAGTCACCGTCACCCGGAACCTGCAGCGATTCGACTTGCGTCGTGCCGAGGGAACTGTCGGCGAGCACTTGTGTATCGTCGTACAGATAGAGATCGAGATCGGCGACGACCGGATCAGCGATAACCAGCGTGATCAACTCGCCATCGATCAGGCTGATACGGAAGTAATCATCGATATCCCCGGTCGTGAACGAACGCCCCGTCGGATCGCCGGTGCCTGCCAGGTTGACGAATCCGCCGACGCTGATCGGGTTGGGGATCGTTTGCGCCGCCGCGAACGTATCGTTCGGAACAAACGGTGAATTCGAGTCGTTGACGTCACTTTCGGTAATATTTCCGATCGGCGCGCTGATGGTTCCACTCAGCGAGGCCACCGCGGACAGCAGTCTGATTGTGACCTCATCGGTATCGGTTGCCCCGAAATCGTCGATGACGGTCAGAAAGAACCGCTTGTCGATGTCGCTCTGGATGCTTGGCACGACGAAGGTCGTGACCGCCTGGCCCGGGTTTGCGATGCTGACCACGGGATTGCCGCTGTCCTGTCGCCAGTCATAGGTCAGATTCGGCCCGTCAGGATCGCTGCTCCCGGAACCGTCGAGGGTGACGACCGCCAGCGCCTCGGCCATCTGGTCCGCGCCGGCATCGGCGACGGGCAGACTGTTCGCGAACGGCCGGACCGTGATGTTGACCGAGCGCGACCGGCTCGCACTGTTGTTATCCGTCACCGTGAGTTGGAAGACAAGCGTCTGGGTCGCCGCGCTGCGCGGCGCATTGAAATTGGCCTGCACCGCCGTCGCGTTGGTCAGGGCGACAGCGGGTCCGGCGGTCTGCGTCCAGCTATATAGGGTGATTTTGCCGTCCGGATCCGTACTGCCGGCGCCGTCCAGGATGACGACTTGGTCGGCATCCACGGTTTGTGGCGATCCGGGATCGGCGATCGGTAGGGAATTGCTGCAGCCGGGGTCATTGATCGTCAGGCTCGCATCGAACGGGCAGGGCGCGGAACTCGCCTGAT
>SMWD01000114.1 GCA_004357495.1 Gammaproteobacteria bacterium
CCGTGCGCCGCCGCCCTTGCTTTGACTGCTTGCAGCAGGTTCTTCGACAGGCGCAGGTTCAGTTGCGTGTCCTTGGGTTGGTATTCGAAATGAATCCGCTGCAGGTTGGCCGGATCGAGGTAGTCGCTCAGATCCTGTTCCAGGAAGGCTTCGGCTTCCTCGTCGGTCTTAAAGACCGGTACGCGCTTGCTCATAACGTTCAGCCTCGTCCTTACGCAGGTAACGGGCAGTGATCGGGCGCAGGGCCATGCGTTCGTCGATGGTTCGCAACGCATAGGCTACGAACCGGTACCTGCCGGCGGCCCGGCGGCGACGTACCGTTGCTCGTCCTGCGACTGGTGAGCCTAGCGGGTGTCGGGACAAATGTATATACAAATGCATCACAGATTGACACTGCATGACAGCCAATAGTGATCACCAGCCCGCGGGATTCCGCGCCGGGAAAGCGACGTGTCTGACGGGAAAGGAGACTGCAAAAGGTGCCGGGTTTATTTAAGCTCCACACTCAGGTAAACCACCCGCATAACCTCTCATCCCCGATGGTCGTCCATGAATCCGATTGCAGTTAACAGTTACCGGGCGCTCCCGGAGCACATGTTCACCGGCGACATTCCGGTGGCCACGGGCAGTCCGCAACTACTGATATTGAACGATGGGTTGCTGCAGGACTACGGCATCGCTGACACCTGGTTCCGCAGCGCGGAAGGGCTAGGCGTCCTGTCCGGCAATGCCATCAACAGCGACAATCCGCCGATGGCCATGGCGTATGCCGGCCATCAGTTCGGGCAGCGCGTGCCGCTGCTCGGTGACGGCCGCGCCCATATGCTGGGTCAGATGCACACCGCGAATGGCAACGTGGATGTACAACTCAAAGGCTCCGGACCGACCGCCTTTGCGCGCGGCGGCGATGGCCGCGCGACGCTGGCCTCGGTGCTGCGCGAGTACCTGGTCAGCGAGGCAATGGCCGGGCTGGGCATCCCGACGACCCGTTCACTCGCGGTCATTGCGACCGGCGATGCCGTGTATCGAGAAGAACCCGAGCCGGGCGGGATACTGGCGCGCACCGCCCGCAGTCACATCCGGGTCGGCAGCTTTCAGCACGCCGCCGGCAATCTTGGCGATGAGGCCGTCAAAGCGCTCGCCGACTATATGATCGAACAGCATTTCCCCCAATGCGCCGCCGCAGATAACCGCTACGCCGATCTGCTGGTTGCCGTCGGTGAACGTCAGGCACAACTCATTGCGCAATGGATGCTGGTGGGTTTTATTCACGGGGTGATGAACACCGACAACATGTCGATTGTGGGCGAAACAATCGACTTCGGCCCGTGTGCGTTCATGGACGAGTTCAATGCCGACAAAGTGTTCAGCTCCATCGACCGGCACGGCCGCTACGCCTGGGCCAAGCAGCCCGGTATCGGCTTATGGAATCTGACCCGCTTAGCAGAAACGCTGCTGCCGTTGCTGAGCAGTGACAGCGATACGGCGGTACGCATCGCAGAAGCCCAGCTCGCACCCTTTATGCCCGCATTTCAAGCGGCGTTCTACGCCGGGTTACGGAAAAAATTGGGGCTGCGGGATCAAGCGGAGGTCGGCAACGGCTTCGCTGACGAGACCCTGGCCCTGCTGGGCGAACACGCCATCGATATGACCGTGTTTTTCGACACGCTGACCCGGGTGGCCGGCGATGCGCCGGACGGTGCAGTGCTGGAGTTATTCAGCGATACCGCGGGTGTGCAACAGTGGCTGACGCAGTGGCACAGCGTAAGAGCCGATGATGCCGACACGGCACAGCGAATGCGGCGCGCCAATCCGGCCGTCATTGCCCGCAATCACCGGGTCGAAGAAGCACTGCGGGCCGCGACCGCCCGCAACGACCTGACGCCGTTTCTGCGTCTGACCGGGGCGCTGCAAAATCCGTTTCACTGCGCGCCGGAAAACGCCGACCTGCAAACCCCGCCCTTGCCGGAGGAACGGGTGACGGCAACGTTCTGTGGCACCTGACGCGGTTGGCAGGAAAAGGCGGCGGGACTTTTCCGCAGTCAGCGACGCCCACCATTCGGCGTCCAGAAAATAAACCCGGCACTTTCCCGCATGCATTTGGGTGACCGACGGAACGGTCAGTTCCCGAAACCGGGCCGCGAACCGCAGGGCCGAAAGTTTGCCGTTAGCCTGAAAATGGCTATCGGTCATTTAATAATACCGCCGAGTCTATTGTACGCTTGGCAAATAGCATCACCGGATCCTCAAATCAAGCACGGGAGTGAACCATGCAGGTCGATATCATCCTCAATGAATACGATTCCCCACGCGCGATGGCGGAGCAGGCAACGCTGGCTGAGAGTTATGGCATCCGGGCGATCTGGTCCGCGAGCTATGCAACCGGGCGCGACCCGTTCCTGAGTCTCGCACCGGCAGCGCAGGCGACCAGTAAGATATTGCTCGGGCCGCTGGCCGTCAGCCCGATGGAACTGCATCCCCTGAAAATTACCCAGGAACTTCTGACGCTGAACGAACTCTGCGACGGCCGGGCCATCATTGCGGTGGGTGCCGGCGGCGGGGTGCTCGCTGCGATGGGTATCAAGCGCAGTCAGATGGTCGAGTCGGTGCGGGAATGCGTCGAAATCATTCGCGCCGCGTTGACCGGCGAGGACGTGACCTACCGCGGCGACATCTACACCGCGCACCAGTTCGATGCACGCTGGGCGAAAGATTTACCGCCGCCGCAGATCTATGTCGGCGCCAGCCAGGAACGGATGTCGTACATGGCGACGGAGAAAGCGGATGGTTTGATGGGCAGTGATCTGATTCCGCCGTTGATCCGATTGACCAAGGGTTGGGTCGACGAGGGGCTCGCCCGGCACGAGCGCACCGGGCAGCCGTTTGGTGTCAGCAATTTCTGGGCCTGGCACATCAAGAAAGACAAACAGGCATCCCGGCGCGAAGCGTGTCGCGAACTGGTGCTGCGCGGCATTTTACGGCCCCGCTATACCGAGGTGCTTCTCAGCAAAGAAGACAGCGATTTCGTGCAGGAGAACAAGGGCCTGTTCTGGGGCGCCTTTGCGCGCGGCGCGGGCACCATCGACGGCGCGCCAGCACACATTGTCGATGCGCTGATCGAGGGGCTGAGCTCCGCCGGGGATCTCGACGACGTCGATCGCGAGATTGAACGCTTCAAACAATACGCGTCCCTCGGACTCACCGAAATCGCGATTCGCGTGCACGGTAACCCGGTCGACGCCATCAAGCTGATCGGTGAACGCGTCGTGCCGGCCGTGCAGTGAAAGGGTATTAAGCCGCGGCTTTCGCTTTCGTGGCTTCCATACGCTCCTTGGCGCGCACGGCCCGCAGAATTCGCCACGGCGACATCGGTACCCTGTGCATGTAAACCCCGCCCAGCGCATCAAATATCGCGGATGCGATCGCGCCGCCCGTGGTCACCACGATGCCTTCACCGATTTCCTTGGCGCCGAACGGCCCATACGGATCGATGGTTTCAATCAAATGATGCGAGATTTCCGGCATCTCGTAGGTGCGCGGTTGTTTGTACTCGAGCCGCGACGGATTCAGGTACATACCTTCATCGCTTAACACTTCTTCATACAACAACTGGCTCATCGCCGAGAAAACCTGGCCGTCGATCTGGCCTTCGCAGGCCAGCGGATTGATCGCTCGCCCGATATCGTGCGCGACCGTTACTCTCAGCACCGAAACCACTCCGGTTTCTCTATCGATTTTAACCTCGGCAACCTGCGCACCGAATGACCACGATGACGTCTTGATCTCCACCGGCGAGTTGTAAAACCCGCGGCCCATCACGAAGCGGCCTTCTTCGCTGTGCAGCGTGCCATAGACGACTTTGGCAAAATCCAGAGTTTTGTCGGGCTTGTCTTTGGCGTAAATCTTGCCGCGGCGAAACACCAGCTTGTCTGCGTCGGTTTCCAGGTGCCACGCCGCACTTTTTGCCAGTTGGCTGCGCGCGTCGAGCGCCGCATTGCGCACCGCATTACCGGTCTGCACTGTGCCGCGCTGCGCGAAGGCGCCGATATCGATGGGCGTCAGGTCTGTGTCGCCCGCGACCAGGTTAACCTGCTCCGCCCGAATGCCCAGCACTTCGGCCGTGATCATCGCCATCGTCGTGTGCGTGCCCTGGCCCATATCAGGTATGCCGGTATATAAGGTGACGATTCCGTCTTCGCCAACTTTGACCAGCGCGGCCGAGGTATCGTGCGTGAACGCGCCTTTGGCGCCCGATGCCATGGCACCAATGCCGACGCCGATGCCGTGATAATCATCTAACTTGCCGTATTTGTCGTCCCAGCCGGATTCGCGGCGCACCGTGTCCAGGCACTCTTTCAGTCCACAACTGGCGAACACTTCGCCGGACAAACCCTTATGCCCCGCCTCGATCGCGTTCTGACGCAGAAAATCGATGGGGTCCCGGCCGAGGCTTTTGGCGATCTTGGTGCACAGCTGCATGATGGCGGCATTGGTTGTCAGCATCATGCCGCCGTGAGGAAGAAAATGCGGCCGCGTATTCGTCATCACGACTCTGCGCCGCAGTTTATTGCCCTCGAGCGGGAACACCCAGCTATTGCACAAGCCAGCCATCCAGCCGAAGTAGCCGACCTCGGATGGAAACGCACCGCCGTCCATGTCCGCGACCATGTCAAATGCTTTGAGCGTGCCGTCCTTATCTAAAGCGGCGCGCAGTATATAGTCGTTTTCTCCCAACGCGCGGCACATCAGAAACTCTTCGTCCCCGGCTGCGAATATCTTTACCGGCCGCTGTGTTTTCCGCGACAACATCGCGGCAATGAAATGATGCGGACGCACGCCGCCCCGTCCGGAGAAGGCGCCGCCGGTGTTCAGATGGATGATCTGCACCTGGCTTACGGACAAACCGAACGCCGGGCCCAGTGCATGCTGCATCAACAGGCCGGTCTGTGTTGGTGTCCACAGCGTCAGCTTTTTCGGTAGCGTGAAATCGACGACCGCAACGTGAAATTCTGCAAACAGATTGTGCGTGACCGAGGTGCTTAATTTTTCCTCGAAGATAAGTTCCGCATTCTCGAATGCCTGTTCCGGTTCTCCGTAGCGGTCGAGATCTACGGACCAGATGTTGCCGGGTTTATCGGCTTGCACGAGCGGGGCGCCGTCCTTCAGCGCGTGGCGCATGATCAACACCGCCGGCAGTTCTTCGTACTCGACTTCGATCAGTTGCAGCGCCTTCTCGGCCGTCAGTTCGTCGAGCGCCGCAACCCCTGCAACTTCCCGGCCCTTGTAGGTCACGAGATCTTCGGCGAACACCGTTTCGCCACCGCGCCTGGAGCTCATGATACCTTGTGCATGTTCCGCGGTGATGACCGCCTTGACGCCGGGCAGGGCTTCGGCCTTCGATGTATCGATACTCAGGATTCGCGCGTGTGCGTGCGGGCTGCGCAGAATTTTACCGCACAACATGCCCGGCAGATCGACGTCGTCGGCGAACACCGACCGGCCCGAGCATTTCTCCGCCCCATCCAGGCGCGGCTGGCGTTGCCCGATGACATCCAGATCAGCTGACTGTGGCATTTCTTACCGCCTCCCGCGCAGCCTCACGGATTTGAAAATCCTCGCGAATCGCCTCTTTGACTTTGACGTGGCCCGTGCAGCGACACAGCACCCCGGCGAGGCCGGCGTTTATCTGCTCTTCCGTCGGCTGAGGGTATTTATTAACGATTGCTTTGGCGGACATGATGACGCCGGGCGTGCAAAAGCCGCACTGTACGGCGCCAAATTCGATAAAGGCTTTCTGCATGGCGTCGAGTTCG
>SMWD01000115.1 GCA_004357495.1 Gammaproteobacteria bacterium
CAGCCCCTGCCAACCACGGTGCTGGACCCGGTGCATATTGCCCTGATTCTCAATCCGAAGACCGCCGAGGCTCAGGGTCTCGTGCAAGGCGACATCGTTCAGGTTAATTCCCCCTACGGCCGGATCTTCGGCCGCATCGGCACCTCCGAGGGCATGCACCCCGACACCCTGGGTGTGTCCAATGCGCTCTCCTCTCCCGGGTGAAGACCCGGCACACCGGTGTGGCCCATGCCGGCGGGCATTTTAACGATCTGTTGCCCTATGACCTGCGCAATACCGACGCCGTTACGGGCCAGCCCGAAACGGTGTGCAAGGTAAAAATCACCCGGCTCGACGACTGGCCGGAAATTCTCAAACAAGGCGGTACCGTTTACGACGTAGTGGACGAACTGAGTCAGCCGGGCAAGGGAGCAACCCACTGATGGCACGCTACGGCATGGTGTTCGATCTCCGTCGGTGTATCGGGTGCAATGCCTGCGTCGTGGCTTGCAAGCAGGAAAACTCGCTGCCGGACGGGGTGTTTTTCACCCGAACCCTGAGCGAGGAGTACGGCGTCTTTCCGGCCGTCAATCGCGTCTACATTCCGACGCTGTGTAACCACTGCGAAGATGCGCCTTGCGAGAAGGTGTGCCCCAGCGGGGCCACCTATACGCGCGACGACGGCATCGTGATGGTGGATCCTGACAAGTGTATCGGCTGTGGCTCCTGCGCGGTGGCGTGTCCGTATGATCAGCGTAGCGAGCTTGACAAAAATCTTTTCGAAGCAGGGCTCTACGGTGACGGCCAACTGACGCCGTTCGAGGAACAGGGCTATTCGCGGTTCAACCCCGGCATGGTGACCAAGTGCGATTTCTGCAGCGAGCGTGTGGATGCGGGGCTGGATCCCGCCTGCGTGGTGACCTGCCCCACCGACGCCCGCATTTTCGGTGACCTGGATGATCCGGACAGCAAGGCGAGTCGATTAATCCGCGAGCGGGGCGGTCGTCCGCCATGCCGGAGAAAAATACCCGGCCCAAGGTCTTTTACGTCGACTGACACAGTCATTCAAGAAGGGGATTACACGTGGCTACGCGAGACATGCCAATTGTTGGCGACAGCTTTCAGGTCGGGTATCGCTTCCAGCGCTACTGGGACGTCCCCATGGCAAATGCCTTTTTCTGTGGCTAACTGGGCGCCGGCATATTTTTCATATCGGTGTTGTTCGGTTATGCGCCCGGCATGCTGGCCGGGCTGCTCATCACCAACATTCTGAAAACTTATTTTCACGTAGCCCACATGGGTGTGCCGATGAAATCCTGGCGAGCGATGCTGCGCCCGGACCGCTCCTGGATCAGCCGTGGACTGATCGCGATCATGGTGTGGTCCGCTTTCGGCGGCTTGCACGTCCTGAACCTGTGGTTTGACCTCGAAGCCGCCGTCGGTTTCGGCCCGATCGTCAGTGGGCTGATCAAACTGATCGCCATGGCGGCGGCGCTGGTGGTCATGACCTACCAGGGTTTCGCCATGTCCCATTCCACCGCCATTTCCCTTTGGAGCACGGGTCTGATGCCCGTCTCCAGCCTGGTCTATTCACTGACCGCCGGCACCATGGTCACGCTGGTGTTCGGCTGGAACGGATTCCTGACGGAACAGCCGGGCCAATTGAGCCTGCTGAGTAATGCCGCGTTGATGCTGCTGGCGGTGATCGGTGTGGTGCTTCTGAGCCTGCTGCACGCCGCGTATCACGGCTCGCCGGGCGGGCGCACCTCGGTGGAGCTGCTGCTCAAGAGCCGGTACGCCAAGTGGTTTCTCGGCGTGGTCTGGGGCGCCGG
Source organism: Gammaproteobacteria bacterium (assembly GCA_004357495.1). GTDB lineage: Bacteria > Pseudomonadota > Gammaproteobacteria > Steroidobacterales > SMWD01. The sequence goes on from SMWD01000115.1 coordinate 1,812, forward strand.
CCTGATCGTTCCCGCGCTGCTGCTGTGGGCCGGGTCCGGCAGTTACCCGGCAGTCGTACTCGCGGCTGTCGGCATGCTGGCCGGTTACTATGCTTTCCGGTTGCTGATTTTCAAGGCGGGGGTCTTCGAACCCATCATGAGCTTCCGGCCATAAAAAAACGCCCCGTCGCTTTGCGACGAGGCGTTTCGGTGCAATCCTTCTGATCGCTCAGGCGATCACTCAGAAAGAGTACTTGACGTTAACCTCGTAACGACGCGGGGGCCGGAACGAAATCTCGTTACAACCACACAGGGTCGCCAGATCGAAACCCTGGATACCGGCATTCTCGTCGGTCAGGTTGCGAGCCGCCAGATTAACGGCCCAGTGTTCCTCAGGGCTGACCCAGCCTATGACCGCATTCACCAGCGTGTAGTCATCAAACTGGTCCGCATCGAAGTTACGCAAGTTGTAATAAAACGAATCCGACCAGCTGAAATCGCCCTGGACGCTCATCGTGCCGCGACCACCGATTGGCCACTCGTAACGCAGCAATCCGGCCACCTGGGTCGACGGCGCGTAGACGGGCTCGACGTCCCTGCAGATAACGGGGCTGCCGGCCGTACACGGTGCTGCGCCGCCATCGCCGGGCACCTCCGCACGGAGCGGAACATCCTCGACCGTCGCATCGAACCAGCCGATGCTCAGCAACGCATCCAGGCCCTCTATCGGCGACGTCTGCACTTCGAACTCGACGCCGAAGGTTTCGGCATCCTGATTGATCACGATGCCGCTGACGCCGCCGAACAGGAAGGCCTGATAGTCGCTGTAGTCATAGTAGAAGAACGTCCCGTTGAACCGCATCGTGCCGTCGAATAAGGTCGCCTTGAAGCCGGTTTCGAAGCTGTGCAGCGTCTCATCGTCGTACGCGATCGACGAGACCGGCACCGGCAGACCACCGGCGAGCTGCGCGTTGAAGCTGCCGGCCTTGACGCCGCGGTTGATGCCTGCGTACAGCAGCAGGTCTTCGTTCGGCCGCCAATCCAGCTGCAGCTTGCCAGCCCACAGCGTGTCACTGGTGCTGTCGTCGAAGGGTGCGCCGGGGCACGCCGGATCCGCGGCGCCGGGGTCAAAGTCCGGCCCGATCCGGCATTGGAAGCCGGTATGTATCACCCGCGAATCCGTATTGCCGAAATACAGGCTCTGCTCGAAGAAATAGTCTTTCTCTTCCTGAATGACGCGCAGGCCCGCGATCAATGTCACATTATCGCTGAGCGCATAGTCGAGCTGACCAAACAACGAATACGAGTCGGTCTGAAGCTGGGCATCCGAGCCCAGATCGAACGGCCCGGGCACGATGCTGTTAACCGCAAACTTCAGGCCATTATCCGAGTCCGAGTCGATGTGCAGGTAATACACACCGGCGACCCACTGCATGCGTCCTCCCTCGCCGCTGTTCACGCGGAGCTCCTGCGAAAAACTGTCTGCGTCCAGCCCGGCATAGTTCGACGACTGGTTCACGGGCGCCGAGTCAACGTCGATGAACAGCAGCTTCTCGAAGTCCTTGTAGTCACTGATCGACGTCAGCGTCATGTCGGAACCGAAGTCCCACTCGACCCGCAACTGCAGGCCGGTGGTTTCCGTGTCGCCGCTGTCCGCAAATGCGAAGTCGCCGGAAAATGTCCAGTCCTCGCCATCCGGGTCTTTGTAGCCAAAAAAGTCACCGCCCGGAGTCAACTGAAAGATATTGCTTAAACGCCCCTGGTCGATGCCGAAGCCGCGCAGGTCATCGGGCGCGCCGTCGTTATTCGCATCCGCCCCGCAATCCTCGCCGTTGTCGACTCCACCCGGGGCACAGATGCTAAGCCGGCTTTCGGTCGGTGCGACGTCGATCACATTGAGCAATTCGCCCTGCGACAGCTGACCACCGGGATCCCCGCCGGGGATCGGAACCGTGGTATCGAGGCCGGCGAAGGTACCATCGTAAATGGCGATGGTCGGCTTGGACTGGTACGGCCCGGTGGCCATATCGGTTTGCGCGTAGTTGGCTGACAGCGTGAAGCGCAGGCTCTCACTCGGCTCGAACTGCAGAATACCGCGCACGGCGATCGTCTCGGTTTCGCCGAGGTCGGCGCCGGCATCGGGGCCGGGCGCGTTGGCTGCGAAGCTGTTGTCCCCGCTGAACGTACCGAGGCCGAACCGGTTCGCGTCATTGACGTTCGCCGTATCGTCGCGAAACAGGTTCTCCAGGTACGCGTCGCGGTTGTCATACATCACCGCGAGGCGCCCGGCCACTGTCTTGCTGAACGGCCCGCTGATGGCCGCCTCGAACTTCGAATAGTTCGGATCGGCGCCGGTATCATACTGCCCGTAGGTTACGTCGGCATAGGCCTCAACGCTGTCGAAGCCGGGCTTCTTGCTTATATATTGCACGACGCCGCCGGTCGCATTACGACCGAACAACGTGCTCTGCGGGCCCTTCAACACTTCGACGCGTTCGACGTCGAACAGGGCGAAGGTCTGCCCCTGGGCAATCGGGATATAGCCTTCGTCGAGGTAGACTGCAACCGGCGCCTCGATGATGTCGTTGAAGTCATTCTGCGTCACACCGCGGATCGAGAACTGCGTATTCTGTCCGGCGAGGTTGCCACTGATGTTGACGTTGGGAATGAACATCGCGATGTCGAAACTGTCCTCGATACCGAGAACCTTCATCTGGTCACCGGTGAACGCGCTGATCGAAATACCCACATCCTGGATATTCTGCTCGCGTTTCTGTGCGGTGACGGTGAGTTCATCGAGCACCGCGGCCTGCAGCGGCAGCGCCGTCACGACGGCTGCGATTCCGGTGAATGTGATGGTAAAAATGCTACGGACGAACTGCCGCAGTACATGACACTGACTGGACATACGAATCCCCCCTGGACATTGTTATGTCGAATCTGAACAACCCGAACGTACAGCATTTACGGCCCGAGTGACATTGCACAACGGGAAATGAATTTGTCCGATTATCACGATACCCCGCGCTGGGGCGAATTTCGGGCCGGCTGCCCGGCTGGCGCACCCGCAAAGTGTTGCATCCTCGCCACAACCGAAAATCGCTTGATTCCCGCCCGCCGTGCCTGCTCATACCGTCGCCGTGGTTACCGATTCGATCATTGACGCCTGCGAGGTGGCCACTTAACCTGACTTTTGAGCCGGATATCCGGTGGGTCACACAAGCATATGACAGATAAGCCCGAGCAACACGGCGTTTGCGCAGTACCGGCGTACTTTATTCCGGCCGGCGGCGAGGCGCCGGTCGAAGAAAGAGTGCCTGGTCGTCAGGGAAAACCTGCTGACCATCGACGTAC
>SMWD01000116.1 GCA_004357495.1 Gammaproteobacteria bacterium
CTGTACTGCAATCACCGACACCGCCCGCCGCACCGGCAACTCGCTCAAACGCAAACCCGAATCAGCCACCACCGCACTCAATACCGCCTCGTAACAGGCTCCCAGACCCACCATCGTCTCAGCATCAAATAAATCGGCGTTGTAGGCGAATGCCAGCGTCAGCCGGTCATCCGACTCAGCGACATGCAGGTTCAAATCGAATTTGGCCACGGCATTATCAATGCTTACCGGTTCGACATCGATGCCGGGCAACTCGAACTTCGGTATCGGCTGGTTATGCACCGTCAGCATGACCTGAACCACCGGGTTGTAACTGCGGCTGCGCTGCGGCTGCACGATCTCGACCAGTTTCTCGAACGGGAGGTCCTGATGTGCATACGCATCGAGTGCCGTCTGCTTGACGCGCGCGAGCAACTCGCGGAACGGCGGATTGCCGGACAGATCCGTGCGCAGCACCAGCGTATTGATGAAGAACCCGATCAGCCCCTCGAACTCGGTGCGACCGCGCCCGGCGATCGGCGCGCCGACGATGATGTCGGTCTGTCCGGCGTAACGCGCGAGTACCACATCGAATGCGGCCAGCAATACCATGAACAACGTGGCGCCGTCCGTCATGCAGAGTTCGCGAATCCCCCTCGTCAGTTGCACCGACAGCTGCCGCCGATGCCAGTCGCCACCATAGGTCTGAGGAACCGGCCGCGGCCGGTCGGTGGGCAGCGCCAGCAATGGCGGCGCGCCCGCCAGGCCGTGCCTCCAGAACTCGGCCTGTCGGGTCAGTTCATCCCCGCTGAGCCAGTCACGCTGCCACTGCGCGAAGTCGACAAACTGCACCGGCAGGTCCGGCCAGTCCGGCAGCGTGCTCGCGCAGCAGGCCACATACGCCGCCGCCAGTTCACGAAACAACACCGACATCGACCAGCCGTCGCTGATCACGTGATGCATGACGATCAGGAGCAGATGCTCGTCACCGACGGGCAACGCATGGATACGCAACAACGGTCCGTTCTCAAAATCGAACGGGCGCGTGATCAGCATCTCGAGTTGCTCGTTCCAGCCGGTCGCAGCGAAGGACGCTGGCGCAGGCCCGGGCCACTCCGTCCCGAGCGGTATCGCCAGTTCCGCTCGCACGCGCTGCAGCGGCTCCCCGTCAACCTCGACAAACGTGGTACGCAAAATCTCGTGCCGCGCCACAAGCGCCGCCATCGCGCGCGCGAGCGCAGCCGTGTTGAGTGTGCCACGCAGGCGCGCGCACCAATGGATATGATACGCAGCACTGTCGGGTTCGAGTTTCGCCAGCAACCACAGCCGCTGCTGCGTGAATGACACCGGGAAAACCTCGCCGCTGCTCCGATCGACCCGCGTCACAGGCGGCGGCGCGGCGACTGACCGCTGGTCAATTCGCCGCGCAAGTCCGGCCACGGTCGGCGCATCGAACAACGCCCGCAACGGCAGCTCGAGATCGAAGGCATCCCGAATGCGCGCCACGAGTTGTGTCGCCAGCAAGGAATGTCCGCCGAGCGAAAAGAAATCCCGGTGAACACCGACGCGCTCGATGCTCAATACTTCACCGAACAGGCTCGCAAGTTCTGCCTCTGTCACCGTCCGCGGCCGGACATCCGCGTCGGCGGCAACTGCCGACCAGTCGGGCGGCGGCAACGCGCGCTGATCGATCTTACCGCTGGCATTCAGCGGCAAAGCGTCAAGCGCCACGAACAACGCCGGCACCATGTAGTCGGGCAGCCGCGCGTGCAGTGCGATGCGCAACGCGTCGGCGTCGAATCGGGCCGATGCGCGAGGCACGACGTACGCAACCAGCCGCTGCTCGCCGCTACGGTCGCGCAAGACGACCGTGCTCGCCACGACGGCCTCCTCGGCCGCCAGCACCGCTTCGATCTCGGCCGGTTCGATGCGGAAACCACGCAGCTTGATCTGCCGGTCAATGCGCCCGAGCAGTTCGAGCGTGCCGTCCGGACGGTAGCGTACCCGGTCACCGGTGCGATACCAGCGCGCACAGGGCACGAACGGGTCGGCGCCGAAACCCCGCTCCGTCCGGGTCGTGCTATCGAGGTAACCGGCCGCAACGCCCGCACCACCGATACACAGCTCGCCGGGCACGCCGATCGGCACCAGGTCCTGATGCGCATCGCAGACATAGACACGCGTGCCGGGAAACGGCCGGCCGATCGGCACACTCGCCACCGCGTCCGGATTCTCCTGTGACTCGCCGGCCTCGAAGTAGGTGCTGTCAATGGTCGTCTCGGCGGTGCCGTATGAGTTGATGATGCGCACGCCGGATCCGGCCAGTTTTGACAGTTCGCGGTACTCGGCGCCGTGCCAGGTGTCGGAGCCGACGATAATCAGGCGCATGAACGACAGGTCGGTATGCGTCACGTCGAGTTCAGACATCAACCTCCGCACGACCGCCGGCACGAACTCCGCGACCGTGATGCGCCGCTGACGTAACAGCGCGAGCAACGCCGGAGGATCGAGCAGCGTGCTACGCGGACAGAACACGAGACAGGCACCACTACCGAGTGCGCGCAACCAGTCACCGATGAACACATCAAAGGCGATACCCGCCATCTGCAGATGCCGGTCGGCGGCTGTCAGATCGAATGCCTCGCGCCACGCGGCCAGCGCATTCGCCGCGTTGGCATGGGTCACCACGATGCCCTTCGGTTTGCCCGTCGACCCCGACGTAAAGACGACGTAGGACGGCGCAGCCGGATCGATCGTGACGCACGGACGGTGGGCAGGATGCGCATCGATTGCCGACCGGTCGCGGTCGAGCATGACCACGGCCCAGCGGACACCGTGTTCGACCCGTTTGTCTACCAGCGTCTGTGGCACACAGGCCGAATCACTGATCAGTGCGTCTGGCGCAGCCGCCGCGAACATGGCGGCGATGCGCGCCGCGGGATAATCGGGATCGATCGGCAAGAATGCCGCACCGACCTTGTGCGCGGCAATGATCGCGACCAGCGCCTCGACAGAACGGTCGAGGCAGACGGCAATGAGCGCACCCGGCGCGATACCCCGTTCGAGCAACTCGTGCGCGAGGCGATTTGCCTGCAGGTCAAGCTCGCCGTACGTCAGCTCACGCGTGCCGTCCACGATCGCACATGCTGCAGGATTGCGATCGACATGCCTGATGAATGCATCCAATGTGCCGGGTGGCGCGCCACGATCGATTGCCGGCGCATGCCATTGTGCAATGATCGAGCTGCGCTCCGCCGGCATCAGCATGGGCAACGCGCTGATCGCGCGGTCGGCGTCTTCCAGCACCGCTACGAGCAACTGCCCGTAATGGGTTGCGATGCGTTCGATGGTCTCGCCATTGAACAGGTCGCGATCATACTCGTACACGAGTTCCAGCCCGTCCGCGTGTTCACCGATCGACAGCGTCAGGTCGAACGTCGACACGCCATGCTCGACCAGATGCCCCATCGCGAACTCGACACCGGCCACGGAACGCCGCCGCGCGGGTATCGGCGTCAGATTGAACATGACCTGGAAGACCGGCGCATGGCTGAGGGTCCGGTCGGGCTGCAACGCCTCTACCAGTTGTTCGAACGGCAACGACTGGTGCAACTGCGCATCCAGCGTGACGTCGCGCACCTGTTCCAGCAGTTGCGTAAAGCCGGGATCGCCATCAACGCCGACACGCAGTGCAACTGTGTTGATGAACAGGCCAATCAGGGGCTCGAGTTCGACATGCTCCCGGCCGGCGACCGGCGTACCGACCACTAGATCGGTCTGCCCGGAGTAGCGATGCAGCAGTACGTCGAACGCGGCCAGCATGACCATGAACAGTGTGCAACCGTGGTCGTGGGCCAGCGTTCGCAGCGCATCGGCCTGCTCTGGCTCGATGCGTCGCCGAACCCAGGCACCGCGAAAACCTTGCTCCGCAGGCCGCGGTCTGTCCGTGGCGAGTGCGAGCGTGGGCGGTGCATCGCGCAGCTGCGACAGCCAGTAGTCACGCGCCTGCTCGAGTTCGGCGGCGCGCTCCGGCGATCGTTGCCAGGCCGCAAAGTCCACGTATTGCACCGGTAGCTCGGCCACGACCGGCGGCCTACCCGTGACCTCGGCCGCGTAAAAATCGGCGAGCTCGGTATACAGGATGCCGTTCGATATGCCGTCGCTGACGATGTGATGGATGACGATGACCAGGGCGAACTCATCGGGCGCGCGCTGCGCAAGCGCGACGCGCAACAGCGGGCCGCTCGCGAGGTCGAACGGACGCGCCGCGAACCCGGCGAGTTTCGCGCTGACCGCCGCATCGTCCATCGCCATGCAATCGAGCGTCGCAATGCAGACACCGGCCCGCTCGGCAGTGCACAACTGCGGTCGGCCGGCGACGGACGGGAAACTGCTGCGCAGGCTCTCGTGACGCGCGACGAGTCGGTCCAGCGCACGCTGCAGGGCGCCGCGGTCGACCGCACCGCGCATATCGATCGTGAATGCAATGTTGTATGCCGGGCTGGCCGCGTCGAGCTCGTTCAGGAACCACAGCCGCTCCTGCCCGAACGACAGGGGTCGGTCAGCCGACGGTTCGGGACGTACCCGATTCGATGCCGGCCGCGTGGCCGGCTGCGCCCGCGACAAGCGATCGAGGTGTGCTGCCAGCGCGGCGATGTTCGGCGCGTCAAACAGCGCGCGCAGTCCGAGTTCGACATCGAATTCAGCACGCACCCGCGCAAGCAAGCGAGCGGCCGACAGCGAGTGTCCGCCGCTGGCGAAGAAATCGTCGTGCCGGCCCGCGTGGTCCACGCCGAGCGCGGCACACCACAAGCGGGCAAGCCGGCGCTCGGTCTCGCCCACCGGTGCCTCGTCGACACGTTCCGGGTGTCCGGATTCGACAGCAAGATCGGCTCTGCCCGGCAGTGCGCGCCGGTCGACCTTCCCGCTCGGTGTCAGCGGCAACGCATCCATCGCGACAAAACCGCCGGGCAGCATGAACTCGGGCAGACGCGCACGCAGGTAGTCGCGCAAACCCGCATCGATACGGCCCGGCTGCGCCGGCACGACAAATGCAATCAAACACCTCTCCCCCGCCACACCCGTATCCGCGGGTCGCAACGCGACCACGGCCTGCACGACCGCCGGATGTTCACGCAACACCGACTCGATCTCGCCGAGCTCGATGCGGAAACCACGCAGCTTGACCTGCTGATCGGCGCGTCCGAGGCACTCGATTACACCGTCGAGTCGGTAGCGGGCCAGATCACCGGTGCGATAGAGTCGCGCGCGTCCGGAGGCGTCGAACGGACTCGCGACAAAGCGCTCGGCCGTCAGCTCGGGTCGGCGCCAATAGCCCGCGCCGAGCCCGATGCCGCCGACATACAACTCGCCGGTCACGCCGGCCGGCACCGGTTGCCGCGCGCGATCGAGTACATAAGTCTGCACGTTCGCGATCGGCCTGCCGATCGGCACGTGGCTCTGCCCGGCCTGCCATTCGGCCGTGTCGTAGCAGGTCGCATCCCAGATCTCGGAGGTGCCGTAGGTGTTCAGTAACGTGGCACCGGGCACGGCAGCACGGAACCGGGTCAGCAACTCGGGCGTCAACGGTTCACCACTCGTGATCCACGTGTGCAGCGCGGGCAGACGCGCGCCGAGCGCAGGTTCGAGATCGAGCAGCGCGCTGAGCAACGACGGCACGACGACGAGATGACTGACCGGGCACAGCGGGTCGGCCAGCCCGTCGAGCAACCGGTGGGGATCACGCACATCCTCATCGGGCAGGACCTTTAAGGTGCCGCCGTGGATCAGTACGCCGAAGATCTCCCACACCGAATCGACGAAGTTCAGGCTCGAGCGCAGCACGAAACAGTCGTCCGCACCGAAGTCGAACTCGCGCCACATCCACGTACACCGATTGACTGCGCCCCGATGCAATCCGAGCGCGCCTTTCGGCTGACCGGTCGAGCCGGAGGTATACAGGACATACGCGGGATCGTCAGGCCCCGAGTGGGAGCAGAGGTTAACCCCGGACGTCACGCCCCGCGCCCGCCAGTCGAGCCGATCGAGTCGGATGATGCGCACGTCCGCATCGAAACAGTCGCCAAGCTCCAGAGTCGCCAGTACCACGCCGACGCCGGTGTCCTCGGCCATGAACCGCAGTCGCGACCGCGGGTAGTTCGGATCGAGCGCCACATAGGCGGCGCCGGCCTTCAGCGTTGCCAGCACGGCGATGACGAGTTCCGCCGACCGCTCGGCCGCGATGCCGACGCGGGCGCCGGCCACGACGCCCGCATCGTGCAGCCGCATCGCCAGCGCGTCGGCGCGGGCGTCGAGCTCGGCATAGCTCAACGCGGTCGGCGCAGCCCCGGCATGCGTGACCTGCAACGCGACAGCGGCCGGTGTGCGCCGCGCCTGCGCCGCGAAGAGACCGTGCAGCGTGTCCGCGGCCGGATACGCCTGTGCCGTCGCGTTCCAGTCGCGCGTGATTCGCTGTATCGCATCGGCATCGAGCATCGGCAGACTCGCCAGCGGTGTATCCGGGTTCGCGACGATCGTGCGTAACCAGCGCAGAAACTGTGCGGGGAAGTCGCCGGCCAGGCCCTCATCGAACGCGCCGATGGCGTAGCCGAAATACCCGTCGATCGCCTGCGTCGGGCCATGATCCGTCAATGAACACTCGAGATCCCAGTACGATGCGCGCTCGGAGTCGAAGGTCGTCAGGCCGAACTCGACGCCGGCGGCGGCCACCACCGGCTCGTGATGAGCCTCGTACAGAAACAGAACCTGGAACAGCGGATGCACACCGAAGCGACGCTGTGGCCGGATCGCCTCGACCACCTGTTCGAACGGCACAGCGCGATGCTCGAACGCCGACAACGCCGTGGTGCGTTCATGGCGCAACGCCGTGCGAAACGATTCCGCACCGTCGATGCGGGTACGAAACACGACATTGTTGACCATGCAGCCGACAAGATCGGCGGTGTCACCGGCCTCGCGGCACGTGACCGGCGAACCGATCGGAATGTCTGCCTGCTCCCCGTAGCGATACAACAGGCTGCGCACGGCTGCCAGCAAGGTCATGAACACCGTGGCGCCGGACTCGCGTGACAGCCGGCGCAAGGCATCGGCCAGAACCGGCTCGATCGCGTAGCCGAGACGCCGCTGACGCGCGTGGCCCGGCACCGCAGTCAACCGCGGCAAGCCGACCGCATCAACGACACCGTCAAGCTGATCCCGCCAATAGTCCAGCTGAGCATGCAGCGCGGCCGGTTCGAGTTCGAGTTCGGCGCGCTGACGCGTCGCGAACTCGGCATATTGCAGCGCGGGCGCCGGCAACTCGACGCAATCACCGGTAACGGCGTGCGCATAAGCTGCGGCGAAGTCGTTACGGATGATACGCAAGGACAGACCGTCGGCAATGATGTGGTGCGCATCGATGACCAGATAAGCAGACTCATCCGCGAGTCGATACAGGCAGGCCTCGATCAGCGGGCCTTCGGTGAGGTCGTAGGCCCGATTGACGGTCGCGGCGGCGGCACGGCGCAGACGGGCCTGTTGCTCATCGCAGGTATTGGCCGAGATATCGATGACCGGCAGTCCTGCCGGTGCAAAGGGCACGATGACCTGACGCACTTCGCCCCCGAGTTCATGAAAAACCGTACGCAGGCTATCGTGCCGCGCCACGACCGCATGCCACGCCCGCTCGACGCATTCGACGTCGAACGCACCGGCCAGTGGTATGACGAACTGCTCGTTCGCGCCACCGGCGCCGGGATAGAGTTGCTCCAGCAGCCAGAAACTCTGCTGGGCGAAAGACAGCGGCGCGGCAGGTGCCGCCAGCACCGTGATCGCCGGCGCAGGCTGGTGCGCGACAGTCGTCGAGCGGTAACGCGCGGCAACCGCCGGCGCATGATGCGCCTCTATATAAACAGCGAGCGACGCGATCGTCGGCTGATCAAAAATTGCGACCAGCATGACGTTCGCGTCGAGCAGGCGTTGCATCGCACTGGTCAGGCGTACTGCCGAAATTGAATCGCCGCCAATCTCGAAAAAATTCTCCGTGACGCCGAGCGCATCGACGTTCAGGATCTCGGACCACAGTCTCGCGAGGTCGGCTTCGAGTTCAGTACGTTCGGTGACGCCACCGTTCACTGGCCCTTGCCGATCGGGCAATGCTCGTTCGGACAATGCTCGTTCGGGCGATGGTAACGCGCCGCGATCGAGCTTCGCGTTGGGCGTCAGCGGCAACGCCGCCAGTTGCACCCAGGCACTCGGCACCATGTAGTCGGGCAGACGGTC
>SMWD01000117.1 GCA_004357495.1 Gammaproteobacteria bacterium
CCTTGACGCCGTCCACCCCGGCCTCGATCAGGGCCTCGGCCGCGTCGCCGCTGATGATATTGCCGCCGATAATTTGCTGGTCCGGGTAGTCCCTGCGAATCTGGCGAACGCGTTCCAGGACCCCTTCGGAAAAACCGTGCGCGGTGTCGACGACGATCACATCGACGCCGGCCTCGATCAGCGCCGCGACCCGCTCGTCCGTGTCGGCCGACGTACCGACTGCCGCACCGACGCGCAGTGCGCCGCGTCCGTCCTTGCTCGCGCAGGGATAATCCTGTGCCTTCTGGAAGTCCTTGGCGGTAATCAGCCCGCGCAGCTCGAAGTGCTCGTTGACGACCAGCACCTTCTCGATTCGGTGCTTGTGCAACAGCGACATGACCTCGGCCTTGCCCGCGCCTTCGAGCACGGTCACGAGCTTGTCCTTCGGGGTCATGACCGTCGTGACCGGTGCATCGAGCTGGGTCTCGAAGCGCATGTCGCGATTGGTGACGATGCCCATCGTCTCCCCCTTGTCGACGACGGGCACGCCCGAGATATTGTTCGCGCGGGTCAGATCCAGCACTTCGCGGATGGTTTTGTCCGGAGTCACGGTAATCGGCTCATGGACGATGCCGCTCTCGAACTTTTTGACCATCGCGACCTGCTTGGCCTGGTTCGCGGGGCTCATGTTCTTGTGAATGATGCCCATGCCGCCTTCCTGGGCCAGTGTGATCGCAAGCCTGGCCTCGGTGACCGTATCCATGGCCGCGGACATCAGTGGAATATTCAACGCAAGGTCACGCGTGATGCGGGTATTGAGGTCAACGGACTTTGGCAGGACGTTCGAATAGGCGGGCTTGAGCAGAACGTCGTCGAAGGTCAGGGCTTCTTGGTCGATGCGCATGCGGCATAGGCTCCGTTGGCGAACGGTTGAGTTAAACCTTCAATGTTACGCCTCGCAGAAATCCGGGTAAACTGGCCGGACCCATGCAGAGTCCTTCCGCCGAATCCCTGGTACCCGTCGACGCCAAAATCTGGTCGATTTCGGCACTCAATTCCGCGACCGGAGCGCTGCTGGAGGAGCGTTTTCCGTCATTGTGGATCACCGGCGAAATCTCGAATCTCGCCCGGCCGGGCTCCGGCCACCTTTATTTCTCGCTGAAGGACGCCACTGCCGAGGTCCGCTGCGCGATGTTCCGCGGGTCAAATCGAACCTTGAAATTCCAGCCGGCCAACGGCGACCAGGTCATCGTGCGCGCCCGGGTCACGGTCTACGCACCGCGCGGCAGCTACCAGCTGATCGTGGAACACATGGAGCCGGCAGGCTCAGGCATTCTGCGGCGCAAGCTCGAGGAACTGAAGACCCGCCTGGACCGGGAAGGTCTGTTCGCGCCGGAACGCAAGCGGCCGCTGCCGCCCCTGCCCGCCCGGATCGGCATCGTCACCTCCCCGACCGGCGCTGCGGTCCACGATGTCCTGCAAATTCTCGCCCGCCGCTTCCCGGCCATACCCGTCGTCATCTACCCGGTACAGGTGCAAGGCGACCGGGCGAAACACGAAATCGCCGCTGCGCTGGACACGGCCGCCCGCCGCAACGAATGCGACGTACTGATTCTAGGCCGCGGCGGCGGCTCGCTGGAGGATCTGTGGGCGTTCAACGAGGAGATCGTCGTCCGAGCGATTTTCGCGTGCCCGATTCCGATTGTCAGTGCCGTCGGCCACGAGGTGGATTTCACGCTCGCCGATCTCGTCGCCGATCTGCGCGCGCCGACCCCGTCCGGCGCCGCCGAACTCGTCGTCCCGGACGCCGCTCAATGGCTGCAGACTCTGCGCTCGATCGATCAGCGTCTGGCCGGCGGCATGGGCCGCCATCTCGCGCAATGCAGCCAGCGGCTCGAGCAACTGAGCGGGCGGATTCGCCGGCGGCACCCCGGCTGGATCCTGCAACAGCATGCGCAACGCCTGGATGAGCTGACCCGGCGTATCGGCACGTCGCTGCTGCGACGCATCGACCTGGACCACATGCGGCTCGCCAATCTGCGCTCGCGGTTAACCCACGCCAACCCATTGCGCGGAATCGAGCGCCGCAGGCAACAGCTGGAACGAGCGGGCCTGCGTCTGGATACGGCGATGCGCGAACGTCTCGCGGCGGCCCGCAACCGGCTGGCCGTCGCGGCGGCCGGTTTGCAGGCCGTGAGCCCGCTGAAGACGCTGGAACGCGGCTACTCGATCGTGACCGACGCGGACAGCGGCGCCGTCATCAGCGGGTCCGCGGCACTGCACACCGGACAGCACATCAGCGGCCGGCTGGCCGAAGGCGGCTTCGACGCCGTTGTCAGCAAGGTGCGGTGATGAATCGCGGCTGAAGCCGCTCCCACAGAAGACAGTCAACTGGCCCGTAAGGAATCGCGGCTGGCTGCCAGCGCCGCCCAGTCGCCGGCGAAGAAGGCACTCAGCACCGGGCGAAACCGATCCATGTCGACGAGGAACGAGTCGTGCCCCTGGATCGAATCCAGCTCAATCAGGCTGACCGGTTTGCCCGCCGCCTCGAAGCCGGCCGCGAGTTCGCGCTGCTGATCGATGTTGAACAGCGAATCGGAGCGCACGCCGATGATGAGTATGCGATCCGTCTCGATGCGCCCGAGGGCGATCCCGATCGAACCGCCATGCTCGGCGAGGTCGAACAGGTCGGATGCACGTGACAGGTACAGGTAACAGTTCGCATCGAATTGTCCGGTAAACTTCTGCGCGTGATGCTCGAGATATGCCTCGATCTCGAAGTCCACGGCGAACGGGTCGCCGGCGGGACGTTCTTCCGGAATCCGTTCACGACCGAAACGCATTTCCCATTCCTTACCGGAACGATAGGTGATCATGCCCAGCTTGCGTGCGAGCCGCATGCCGGCAATCGGCCCGGGGCCAAGGCCGTACTCGCCACCGAGCCATGCCGGGTCGCGTCGAATCATCTCCCGCTGCAGGGAGCGCAAAGCGATTGCATGCGGCAACGACCGGGTCGCCGTCGAAATCAGCACGAGGCTGCGCGCCAGAGCGGGGTACTGTGCCGCGAATGCCAGCGCGGTCATACCCCCCATCGAAGGGCCGACGACGGCGTACAACGAATCGATGCCCAGCGAATCGATGACGCCCTTGCCCGCTACAGCGATATCCTCGAGGGTCAGCACCGGAAATTGCAGGCCATAGGGCTTGCCGGTTGCCGGATTATCGGTGGCGGGGCCCGTCGAGCCGAAACAACTGCCCAGCGAGTTCACGCACACCACGAAATATTTGCGCGTATCGATCGATCGTGACGGACCGACGATTTCTTCCCACCACCCGGCGGATGGATCTTCGGGCGATGACGTCGCATGCGCCGACGGCGACAGCCCCGTGAAAATCAAAATGGCGTTGTCGCGATTCGAGTTCAGTTCGCCCCAGGTTTCATAGGCGATCACGGGCTGTTCGAGAACGCCGCCACGATGCATTTCAAACGTACCCGGAAACCGAAAATATTGTGTTGAGTTGCTCATGTCATTTCCGCTCTCTCGTCCGGACCCGGCCACCGACTGTCGGCTACCGATTTACCTGGCCCCGGCCCTGACCGCAAGCCCTATTATCACCCTGAGAGGTCAAGGCAAGACAATCGATTGGTTATAAAGTTATCCGGACCTGGAATGAATCACCGCTGGCGCTTGCGGATGCGCTGGCGACTGCGCATCTGCCGCGGTGTCAGACGATTCCGGCGGCCCGCGTACGGGTTCTCCCCGCTGCGCAATTCGATACGAATCGGGGTGCCCTTGAGCCGAAATGCCTTGCGGAAGCGATTGATGAGGTAGCGCCGGTAGGTTGCCGGCAGCCGCTGGGTCTGGTTACCGTGAATGATAATCAACGGCGGCCGACGCCCGCCCTGATGGGCGTAACTCAGCTTGATCCGGTGCCGACGCACGATCGGTGGCGGATGCGCCTGGATCGCTTCGGCCAGTACGTCATTGAGTTTACGCGTCGCAAGATCACGAACCGCAGCGTCTGCCGCCTGATCCGCACTCTTGAGGATATCGAAAATATTGCTGCCGTGGAGCGCCGAGATGAAATGCGTGTCCACGAAATCGAGAAACGGCAATTGTCGGTCGAGGGCCTCATGCAAATCGCTGCGCTCGCGTTCGCTGAGCCCGTCCCACTTATTGATGCCGAGCGTCAGCGCGCGGCCTCGCTGCAATATCAGGCCGATCAGAGAAATATCCTGCTCGGTGACCCCATCCCGCGCATCGATCAGCACGATCACCGCGTCCGCATCCTCGAGCGCTTGCAACGATTTGACGATGCTGAATTTCTCGATCATGCCGTCGACGCGCGCGCGACGCCGGATGCCGGCGGTATCGACCAGTACGAAGGGTCGCTCATCGAATTCAAACGGGACGGCAATGCTGTCGCGTGTCGTGCCAGCCTCGTCCTGCGTCACGAGGCGATCTTCACCGAGGTAGCGATTGATCAGCGTCGACTTGCCGACGTTCGGCCGGCCGACCACGGCGATGCGCGTGCCGGCAATCTCCGTGGCCGGAACAGCACCCTCGTCAACCATGGGATCGACCGCGGGACACAACGCGAGAATCGCATCGAGCATCGCGCCGCAACGGTCGCCACGCGTCGCGGAGATTGCCAGCGGTTCGCCCATGCCGAGTGAATAGAACTCCGCAACCGCCTCCTCGCTCGCACGCCCCTCGGTCTTGTTTACGACCAGTAACACAGGTTTGCCGGCGCGACGAATCAGGTCCGCAATATGCTCGTCGCCGGCCGTACAGGCATCCTCACCGTCGACCATAAAAACCACAACGTCGGCCTCAACGACCGCCTGCTCTACCTGCCGGCTCATCAGTTGATCGAGCTCGCCCCGCTCGCCGGTGACACCACTGGTGTCGATCACGATTGCCGAACCCGGGTCCGGTTGGGAGTCGGACGTGCGGGGGAATCGCGCAAAGCCGTACTGGCGGTCGCGCGTGAGCCCGGGATAGTCAGCCACGAGAGCATCCCGGGTACCGGTCAGACGATTGAACAGCGTGGACTTACCCACATTCATGCGTCCAACGAGAGCGAATACCGGTAGCATGACTAATCCGTCAAGCTAGCGTTTCGTTGCGTCTTTGAAAGCATACAATTTGCCGTCGTCGGTGACGACATAAACCATGTCGTTGACAACCAGCGGCTGGCTGGTAATACGGCCCCCGCCGGCACGAACCCGAGCCTGCAAAGAGCCATCGCGAACATCGAACCAGTGCACATAACCGTCAAAATCGCCGACGACGATCGAACCGGCGAAAGGCGCCGGACCGCTCACATCGCGGTTCAGCAGCGTCTCCTGCCGCCAGTGTTCGCGGCCGGTGCGCCGCGAGACTGCATACATGTCGCTGGCATCACCGGTCACATACAGATTGTTAAAGTCGACCGCGATCCCGCTGTGACTGGAAATGTCGCGCGTCCACAGTATCTGTCCGGACTCGGCCGCGAGTGCCGACAGCGTGCCCTGATAACCGATCGCATAAATGTCATCGCCGACCACGCGCACCGTCGCGTTCAGGTCGGAAAGACGATCGACCTCGGTCCGCCCGCTCGGCGGAGACAACAAGATGTCCCAGATCACGCTGCCGTCACCGACTTCGTACGCGGCGAGGCGCCCGTTGTCGAAACCACAGATCACGGTAGATTTGATTACCACCGGCGCACCCGTCCCGCGCACGGACAGTCGCGGGACGGACTGCTGAACAAACCACGCCTGGCTGCCGTCGGCCAGGTTCAGTGCAGTCAGTTTACCGTCAACGGTACGCACGTACACATGGTCGCCGGCCAGCGCCGGGGTCGCCAGGACCTCGCTCGACACCGAAACGCGCCAGCGCTCCGTGCCGTCATTCACATCCAGAGCGATGACATCGCCACCACTCGAACCGAGCACCACGACACCTTCA
This sequence comes from Gammaproteobacteria bacterium, assembly GCA_004357495.1. Classification (GTDB taxonomy): domain Bacteria; phylum Pseudomonadota; class Gammaproteobacteria; order Steroidobacterales; genus SMWD01. Next base: position 5,934 of record SMWD01000117.1, read on the forward strand.
CCAACCGCCGGACCGGCCGACAACTCCAGCTTCGTCTTGCGCAACCACTTGCGCTTGCCCTTGACCGCCTCGAACGCAGCCACGCGTCCATCGTGAGTTGCCGCGTACACATGCGCACCATCCGACGCGACGTTCAGCGCCAGACGCAGGTGCTCGGAACCATCGCCGATGCCGCCGCTCCACACCTTTCTGATCTTCAGGGTTGCCTTGAACTTGACGAGCTCCGCCGGCGGATCCTCCTCTTCATCCCCACCGAACCAGCTACAGCCGCTGACCAGGGCCAGCGCAAGCACCACGACGAACAGCCGGAACCCCGCGGCGGGATGCGCCAGACGCATCATCAGTGAGTGCCCCGGGAACCGCGGGTACGGGTACGCGCCCGGCACCGGCCTACTCTGCCGGTTCCGGAGCCGGCTCGATCGCAACCGACGGCGTCGAATCGACGACGCCCAGGCTGTCGAGCTTGGCCTGAACAAAGACCCGATCTATCACCGACGATTGCGGGTCGGAAACCAGCGCCAGTTGGTAGGCGGTGCGCGCTTCATCGACGCGTTCCATTGCGTAGAAAATGTCGCCCCGGACATTCGCGTACTGAGCGGCGAATGCCGACTCCGGAGTCAGTTCGCCGATGACCTCCAGCGCGTCATCGAGTCGGCGTTGCTGCAGTCTGACGCGTGCCAGACGCAGCTTCGCTATGTGGCGCATCTCGTCATACTCACTGCTCGCAACGATCGCCGCCAGTTGCCCGGCCGCAGCCTCGAAGTCATTACGCTCCATGTAAGACTTGGCGATGATCAAGCGCGCCTGATCGATATACGGTGAACTCGCGTACTCCCGATCGAGGTCGAACAACAGCTCATCGGCCTGCGATACGCGGCCGCTGCGCACGGCCAGTGCGATCTCTTCGTACAGCGCCGAGGCCCGCTCGGCCTGCACGATCGCGTAGTCCTGCCACTGGTTCCAGCCAAACAGGCCGCCGACGGCGAGCAGTATCCCGCCGAATACGAAACTGCCGTTTTCCCTGAACCAGTTGCGTGCGATCTGCGCCTGTTGCTCGTCTGTCAGATTCTCGTCCACTCTAAAAATCACCTACACTCAATATTCAAAAAATCATGCAAAAAACTTCACCAGCGTCGCACCGAGTTCGTCCCAGCCTACGCTGAACTGCCCGGCATCTGCGTTGCGCAACGGCTTGATGCCCACCGTCTGATCCGCGACCTCGGCCTCGCCAAGGATCACGGCGATCTGTGCGCCACTGCGATCGGCCCGCTTCATCTGCGATTTGAAGCTGCCGCCACCGCAATTCATGTCGATAATCAAGCCGTGCGTCGCATCGCGCAGCTGTTCGACGAGCTTGAAGGCCGGTTCGACGACCGCATCACCGACGGCAACGACATACACGTCCGGCGCGCCGCTGACCTGCTCCCCGCCGCAAACCTTGTATAACTCGACGAGGCGTTCGAGACCGATTGCCCAGCCGATCGCCGGTACGGACCGGCCGCCCAGTTGTTCGACGAGACCGTCGTAGCGACCGCCGGAGCAGATCGCGCCCTGCGCGCCGAGCCGACCCGTGACCCATTCAAACACTGTCCGGGTGTAATAATCCAGACCGCGGACCAGTCGCGGGTTGATACGATAGCCGATACCGGCCTGGTCGAGCAGGCGCCGAAGTGTCGCGAAATGTTCTGCCGACTCGGTATCAAGATAATCCGTGATCACGGGGGCCCCGGCAATTAATTCTTCCATCGCCGGGTTCTTGCTGTCCAGGATGCGCATCGGGTTGCGCTGCAGACGGTCCCGGCTGTCCGCGTCAAGTGCATCCGGAAATTGCTCGAAATAGCCCTGCAGGGCCTCACGATACCGGACCCGGGACTCCGGCGTACCCAGTGAATTGAGTTCGAGTTCGACCGTATCGATGCCCAGTTCCCGCCAGATCCGGCTCGACACGATGATCAGTTCTGCATCAATATCGGGCCCGGCGAAACCCAGCGCCTCGACGTCGAACTGATGAAACTGGCGATAACGACCCTTCTGAGGCTTCTCGTACCGGAACATCGGGCCGGTGGACCATAGTTTCTGACGCCGGTTGTGCAACAGGCCGTGAGTAATGCCCGCACGCACGATACCGGCCGTCGCCTCGGGCCGCAGGGTCAGGCTGACATCGTTGCGATCGTTGAAGGTGTACATCTCCTTCGCGACGATATCGGTCACCTCGCCGATCGAACGTTTGAACAGCTCGGTACGCTCGACGATCGGCACGCGGATCTCGTGGTAACCGTATGCAATCAGAATGTCGCGCAATATGGTTTCGACTGATCGCCAGGTTGCAGTGTCTTCGGGCAGGAGATCTCCCATCCCTCGTATGGCCTGAATTTGCGACATGCGTTGATGTTCCCGCGGCTCCCGGCCGACTAGAATGCGCCCTGGATTTCAAAGCGGGCCACCCGACCGGTTCTGCCCGTCGACGGTATCGGATACGGTTCGTCGTTGACGCGCAGATCCACACCTGCCGCATTACCGAGCAATATCTGAAACGGCGGTTTGCCGGCCAGTTCTCGGTGACCCTCGCGCTGCAAACCGAACAGCAAACGCCGATTGACGTCCGAGATCTCGGCCCAGGACTCCTCGCGAAAATGCAGGCTCAAGCGCGTGAGATCGCCGGCAACTTGCACGTTTGGCAGCCCGGCTGCGACGGATTCTGCCGCGACCGCCGCTTGCGGCTCGCGCGTCGGGCTGTCGGCCCTCGGCATATCAGCCACACCAGATTCGGTGGTCGCAGACGGCACGGTTGCCGGCTCCGGCTCGCTGATCCTGGCC
>SMWD01000118.1 GCA_004357495.1 Gammaproteobacteria bacterium
ATGCCTCCCAGGGGAGAGGCCGCTGGCGGGCGCGGTACAGGCCCATCGCCAGCAGGCCGAGCATGACCGTCGCGGCGAACGTAGCGGCGCGCGGCGCCAGCGGCCCGACGTACTGAACGGCCGCAGTCATGTCCATCTGGAAGCGCAGCAGGAATGCCAGGCAGAATGCGCCGACGGCAAGCGTAAAATCCAGGCTTACGAACAGAAAAGTCGGATTGAGGAATCGTCTGGTCAACTGATCAGGCCCTGCTGTTTGAAATTATTCTGATTATTGCCGGTCGCGGGCACCGGTTCCGTGGCCATACATTTAGAGCCCTGCGATTGTACCTGCCTGGCAAGCTCGCGCCTGTGACGCAGTCCCCGGTTTTGGTGTGTTGATGGGCCTGGCGGCCCGGTTGACAGTTGCTGTTTATGTGTCCGGGGTAAGTTGCCGGTATTTATGTAAAATAGTCGGGCTAATTAACCGGAATTATAGCTCTTTTCGGGACAGTCTGCCAATCGCGGGGGGTTAATTTCGGGGCGCAGTGGGAGCGGGGGTGACGCGCGGGTCTGTGACGTTTGACCTTCAGATATTCCGGCCGGGATGCTCAAATGGAAGCGCGCAGGGGGCACGCCCCGATCGGGCTCCGGTCGGTCGCCCGGTGCCGGTGGTGGCCAGTTACAGGAAAACCGATGTCAGCAAAACCGTCAGCTTCCGTGACCATCAGAACGTTGCTCGCGGCCGATGTTGCGGCCTGGGATCGGTATGTCGGCGATCGCCCGGAAGGGACTTTCTTTCATCGCGCGGCGTGGCAAGGTGTCTTCGAGCGGTCGCTCGGGCTCGGCACTCATTATTTGCTGGCCGAGGCAGACGGCGCGATTCGCGGGGTACTGCCGCTGGTGCATGTACGCAGTCGCCTGTTCAGCAACACACTGACCTCGCTGCCGTTTCTCGCCTATGGCGGTATCATCGCTTCGGATGCACACGCTGCCGCCTTGCTGCAGGCACGGGCGTGTGCCATCGGTGAGGAACTGGGCGTCGACTTCATCGAGTTTCGTAACCGTGTCGAGGCGCAGGCAGATTGGCAGACCAAACCGGGTTACGTCACGTTCCGCAAGGCGATCCCCGCTACCCCCGAAGAGTGCCTGAAAATGATCCCGCGCAAGCAGCGCGCGATGGTTCGCAAAGGCATCAGGCACGAGCTCGAATCCCGGGTCGAGGATCACCTGGATAATTTTTATCCGATTTTCTCTGAAAGTTACCGGAATCTTGGCACGCCGGTACTGGCGCGCCGATACTTCGAGGCAATCCGGACAATATTCGGCAAGGATTGTGAGGTCCTGACGATTTTCAAGGACGGCAAGGCCGTGTCCAGTGTCATGAGTTATTACTTCCGCGACGAGGTCATTCCGTATTACGGTGGCAGCATAGCGCCGGCCCGCGGGCTGATGGCCAACGATTTTATGTACTGGGAGTTGATGCGGCGGTCGTGCGAAGCCGGCATTCGTATTTTCGATTACGGCCGCAGCCGCGAGGGGACGGGGTCATACCGGTTCAAGAAACACTGGGGCTTTACGCCGGAGCCGCTGCACTATCAGTATCATCTCGTACGCCAGACCGCTATGCCCGATCTGAGCCCGGGTAATCCGAAATTCCGTCTGGCGATCGCGATCTGGAAGCGCTTGCCGACCGCGTTAACGCGTATTATCGGGCCGCTGCTGGCCCGCGGTCTGCCCGGCTAGGCCGGCGCCCGCGGCCGGTCAGGCGGACAGGACTCCCTGCGTGCCGGTGCTCTCATCGCCGGCTGCGGATTCATCGTGCAGGTCGTGGTCGATGACGATGGTCTCGGCATGGCTGTCGTGCGCATCGCCGACGCCGCTTTCATAGCTGATGTTGTCACCCAGATTGACCGCTACGTCCAGTTGCCCGAGCGTAATCGTGTCGCCGTTGCGCAGCAGCGCGCGCGAGCGGCGCTTGCGGTTGACCAGGATACCGTTCTTGCTGTTCAGATCCTCGATGACGAAAATGCCGCTGATGCAGTCGATCAGCGCGTGCCGGCGGCTGACTTCCTTGTCGATGATGACCAGATCGTTGGCATTGCTGCGGCCGATGACGAACGGAAACTGGTTCACCTGCACCTGCTCGATGAATTGCCCGGCCCGGAACACGGTCAGGTTGATGGGCGAGGGCCGCTGAGCGGGTTCGCTGGCGGGCCGCAGAACCGCTTTTTCCTGGTCCCGGTCCTCGAACCACTGCCAGCGGAGTTCCTGGACAACGGCATCGATGGCATCCAGCGATACGCACTTTTCTTCATCGACCATGCACGACATCAATGCGGTATCGCACAGCGTATTGATCAGCCGGGGAATGCCGAATGCGAGCCGATGAATTTCCTTGACGGCTTCGCGCTCGAACATGTTGTCGATATCGCCGCCGGCGACTTTCAGGCGATGCTGGATGTAGTCGAAAGTTTCCTCTTCGTTCAGGGCTGCGAGCCGCTGGCGCAGCCGTGCGCGCTGGCGGAGCTGCGCGAGGCCCGGCGAGTCGATGAGATCGTCCAGGCCGCGCTGGCCGGTCAGGGCAATCGTGATGATTTTGCGGTCCGCGGCATCGATGCATGACAGCAGGCGCAGTTCCTCGAGTGCCGGGGCACTCAGGTTCTGGGCTTCGTCGACGACGATGACGATATGCTTGCCTTCCTTGTGTTTCTGCAGGAAGAATTCACGCAGCGTGTCCAGCAGGAGGACCTTTTTCTTGGTGTAGTTCGGCATGCCGAAGGCCGACAGCAGTGCCTGCAGCAACTCGATAGGTGACAGCGTCGTATGGGTCAGCTTCGCGGTGATGAATTCGGGACCCAGATCGTCCATGACCGCATTCAGCACGGTGGTCTTGCCGATGCCGATTTCGCCGGAAATGATGACGAAGCTGTCCCGGTTCATCAGCGCGAATTTGATGTTTGCGACCGCGCGGGCGTGTTGCGCCGTCATGAACAAAAAGTGCGGGTCGGGCGACAAGTCAAACGGACGGCAGTCCAGGCCAAAATATTCTTCGTACATCGTTATCCGAATTCTTGTTGGTTGGCGTCCGTCAGCTCGGCAGCATGAACGATCAGCAAGGTCATATCAGCGCTATATGCTATTACAGGTCGAGCGGAATTTCGCGAACCTGATACCTCGATTATGTCACACATCCTGCCCGTAATTCGCTGAAAGTGCGAGGCAAAGCCCGGGCGGGCGGGGTCGGCCGGGCACTGTGCCTGACTTTGCGACCTCCGGGCCGCGGTGTATGATGCCTGCCCGGAACGGGCCCGCTGTAACGGGCCCGGTGTAATGGGCCCGGTACAATGGGCGATTAGCTCAGTTGGTTAGAGCGCCGTCTTCACATGGCGGAAGTCACTGGTTCAAATCCAGTATCGCCCACCATTTCCACTGTTCGCGGAACGGCATTCGGCACACTCTGATTGAGAGGGTTCGCCGGGCTGCCGGCGGGTGGGTCCGGCTACCAGCGCCAGCCATCGGCCTCGAACGTGACGCCGATGGAGGCGAAGTGGTTGCGCACGGTCCGGTCGCTGATCAGGGCGCGTTGTTCGTCATTGAACGTATACGAGTAGGCGCCGTAGATCGACCAGCGGCGCGCGAAGCGGTAATTCAGGCGGAAGTCGCCGCGGATATAATCGCGCTCGAAGGTCCGATCCGTGTCGCCTACATCATTTTGCGTGAAGGCGGCAACGCCCAGCCGCCCGGAAAGGCGCCTGGTAAATGTCTTTTTCACCACGGCATCGATGTTGAACCGCAAGACTTCGGCGCCGTTGGAGTTCGGCGTGATCGACTGGCCGATCGTGATTTCGTACTCGATCGTCTCGGATTGCTTCGTCGCCGACAAATTGCCGACGAAATTCGTCGAGTCCGATTTGATTTCGCACGGGAAGAATATGATGAAGGCGGGATCGCAGAACAGGCCCGTGACCGGGTCAATATTGTTCGGTCGCAGCACTTCGTTCTGGGTGCGGGCCCAGCCAAGATCGGCCGTCAGTTGGGTCGTCTCTGACCAGGCATACGTGTAGATCAGGCTCAGGCTGTTGGTCTCGCTGTCGTTTTGGACGCGTGCCTCGATATTCTCGGAGTCGAACTTGGCGAACGTCGCGCGCAATGATGCGCTGTGCCGCTCGTTGAAGGCGTGGTTGACCGACGCACTGGCAGTGCTGTAGTTATAGTTGAATCGTCTGGATACGACCTCTTCGTTGTAGCGTACCTGCTCGTAGCCGCCGTTCAGCGTGATGCTGTTCCGTTGCGAATACTGAAATTGCCAGTAGGGCTGGAAATACCAGCGTTGCTGCGTGTCCTCGGCGAAAATACCTGTGCCGCCCGACCCCCCGGGCGATGAATCGCCGGCGCTTTGCAACTCGCTGGTGCGCAGGGCCAGGTCCGTATAGCCGTAGCTGGCGCCGATATTCGATCGTTGGGTGAGCCGGTTGGCCGTGCCGGTCAGGTACTGGTCCTGGTCTTCCAGGTCGGACTCGTCAGCGTCGGCATAGAAGCTGTAGACGAGGCGGGGATTCAAGGATATCGACACTTGCGGAGAGCGGTATTCCAGCGGCAGGCGCGCATCGATAATGGTGCCTAGCGCAGAGTCGAAGTCCGTGCGGCTCGAGTTAAAACGCGGGTTGGAGTCGAAACGGGCGCCGGCCAGGATAAAGGGCTGCAGCGTGAGTTCCGCGGCCGCCAGATCGGTCGCGCACAGTGCCGCCAGCAGCGCCAGGCTTAACGCAGCCCGGCATGTCCGGTTGACGCGCCGCGCCGGTGCGCGTGCTCGCGTCGGGCGACTCGGGGTATCGATCATCATGGGCGGGCAGCAGGCCAATGCCGCGGATCACGGCACGACAACGACGTCGCCTGGCTGGAGAATGATGTTCTGGTGCAGCCGTTTGCCTTTCTCGATATCGCGGTAATTGAATGGAATTGCGATCAGCTTGCCGTCGATCCGGCGCAGAATTTTGATCTTGTCGAGGTTGGCGAAGGCGGTCATGCCGCCGCCGAGGCTGAGTGCCTGCATGACGTCGATTTGCGCGCTGGCGATGAACTGGCCCGGGCGCTGGACCTGGCCGATCACATAGACGGTGTTGCCGGCGATTTGCTCGGCGGCGATGGTGACGACCGGGTCGGGGATATATTTATGCAGGCGTTCCGTGAGCAATTGCTGAATCTGTTCGATGGAATGGCCCTCGGCCTGGATCTCGCCGGCCAGCGGGAAGGAAAATGCACCGTCCGGCCGGACGATGACCAGGCGCTGCAGGTCGTCTTCTTTCCAGACCGAAATCGACAGCTGGTCGCCGGGATTGACGGTGTAAGGCGAGCGCGTGATTTCGGCACCGGCCACCCCGGAGTCGTCCGCGGCGTATGAGTGGGTTGCAGTCGCCCCGAGGCCAAGCGCCAAGAGGCCGAGTGCCAGCAGGCCGGGCCGGCGGGCGCCGCTTGTCACCTTATTCATTCCAGAACTCCATCAGGCCCTGATCGGGCCGTCAAATCGGCGCCTACAATGCCATGAAATACCGAGGATGAACACAACCGAGTGCACACTTATGTCAATAACGGCCTGCGGCCCGCTAGCTGCGAAAGGCCGCAGTCACCCAGAGGCCTCCGGTCTGACCGATTCGGCCCTGTACCTGCTCAAACAGGCCGGCCGGCAGGTCGGCAGCGTGCGGCCGGGCCGTGTAGCTGTTGTCCTCCAGGTTCAGGCGAATCTCCACCTCCTGGAAATCGACGAACCGCCGGACCTCCGGCCAGATGCATTTGAACAGGCTTTCCTTGGCGCTGAAGATCAATTTACCGAGCAGCCGTTCGCGCTCGTCGCCGTCCAGGCGCGCGAGTTCCTCGCGGCGACAGATCATCGGCATCAGCGCTGCATCGAGCGCTTCGCAGCGTTCGAGATCGATACCCAGGCTGCACGCATTTTCGATGTGCGCGGCAACGGCCGTGGCCGTGCCATCGCAATGCGAGATGCTGCCGACGACACGGTCGGGCCATACCGGGGCGCGATCCTCGCCGACCGGCACCGGGCAGTCAGGGTAGCCGAGGTTGGCCAGCGCCTGGCGCGCGCAGCACCGCCCGTGTACGAATTCGCGCCGGCGCTTGTCGACCATCGCAGCCGTCGTGGTCTCTTCGGCCTCCAGCAGTGCAAAATCCGGCGCGAGCTGGTTGGAAATGATGCAGCTGACCCGGTCGGGCAACAGGCCCTCCGGCAGTGTGATTCGAGAAGCCAACACAGGCGCACCTGATTCATGAACTCGTCACAGTGTGCCAATTATCGGCCGCCGGCGCCAATCGCGGCGGCCTGCAGCATCCCGGCGCTGCGAGTTGCGCGGTCGGCGCAGGCAGTGCGATAGCAGCCTGCTAGAATGCCGCCCATTCGTTGATCCGAGTTCCGGCCATGCAGATCAAGACACGTTTCGCGCCCAGCCCCACCGGGTTCTTGCATATCGGTGGGGTGCGCACTGCGCTGTTTTGCTGGCTTTTTGCCCGCCACGCCGGGGGCAAGTTTGTGCTGCGTATCGAGGACACCGACGCCAGGCGTTCCACACCCGAATCGATCGATGCAATCCTGCAGGGGTTGGAGTGGGTCGGCCTGGACTGGGACGAGGGGCCGGTGTTCCAGAGCGACCGCTTCGCTCGTTACACGGAACTGGCCACGGCGCTGCTCGCGCGCGGACAGGCATACCACTGCTACTGCACACCGGAAGAGCTCGCAGCGATGCGCGAGGCGCAAATAGCTGCCGGACAAAACCCGCGGTATAACCGCAAGTGTCGTGACGGCGCGGCGCCGCGTGCCGGCATCTCGCCCGTCGTCCGCTTCAAGACGCCACGCGACGGCGAAATCACGATCCACGACGCGGTACGCGGCCCGGTCGTGTACGCCAATGCCGAACTCGACGACCTGGTCATCATGCGCGCGGACGGTTCACCGACCTATCATTTCAGCGTCGTCATCGACGATGCGGATATGCAGATCACGCACGTCATTCGCGGCGACGATCATCTGAACAATACGCCGCGCCAGATCAACCTCATCGAGGCGCTCGGTTTCGGGCGGCCGGAGTATGCACACCTGCCGATGATTCTCGGTGAGGACGGCACACGCCTGTCGAAACGCCACGGCGCCGTCAACATACTGGAGTACCGGGAGCAGGGTTACCTGCCGGACGCGGTGCTGAATTACCTCGTGCGTCTTGGCTGGTCACACGGCGACCAGGAGCTGTTCACACTTGACGAGATGATCGAGCTGTTCCGGCTCGAAGACGTCAATGCGTCTGCCTCGCGGTTCAGTTCGGAAAAGCTGGCGTGGCTGAACCAGCAATACATCATCAGGTCGCCGGCCGCGGAACTTGCCCCCGGGCTGGATGCCCAATTGCGCGCCATTGGCCTGGATCCGGACTCCGGTCCGGCGGTCGCGGACGTTATCGAGGGTTTCCGGGAACGTGCAACCACGCTGCGCGAGCTGGCCGAGGCCTGTGGCTACCTTTACCGTGACTTCGATGCGTTCGAGGCCAAGGCGGCAAAAAAACATCTGCGGCCGGTCATCCGCGACGGACTCAATGACCTCCGCGAGGCCTTCGCCGAACTCGGGGGCTGGGAGGCGGCGGCGATCCAGGCAACCATCCAGGCCGTCGCCGACCGGCGCGAGCTCGGCTTCGGCAAGCTCGGGCAGCCGCTGCGGGTCGCGGTCACCGGCGGCGGCGTGTCGCCGCCGATCGACGTGACCATCGAACTCGTGGGCCGGGAGCGTTCGCTGACGCGCATCGATGCCGCGCTTGCGTATATCGATGCGCGCGCCGCCGCTGCCGAGCACCGGTAAACGGCAGCGGCTTTTGCACGGCTTCGGTTGCCCGAGGCTTCCTTGACAGTCTTTTAGGCCTCGGGTATCGTCTCGCCGCAGTTTCGGGGCTATAGCTCAGCTGGGAGAGCACCTGCATGGCATGCAGGGGGTCGGCGGTTCGATCCCGCCTAGCTCCACCAGATATTCACGCCATCGTGTCCTTCGCTTTCGCGTCCCCATCGTCTAGTGGTCTAGGACTCCGCCCTTTCACGGCGGCAACAGGGGTTCGAACCCCCTTGGGGACGCCAATAAATACAACGGCTTATAAATTTTTGTAAGCCTTTTTTATTGGTCGTACGAAAACTGTACGAAAAATGGAAGCATGGATATTTGAACGAAACGAAGCCGGCTAACGCTCGACTTTGAGATGTAGTGCCGCACGCTCCGTATGCCTACAGGACGCGCCCTGGGCCCGATACTCCGGACAATCACACTCCCACCGTGCCCCGACCCCGCGATCAACCAATCGTTGCGTGTCGCCCCCGTAATGCACTTCGGCATGGACGCCGGGCGGAAAGTCGGAGCCGCGAATAACCGTTCTCGGACGGTATG
>SMWD01000119.1 GCA_004357495.1 Gammaproteobacteria bacterium
GACCGCGAGCCGATCGAATTCCCGCTTGACCGCTTCGCCAAGCACTGTCTGCTCGAGGGCATTGATCAACTCGGATTCCTGCTCAACCTGGACGCACAGATCAGCGCGTTCGAACAGGAGCGTGCATGGAAGCCTTGATTGCCGTCCTGCCGGGGGACGGCATCGGACCGGAAGTCACGCGCGAGGCGACTCGCGTACTCGACGCAATTGCGGCACGCGGCGCGCATCGCTTCGAATTCAAAACGGCGCGGGTCGGCGGTGCCGCCATCGATGCGAGCGGCTCGGCATTCCCGGACGACACCCGTGCTCTCGTGGCCGAAGCGGACGCCGTGTTGCTCGGCGCCGTCGGTGGCCCGAAGTGGAGCGCCCCCGATGCGCCGGTGCGCCCCGAGCAGGGCCTGCTGGACTTGCGCGCGGCCATGAATGTGTATGCCAATCTGCGCCCCGTCAAGACGCGACCGGTGTTGTATCCCGCCTCCCCCCTGCGCCCGGAGTATCTCGAGAACGTCGACATCATGGTCGTGCGTGAGCTGACCGGCGGCATTTATTTTGGCGACCGGTCGCGGACCGAGGATGCGGCGATGGATGTGTGCACCTATACGCGCCCGGAGATTGAACGCGTCGTGCGCATGGCTGCGAACTTGGCCCGCGACCGCCGTGGCAAGGTCACCTCCGTCGACAAGGCGAACGTACTCGACACGTCACGCCTGTGGCGCAGTATTACCGACGAACTGTTCGCCAGCGAGTTCGACGATCTTGAGCTTGAAACGCTGCTGGTCGACGCCGCGGCCATGCACCTGCTGACGCGCCCGGCTGATTTTGACGTAATCGTCACCGAGAACATGTTCGGCGACATCCTGACCGACGAGGCTTCGATGCTGTGCGGGTCGCTCGGCATGTTGCCATCGGCCTCGCTCAACGAACATCGCAAGGGGCTGTACGAGCCGATTCACGGCTCGGCGCCGGACATCGCGGGTCGGGGCATCGCCAATCCCTGTGGCGCGATCCTCAGCGTCGCGCTGCTGCTGCGCTACACGTTCGGGCTGAACGATGAAGCCGAGGCGATCGAGACCGCCGTATACGCGGCGCTGGAAGCCGGCTATCGCACCGCTGACGTTGCGGGCCCGGATGGCAAGGCCTGCAACACGGTCGCGATGGGCGACGCGATCATCGCCGTGTTGATGAATCACGGCTAAAGCCGCCCCCACACAAGCTGCTCCGACAAAAACCACTCCTGCAAAAGTTGCTTCCGCAAAAATGGTTTCCACGAGGGGCGTCAGGCGGCGGCAGCAGCCGCCAGTCCGGTGCGGATATCGCGAACCAGGTCTTCGCCGGTCTCGATGCCGACGGACAGCCTGACCAGCCCGGGCGAGATGCCCGCGGCTTTCTGGCTGACCTGATCCAGAGCTGCGTGCGTCATCGTGGCCGGATGGCACGCGAGACTTTCGACCCCGCCGAGTGACTCGGCCAGCGTGAATAATTGGACCGCCTCAAGGAACGCGCGTGCAGCGGCTTCCGCGCCAGTCAGTTCGAAACTGAGCATGCCGCCGTAGCCGCGCTGCTGGCTCCCGGCCAGCGCGTGACCGGGATGACTCTCAAGGCCGGGGTAAAACACGCGCGCGACGGCCGCGTGCTTTTCGAGCAGCCTGGCCAGCGTCATCGCGTTTTGTTCGTGAATCGCCATGCGCGCAAACAGGGTGCGGATACCGCGCAAGGTTAGAAAGCTGTCGAATGGCGCGCCGGTCAGACCCAGGGTATTGGCCCACCACTTCATTTGTTCGGCCAGTTCATCGGTCGCAGCGACCACAGCGCCCCCGACAACGTCGCTGTGACCGTTCAGATACTTGGTCGTGGAGTGCACGACCAAATCCGCACCGAAGTCGAACGGGCGCTGCAGGGCCGGCGAAAGGAACGTGTTGTCGACGGCCATTAACGCACCGGCGGCCGTCGCAAGTTCACGCATTTGTTCGAGATCCACGATCCGCAGCAGCGGGTTCGTCGGCGTTTCCACCCACAGCATGCGTGCCCCGCTCAATGCGTCCGCCGTCGCCTGATGATCGGTCTGATCGACGAGCTTGACCCGCAACAAGCCCCGCTCGGCAAATGCATTCAGCAACCGGAACGTACCACCATAACAATCCAGCGGCGCAACCACGAGGTCGTCCCGATTCAGCAATTGCAAAACCAGCGTGATGGCGCCCATTCCGGTTGCCGTAATCGTTGCGCCTGCCCCGTTCTCCAACTCCGTCAGGGCGTCAGCCAGCGCCTCGCGGGTCGGGTTGCTGGTGCGCGTGTAGTCGTGCAAGCGCGGCTCGTCGAAGGCTGCGAAGTTGAAATTCGACGTCAGGTAGACCGGCGGCATCACGGCGCCATGCTGCGTATCGGTGTCGACACCGGCGCGCACGGCCCGGGTCTGCTGGGTGGCGTCTTTGTCCATCGGTCTGAATCCTCTGCGTCCGCGTCAGCCGCGGGTCTGGCTTGGCAAGTCCGGCCGCCGACCATGCGCCGGAACCGAATCAGGGTAGATATGAGGGCGCGGAGTTTAGCCCGCCTGCGCCCGGATGCCAATGCAGGGCGGGTGCTTTCCCACTTGCATTATCCATCCTAATGTATTAACGTGCTAATACATTAATGCTCAGGCACACCGTGAGACGGCATGAAAGACCACCGAATTCTGACCCAGCGCCAGGAACGCGCCGCGGAGGACGAGTTGTTCGAAGCCCTCCAGGGTCTGGGGTCGGTGTCCGAGTACCGTGCATTCTTCCAGGACCTGTGTACGCCCGCCGAACTGCAGGCGATGAAAGATCGCTGGGCCGTTGTTGAACTGCTGGCCGAAGGGCTGACTTATCGCGCGATCCACGACCAGACCGGGGTCAGCGTCACGACGATCGGTCGGGTCGCACGCTGCCTGAGCGACGGTGCCGGGGGCTACCGCGCGGCACTCGAGCGATTCAAAAAATAACGCCGCAATGTGAATGCTTACAACACAGAGAAATCAGCAATGATCGACAAACAAACCCGCATCAAGATCGCAATCCAGAAGTCCGGCCGCCTGACCGAGCATTCGCTGGCGCTGCTGGAACGCTGTGGCCTCAAATACACGCGCGGTCGCGATCAGTTGATCGCGTACGGCGAGAACATGCCCGTGGACCTGCTGTTCGTCCGTGACGACGATATTCCCGGCCTCGTCCGCGATGACATTTGTGATCTGGGTATCGCCGGCCTGAACATCGTCGAGGAAAAACGGCTCCAGTTCAAGGACGCCGGCATCGAGGACCCATACACGCAGGTTTGCGCGCTCGACTACGGCCACTGCCGGCTGTCGTTCGGTTATCCGGAAGACGGACCGATCAAATCCATCAAAGAATTGAACGGCAAGCGCGTTGCGACCAGCTATCCGGCCATCGTCAAGGATTTTCTGGTAACTCAGGGCATCGATGCCGAAATCGTCGAGTTCTCCGGCGCCGTCGAAATTGCGCCGAGCCTCGGCCGCGCCGACGTCATCTGCGATCTCGTCTCGACCGGCACGACGATGATCGCCAACAAGATCCGCGAAGGCGAAACCATCCTCGAAAGCGAGTGCGTGCTGATCCAGACGCCGGTGGATATTCCGGAGGAGAAACGTGAATGGGTCGACCGCCTGCTGCAGCGGATCGAGGGCGTCATGGCGGTGCGCGAAAGCAAATACATCATGATGCACGCGCCGCGGGATGCCCTGCCCCGGATCAAAGCCCTGTTGCCGGGCGCCGAGTCGCCAACCATCCTGCCCCTCGAAGGCACCACCGACCGGGTCGCTGTGCACGTGGTGTGTCGTGAGTATGTTTTCTGGGAGACGCTCGAAGCGTTGAAAGCGGCCGGTGCCAGTTCCCTGCTGGTCGTACCGGTCGAGAAGATGCTGGCGTGATCGCCGCGCTGCGGAAAGTTGTCTGGGCCGAACTCGACGAAGCCGGCCGTGACGGGGTGCTCGCGCGTCCGGCCATCACCGGCAACCCCGATCTGCCGGCCCGCGTCGGCGAACTCATCGCGAACGTACGCGCCGGCGGAGACCAGGCCCTGCGGGAACTGACGGCCCGCTTCGATGGCGTCGATCTGAGCTCGCTGCGCGTCGACGCAGACGAAGTGGCCGCGGCCGAAGCCGGCATCGGTGCGGACGCGCGGCGGGCGCTCGACGCCGCTATCGCGAACATCGAGAAATTCCACGCCGCGCAACTGGTCGACCCGATCCGGGTCGAAACCGTGCCCGGCGTCGTCTGCGAACGGGTGTCGCGTCCGATCGGCGCGGTTGGCCTGTACGTGCCGGCCGGCAGCGCCCCTCTGCCGTCGACGGCGATCATGCTGGCGATTCCAGCCAGATTGGCCGAATGCCCGGTGCGGATCATCTGTACCCCACCGCGCGCGGACGGGTGTGCGGACCCGACCGTCGTGGTCGCGGCGACGCTGTGCGGCATCCGGGAAATATTTAAGGTCGGCGGTGCGCAGGCCATTGCCGCCATGGCCTATGGCACCGAAAGCGTGCCCAAGGTCGACAAGATCTTCGGTCCCGGCAATGCCTGGGTCACGGCCGCCAAGGCCGCGGTCGCCGCCGATGCAGCCGGGGCTGCGCTGGACATGCCCGCGGGCCCGTCCGAGGTCATGGTCGTGGCCGACGGTTCGACGCCGCCGCGTTTCGTCGCTCTCGATTTATTGTCACAGGCCGAACACGGTCCGGATTCGCAGGCCATGCTGGTCTGCACGGACGAAGCCTTCGCCGACGCCGTCAATGTCGAGATCACAGCCGCGCTGACCCGCCTGCCGCGCCGGGCAATCATCGAGCAATCGTTGGCGCACAGCGGCTGCTTGCTGGTCGAAAGCCCCCGGGCGGCTATCGACATCGCCAATCGCTATGCGCCCGAACACTTGATAATTCAGATGCGAAATGCTCGAGAATATGTTGATTTTATTATTAATGCCGGATCGGTTTTTCTTGGACCCTGGACCCCTGAGGCAGTCGGTGATTATTGCAGCGGCACCAATCATGTGCTGCCGACTTACGGCTTTGCGCGCAATTACAGCGGGCTGTCGGTGCAGGATTTCCAGACGCAAGTGACGATCCAGGAACTGACCCGCGACGGCCTTGCAGCACTCGCACCGACGGTGCGCACGCTGGCCCGGCTCGAAGGGCTCGATGCCCATGCCGAGGCGGTCGCGGTGCGCCTCGCCGACAGTCAGGCCAACCGATGAGCCCCGCCAGATGAGCAATGCAGATGACCTCGTGCGTCCGGAGATCCGGTCGCTGCGTCCCTATCGCGCCGCCCAGTTCGCGGACGGTCTCGTGCGCCTGAATGCGAACGAGACGCCGTGGCGGCCCCCCGGTGACTCCAGCGAGCGCGGACTGAACCTCTACCCCGATCTGTGCCCCACGGCGCTGACGGCCGCGCTCGCCGATTATTATCGGGTTGCGCCTGCGCAACTGCTCGTCACCCGTGGCTCCAGCGAGGCCATCGACCTGCTGGTACGCTGTTTCTGTCGGCCAGGTCTGGATGACATCGTCATCTGCCCCCCCACATTTGGCATGTACGCGGTCTACGCGCAGATCCAGGGCGCCGGCATTATCAGCGTGCCGCTGAACACCGAACCAGGATTCTGCCTGGACGTTCCCGCCATCGTCGCGGCCTGGACCGAGCGCTGCAAACTCGTGTTCGTCTGCTCGCCAAATAATCCGACCGGCCACCGGGTCCCGACCGACGAACTTGCCGAACTGTGCGCGGCACTGGACGGACGCGGGCTGGTCGTCATCGACGGCGCCTACACGGAATTTGCTGATGAAGACCCGACCCACGCCCTGCTCGGCCGCTTCGCTAACGTCGCAATTCTGCGCACCCTGTCCAAGGCGCTGGGCCTGGCCGGTACACGCTGCGGAGCCCTCATCGCCCCGCAGCCGGTGGTCGAGATGACCGGCTGCATCCTGCCGCCGTATGCCTATTCGACGCCGTGCACGGAGGCTGCCCTGGCCTGCCTGGCACCGGAGAGCCGCGGCCAACTCGCCGAGCGCGTCACGCTTCTGCGCAGCGAACGCGAGCGCATGGCTGGCCGTCTGGCGGCACTGGCCAGCGTCATCGAGGTGTGTCCGTCGCAGGCCAACTTCCTGCTCGTCCGGGTGCGCGCACCGGACGCGTTTGTTGCGGCGGCAAACGACGGCGGCATACTGATTCGCGATTTCAGCCGGGACCCTGACACGCGCGACTGCATACGTATTACGATCGGTACGCCCGAACAGAACGATCAATTGCTGCAGGCCCTGGCCAACGAGGTATAGACATGGCCGAGAAAATTGCATTCGTCGACCGCGACGGCACGTTAGTCTGGGAACCGTTCGACGAGCAGGTCGACCGGCTCGACAAGATCAGCCTGATCCCGGATGTCATTCCCGCCCTGTTGCGATTGCGGGACGCCGGCTACCAGTTCGTCATGATCACGAATCAGGACGGACGCGGCACGGACCGCTTCCCGGAGGCCGACTTCCAGGTCTGCCAGGACTTTATCGTCGAACTGTTCAATTCACAGGGGATTGGCTTTCGCGAAATTTTCGTGTGCCCGCATTACCCGGACGACGGCTGCGATTGCCGCAAGCCCCTGCCCGGCCACATCGGTGACTTCATGCGCCAGGTCGCGGTTGACCGCGACGCGAGTATTGTCGTCGGCGATCGTGACTCGGACCTCGAGTTCGCCGACAACATCGGCGTACGCGGCTTCCGGGTCGCCGACACGTCCGGTAAAAACGGTGGGCTGACATGGCCGGACATCGCGCACGAGGTCATCGACAAACCACGCCGGGCAACGGTTCGGCGCAAGACGAAGGAAACCGACATCACCGTCGAGATCGATCTGGATGCCGAAAATCCGATCGCGGTGCGCACCGGCATCGGCTTCTTCGATCACATGCTCGAGCAGATCGCCAGACACGGCGGTTTTTCGCTGCAGCTGACCTGCGACGGCGACCTTGAGATCGACGAACACCACACGGTCGAGGACGTCGCGCTGGCGCTCGGCCAGGCGTTGCGCGAGGCACTCGGCGACAAGCGCGGCATCGGCCGTTACGGTTTCACCGTGCCGATGGATGAGGCGCGGGCGCAGGTCGCGATCGACCTGTCCGGGCGGGCCTACTTCGTGTTCGAGGGCAAATTCGGCCGCGAATCGGTCGGTGAATTGCCGACCGAACTGGTGCCGCACTTCTTTCGCTCGTTGGCGGACAGCCTCGGCGCCGCGTGGCACCTGACGGTGACGGGCGAGAACACGCATCACCAGATCGAGGCCTGCTTCAAGGCTGCGGGCCGCGCGCTGCGGCAGGCGAAAACCCGCAGCGGCACGCAGCTGCCGAGCACCAAAGGCGCACTTTGAGAAAATCCATGACGGCGAAGACGGTCGCAATCATCGATGGCGGCGGCGCGAATATCGCATCGCTGAATTTCGCGCTGGCGCGGCTCGGCTGCAGCGGCGAATTAACCGTCGATCCGGCCCGTATCAGCGCGGCCAGCCATGTCATCCTGCCTGGCGTCGGTGATGCCGCCGATTGCATGACCCGGCTGCGCGACGCCAATCTCGTCGACCTTATCGGTTCGCTGCGGCAACCGTTTCTCGGCATCTGTGTCGGCCTGCAGTTGTTGCTCGATGGTTCCGAGGAAAACCAGGCGCGCTGCATCGGGGTATTTCCCGGCCTGGCCAGACGCTTCGCTGCGGCCCGTGGCCGACCGGTCCCGCACATGGGCTGGAACCGGGTTCATCGCCGGCGCGAGTCACCTTTGTTCGCCGATATTCCGGACGGCACACACTTTTATTTCGTGCACAGCTACGCGGCGGACGTGACCTCGGATACGCTCGCCAGCACCGACTACGGGCGCAGTTTTGCAGCCGTGCTCGAACGCGATAACTTCGTCGCAGCCCAGTTCCACCCGGAGCGATCCAGTCGACAAGGCGCGCAATTTCTCGAAAATTTTCTGCGCACATAGAACATGAATAACGCACGACCCCGCATGGAAGTGATCCCGGCCATCGACCTGCTCGATGGCACAATCGTGCGCCTGTTTCAGGGCGACTTCGAGCAGGTAACACAATACATCAGGGATCCGATCGAGCTTGCGAAACGCTATGCGGATGCCGGCGCTCGGCGCCTGCACGTCGTCGATCTGGACGGCGCGAGAACCGGCGAAGGCACGAACCTGCCGATTATCGAGCGGCTCGCGAAGCTCGACATCGAAGTACAGGCCGGCGGCGGGATTCGCGATGCCATGCGTCTGCGCAGGCTGCTCGATGCCGGCGTCACGCGCAGCGTCATCGGCTCGGTGGCCATCAAGCAGCCGGAGCTCGTCACAACCTGGCTCGCCGAGTTCGGTGCCGATGCCATCATCCTTGCCGTCGACGTGCAGGTCGGCGACGACGGTGAGCCGGAATTGCTGACCGACGGCTGGCTCAAGGGCAGCGGCAAATCGCTGTGGCCGGTTGTCGATCATTACCTCGCCAACGGCGCGACCGAGTTCCTGTGCACGGATATCGCGAAGGACGGGACCTTGCAGGGGCCGAATCTCGACCTGTATCGCAGCTGCGTGGAACGCTATCCCGACGCGCAATTCATCGCCTCGGGCGGGGTCAGCTCGGCAGCCGACCTGGACGCACTCGCGGCCACCGGCGTGACCCGCGTCGTCACCGGTAAGGCGTTGCTGGACGGACGCCTGACAGTAGAGGAGATCTCACGATTCTCGCGCGGCGCATAATCCCCTGTCTCGATGTTCGCGACGGCCAGGTCGTCAAGGGCGTGCAGTTCCGCAACCACGAGGTCATGGGCGGCATCATGGAGCTCGCGTCTCGTTACGTCGACGAGGGCGCGGACGAACTCGTGTTCTACGACATCACGGCAAGCCCCGAGGGGCGCTCCGTGGACCGGCGCTGGATTAATCGCGTGGCCGAGGTCCTGAATATTCCGTTCTCCGTGGCCGGCGGCATCCGCAGCGTGCAGGACGCCGAAGCCGTGCTGAATTTCGGCGCCGACAAGATCTCGATCAACAGCCCGGCGCTGGCGAACCCCGATCTGATCGGCGAGCTCGCGAAGCGCTTCGGCTCGCAGTGCGTTGTGGTCGGCATCGACAGTCGCGAAGAAGACGATACGTATCACGTTTACCAATTTACCGGTGACCCCGACAAGACGCGGCACAGCGGCCGGCTGACGATCGACTGGGTTCGTGAAGTGCAGGAGCGCGGCGCCGGAGAAATTGTCCTGAACTGCATGAACCAGGACGGCGTGCGCCAGGGCTACGATCTCGCGCAGCTCACCCTGGTGCGCGAGCAATGCACCGTGCCATTGATCGCGTCGGGCGGCGCGGGCACGATGCAACACTTCGCCGATGTATTCACCGCCGCGGGCGTCGACGGCGGTCTGGCCGCCAGCGTGTTTCACAGCGCTGCCATTAACATCCAGGCTCTGAAAAAATATCTGCGCAAGCAGTCCGTCGAGGTACGATTATGAATAATCCGAACGATATCGATTTCCTGCTGGAACTGGAGGCGGTCATCGAATCACGCAAAAATGCGAACACGGACGACAGCTACACGGCTGAACTGTTTGCTGGCGGCCCGACACGCATCGCCCAGAAGATCGGCGAGGAAGGCGTCGAACTCGCTCTGGCCGCCGTCCAGGGCCAGCGCGACGAAATCGTCGGCGAGGCTGCCGACCTCATCTACCACCTGCTCGTGCTCCTGAAGAGCCAGGATCTGAGCTTGGTGGACGTCGTCAACGAGCTGCGGGCGCGCCACCGCTAGTCGGCCGGATGAATCGCGGCTGAAGCCGCTCCCACAAAAGCTGCTCCCATAAATACCTTTTGCACGAAGACACACAAGGGCAAGTCGCCGAAGTTTATGGGGTAGCAGTGCTTCAGAACCTTTGGAAACTGTGTACCGGAACTATGCAACA
>SMWD01000120.1 GCA_004357495.1 Gammaproteobacteria bacterium
ATCAAGAAATGTTCTTTTCGGATCCGTCGCCGAGACAATTCGATCGGCTTCGAGCCTGTCGCCATCGACCAGTTGCACGCCGTTTGCAACCAGTCCGTCGACACTCCCTTCAACCAGAATACGACGAACATTGGCACCGGTGCGAATCTCGGCACCCGCTGACGTCGCCGCCGAGCACAGCGCCTTGATCAAGCCGCCTACCCCGCCCGTCGGGATAGCATGGGCACCTTGCGTATCACCAAGCCGGCGATAGAGCATCGCCAGCACCGACCCATTGGGTGAGCGTGGCGCCATCTTCGAACCGATGAGCCCGTCCCAGCTCAATAGTGCCTTGAGAATGTCATTGTCGAAGTTCTCATCCATGAGATCGCGGGTTGGCAGTGAAATGATTCTCAGGAATTCCCGCATATCTTTTTGGCCGATACGGCGCAGCTTGAGCCCGATGTGCGCGAAGGTCATCATTTCGGCAATGCTGTTCTTGCCGATCCGCGGCATCGTCTTGAGCCAGAACGGCTTTAACACGCCGGCAAAACGCTGCATCAGCTGCGAATATTTCCGATAAGAGATGACATCCTCATCTCCGACCCCGCTCACCGAATCCCGATGCAGGATCACATGCTCTCCATCCGCATTCAGCCCGATGGTCGACAGGGGTTCCGACGGCGTCCGGAAGCCATGCGATTCGAGCTTCAGGTCTTTGGTAATCTGCGGCGAAAAATGGCTGATCGAATGCGCAATCGATGCCTGAAAGCCGGGATGGAATTCACGGGTTGCGCCGAGGCCACCGGCTGTGTCGGAAGCTTCGAGCACCAGCACGCGCTGGCCATGCTGTGCCAGATAGGCGGCACACACCAACCCATTGTGCCCCGCACCGATGACGATCGTATCGTAGCGATCAGATTTCATTATATGAATCTTCTGCTTATGTCGTTTTATCAGTCTAGTCACTGAACGCATATAAACTTCCAGCCCTATACGCTGACGGCGCATCGAGCAAATATACAACGTGCCGAAGGCGCTACCGAAAGGGTGACGTTGGGTATATATTGCTCCGAATGAAAGCTTGGCTACAGAGGAATTGCCATGATTACCGGCCGATGTCAGTGCGCTAAGGTAAAATATGAAGTGGCGGGAGAACTCAAGGACTTCTGCCACTGCCATTGCTCGATATGCCGACGGCTCCACGGAGCCGCATTTGCCACCTGGGGTGGAGTTTCCCGCGACCAATTCACTTATGTCTCCGGAGAGGACAACCTGAAAACCTATTCTTTATCGGAAAATGCGGACAGCATATTTTGTGAAAATTGCGGGTCGAGAATTCTGGTAGATTTCAAGCCGGAAGCCGACATGCTCTACATTACTTTGGGCACTGTCGATGGAGATGTACACTGCCCCCCTGGCTTCCACCAATTCGTCGGTTCAAAGGCCCCGTGGTTCGAGATAAGCGATAATCTGCCGCAACATGACGGCTGGCCGGACGAACAATAGAAGGCGCTGAAGGGCCCGCCGCCGATGGCTCCTGAACCCGCGTGGTACCGCCCCTATAAAAGATCCCTGAGGCGGTAATAAACCATGCCGAGCGCGACCATTTGCTTGCTGAAAACACCGCTTCCCGGAACTGTTATTGGTTTTATTCTCGCAAAAACGTCAAAACGCTCGAGCGTGCCGGCGATCGCATCGGCGAGAATCTGGCCGGCCAGATGCGTCACATTGACACCGTGCCCGGAGTAGCCCTGCGAGTAAATAATATTCGGTGCGATTCTTCCCATCTGCGGCACGCGGCTCAGTGTCACGCCGATCGTGCCGCCCCACGCATAGTCGATGCGTATATTGGCGAGCTGCGGATAAATTCTGCACATCCGCGGTTTCAGATTCATCTTGATGACTTCGGGATCATCGCCGAAGTAATTGATTCGGCCGCCGAACAGCAGGCGTTTGTCCGCGCTCAGCCGAAAGTATTCAAGTATGAAATTAGGATCGCAGACGGCCAGATCTTCGGGATTGATCTCGGCAATCAGCTCGTCGGACAGCGGCTCGGTGGCGATGATAAAACTGTTAACCGGAAACAACTGGCTGCGCAATCGCTTGTCAAGAAACTGATAGGCGTTACCCGCCAAAACAACGAAGTCCGCAGACACAGAACCGTTTTCCGTGATGACTCTCGGTGTGGCGGATTTCTCGATGTCGAGAACCGGAGATTGCTCATAAATTGTGGCCCCCTGTTGAACCGCGGCCTGCGCCTCGCCGACACACAGATTGAGAGGGTGCAAATGCCCATTGCCCATGATCTTCAGTGCGCCGATGTAGGCGTCGGTTCCGATCAGCTCTCTGGTCTCCTGCCTGGACATGATCTGGAATTCATGCGGGAAATTATTATTTTTCAGGTATTCATACTCTTCGCGCAGAGCGCGTACATGGCGATCCTTGATGGCAACGTCGAGATAGCCCGCCTTCAGATCGCATTGGATGCCGTATTGCTGCACGCGCTGGCGAATGATCTCATTTCCGGCCCAGCGCATTTCCCATAACAGACCGGCAATCTCCGCACCATGATGTTTGAGCATGGCTTTCTCGCCGGCGATGCCGCCGATCATCTGCCCCCCGTTGCGGCCCGATGCTCCCCACCCGACTTTGTTGGCCTCGACAACATGAACGTCGTAGCCGCGTTCCGCCAGATGCAGCGCCGTCGAGATGCCGGTAAACCCCGCACCTATGACACAAACGTCTGCTTTCACAGCACCGTCGAGCGGGGCAAAGTCGGTTGATTCATTGGCGCTGGCGGCGTAGTACGACCCGGTGTGCGGCTGGGGATATTGCATACGGTGATACCAGTTATGCTGTAAAGGGGGGCACAGATTATGCGACAATGATGCGCTTTTCGTGTGTCACGGTCAGCAATCAGTCGTTAAAAGAAAGTAGACAAAGAAAACACTGCGTGACACCTTACCCGATCATGTCTCATCCCTACGCCACCAGAAGTAATTTGAACGAAGCGATCCGGCTTATGAGTGCCGGCAAGGCCGACGACGCCGAAGCCTTTTGCCGGGATGCGGTGGCGCGCAATCCCCGGGACGTCAACATGGTTGCCTTGCTCGGGGTGATGCTGTTGAAAGCCGGGCAAACCGAGGACGCGGAAAAGTGGCTGCGCGAGGCCATTGAGCTCGCTCCGAGCTTCGCCAAGCCGCATGAAGACCTGGGCCAACTGCTGGTCAGGCAACGGCGAGCCGACGAAGCCGTGCCGGTGCTGCAAACGGCCACCCGTCTGGACCCGAATCTGGAAGGCGCCCATTTCAACCTGGGCAAGGCGCTGGCCATGCTCGGCAAAGGCAAGCAGGCGGATGAAGCATTCGAAAAATCGTTCGACCTGAACCCGCAACGCAAGACGCTGGCGCTCGCCGCTGAACACCAGAAAGCAGGCCGACTGGAAGAAGCAGAGCGGCTGTATGACGAGGTCCTGCGGACCAACCCGGACAGCGTCGACGCCCTGCGCATGATGGGCACCCTGGCCTTGGGCGCAGCACGTTTCGACGACGCGGAACGGTACCTGCGGCGAGCTGTTTCCCACGCACCCGATTTTATCGGCGCTGTCATCGACCACGGTCGCGCACTCATGGAGCAGAATCGTTTTGAAGCTGCGATCGGCTGTTTCCGGCGCGCCATCGAGATGGAACCCGGCAATGTCCAGGCCCGTTTCCTGCTGGCCAGCACCCTGTCTCCGGCGGCGCTGACCTATGAGGCCATCGAAGCCTTTCAAAGCACCCTGAAATTGCGCCCCAATCATGTCGGCGCGCATCTGGGTTTAGGGCATGTGCTCAAGACCGTGGGCCGGCAGGATGAAGCGGTTACGGCCTACCGGGAGTGCATCCGGCTGCGCCCCGACTCTGGCGCGACGTACTGGAGTCTCGCCAACCTCAAAACCTACCGCTTGAGCGATGAGGACATTCAGGAAATGCAGACCCGTGTTGACGGCGATGATCTCAACGCGGAGTCAGAAGTCAACTTTCTGTTTGCCCTGGCCAAGGCAACCGAGGACCGCGGGATTTCGATCGCGCCTGGCAGTATTACCGGGAGGGCAATGCCAAGCGGCGCCTGGGCGAATACTACGACCCGGTCAGCGGCGAGGTCATGCATGACCGCGTGATCGAGGTGTTCGATCAGAAATTTCTGGCCGAACGCAGCGGTCAGGGCCATCTCGATCCCGCGCCGATATTCGTGATCGGCCTGCCCCGTTCCGGTTCCACGCTGATCGAACAAATCCTGGCCAGTCACAGTCAGGTCGAGGGCACCTCCGAACTGCCCTACGTAGACCACGTAGCGGGTGCTCTCAATCTCAATCGCGCCGATGGCGTGAACTATCCTGAGGCGGTCAGGGAATTGGGCCCGGCGCACCTGCAGTCGCTGGGCCAGGAATACCTTCACGCCGCGAAGATGCACCGCACCGAGGGTACGCCCCGCTTCATCGACAAGATGCCGAACAATTACCCGTCGGTGGGATTCATCCATTTGATGCTGCCCAACGCCAAAATTATCGATGCCCGGCGTCACCCGCTGGATTCGTGCCTGAGTTGTTTTCGACAGCTGTTTGCCCGTGGCCAGCCCTTCACCTACGACCTGACCGACATCGGCGAGTATTTCCTCGAGTACCAGCGACTGATGGATCACTGGCACGAAGTGCTGCCCGGTACCGTACTGACGGTCCAGTACGAAGACATGGTGACGGATTTCGAAAACCAGGTCCGACGGCTTCTAGAGTATTGCGAACTCCCGTGGGAGGACGCATGTATCAATTTTCACGAAACCGAGCGTCCGGTGCGCACGGCAAGCTCCGAACAGGTCCGCCAGCCGATTTATAGCAAATCGATTAATTACTGGAGAAATTACGAACAGTACCTGGGTGAATTAATCGAGGTACTCGAGCCGAGTCTCCCGCGCTATGCCCGGTACGAAAACATTAATCCGCCGGACCGTTAACGCGAATCCAGCGGCCAGGGCCAGACCTCCAGCCCATGGATGGCGTTTCTGACATCCATGGTCAGGTTAATACTTAGCGAGGTTTCCATGGTGTTGAAATCATGCAAGGTAATCGTCGACGGTGACGATCCGGCGGCAATAACGCCGTTGTCTACTACGCACAGGCCCCGGCCAAACGCCTGGCGGGCGATGCGCGAATCACCCAAGTCAGCGTGTGTGAGCTGATTCGGATCGTAACGGGGAATACGAAATATGCGCCGCTTGTCGCGGGACTCGAAGCGCACGACGTCCGTATCGGAATCGTTGAACAACACGCCGTCGGCATACGGCCTGGCATTGTGAACCCCCGCGGGTAACGTGGCGATCGCCTTGATTCGCTTACCCGTATACTGGAGAAGACTTCCGGTTCCGCGCCCGCTAATGTACAAGCCTCTGTCCAGGCAATATACATTGTTGATATGAAGTTCATTCTGCAGGGGCGGCCCCTGCTTGCCACTCGGATGAAACGGGCTGCCCAGAAATCCGTCAGGTGTTTTGGCAATATGCAATCCCCAGGAAAACTGCAGCTTGTCCAGGTCAAAACCGATGACGGAATCATAGCCGGTGGATGTCAGATACAGACGCCGCTTGTATCGGCTGATCTCATGACAGTGTTTCAGGTAGGGAGAACGGTAAGAGGTGATCTGTTCGAAGTCACGGTTGTAGACGAACAATTCATCACTTGCGGCAATGTAAACTTTATCCCCGTCAAATTCGATTCCGCGCAGACCCCGGTCCCAGCCACGGCCCTGCCAGTCAATATTCGTCGTATTCCAGTCAACGGGCTGCATGACCCGCTGACGATCCAGATCGATCAAAAAAATGCCGCCATGGCTCTCGCCTTGTTGACTGCCCCGGACCACGGAGGTCGCAATAAGCGTCGTCATGGAGCAAAGCGCATTGCGTGATTCATGTGATTGCCGTGTGTCATCAATCTTTTTCGTGCGACTATTTTTTGGTCATTCAAGCGCAGTGTAACTCACCGGATTGCAGCGAAAAACTTCGCCTGTTCTCGACCCCTCGCACAATAAATGGCGCTTTCTAACTGCATGCCTATAGGCCCGGAATGATTAACTGTCGATTCGGTACATTTAAATTTTTTTGCAGTGGAAATTCAACATTACTGTCAGTAGTATCGGGCAAATGTAGTATTGAATCCGGGGGGGATGGTCATGACGGTAAACATTAATCTGATCCAAAAGCACCCGAAGCAAGCTCTCGGGCTCGCCATCTCCGCAGCCTGTGCCGGCATTCCCGCTGCCCAGGCGCAAGCGGTGATCGAGGAAATTATCGTTACCTCCACCAAGCGCGAGGCCAACGTTCAGGATATTCCGATGTCCATCACGGTGCTCACCGACGCTGACATCGTCCACCAAGGCTTCAAGCAACTCGACGACTACATCGGGCAGATCCCCGCCTTGTCCTTCGCCCGGCGGGAACCGGGCGGCACCAACGTCATTATGCGCGGCTGTGCCGTGTCCGGCATCGCTTTTGCCGACACTGCAACCACGGCAGTGTATCTGGACGAGCAGCCGATCACGGTGGCCGGAATCAACCCGGATCCCCGGATGGTGGATATCCAGCGCGTCGAGGCACTGAGCGGGCCCCAGGGCACGCTGTTCGGAGATGCTTCCCAGTGCGGCACACTGCGTATTCTGACCAACAAGCCGGACACCACCGAGTTCGACAGCTGGGTTGAACTGACCGGAATGACAGTCGAACACGGCAGTACGGGTTACGACCTCAGCGCCATGGTCAACATCCCGCTGGCAGGTAACAAGCTGGCGCTGCGTCTGGTGGGTTTC